>NZ_QEQK01000003.1 GCF_003151135.1 Abyssibacter profundi
AGGTTCCGAGTCTCAATGCTCCGCCGAGGCTGGGAGCATCTACGAAAATCGAGTGCCCGGATACCCGCACCCGACCAAGCCCTCAGGCGACTCTGTTCGCTTGCAAGCCAAGCAGTTGCAACGCCATGAGATGTGGGGAATCCTCAGGCTTTGACCCCTTTACCGCTGGAGGGATGCACTAAAGCGAGCTACCTCCGTCGACGACAAAAATCTGCCCGGTGACATAGGCGCCGGCTCGACTGCACAGCATGATGCCCAGACCGGCGATGTCGTCTGCCGTCCCCCATCGGTGCAATGGAATCTCCGCACATTCGGCTTCATAGGTTGCTTGGTCTTGGCTGACTGATTCGGTCATTTTTGAGAAAAAACGCCCTGGCGCGATGGCGTTCACGCGAATGTGATGTTCGGCTAAATCATGTGCAAGATTGCGGGTCATCTGGTGCATGGCGGCTTTGCTGGGGCCGTAGCTGTAGGCACCGATTGGGTCGCCCACAATGCCCGCGATCGAACCAATATTGACCACGCTGGCAGTGTTTTCGGGTGATTTCCCTTGCTTGAGCAAGGCATGGAGTGCCTGCGTCAGAAAGAACGGAGAACGCACGTTGAGGTCCATCACCTTGTCCCAGCCACTTTCTGGAAACTGACCAAACGGTGCACCCCAAGCGGTCCCGGCATTGTTGACCAGCACATCTAGCTGATCGCATTGCTCGGCTACCGTATCTACCAACGCTTGAATGCTGGACATGTCGCTCATATCGCCCGGCAAAGCGATGCACTCGCCGTAGCGCGACAGCTCACGGGCGGCTTGCTCACAAGGCTCTGGCTTTCGTGCGGTGATATACACCCGAGCGGCCCCCGCTTCGAGAAAGCCTTGCGCCAAGCTAAACCCCAAACCGCGCGAACCACCTGTCACGAGGCAGATTTTTCCTTGCATGGAAAAGAGTCGTTCTAGCATGCCTATTTGCTCCAACAATCGATTGTCTGGGGAACTGCCAGCCGCTGTGCGAATAATTCAAGTCGTGGCGCTAGGAACACACCAACCAAAAACCAGTGGGGTCGAGCCGAGGGCTGTTGCTTGTCGATTACCGCGGGGCGTGAGGTGGTCACACTTGTCACGAACTTGCATCCGGAGGCGCTTTCTGAAGCTCGGCGGAGATTTCAGCCAGCAGCCCATCAAGCGCTTTATCCGTATAACCCACATGATGGCTGACGATTAGACCGTCACGACCGATGAGAAACATATTGGGAATTCGGTCAACGTCGTAGCGGGACGCGTTCGTGCCATCGCTGTCCTTAATTAAGCGCAAGGGAAGATCGGCCAGCGCCTTCGCGATCTTCTTGAACGTTCGGCTGTCTTCCTTGTAGTTGACGGACACAACCGAAAGATCAAGGCCACGCTCGTTTGCGACACCCTGCAACCGAGCGAGCATGCTCATCTCATTGAGACAGGGGCCACACCAAGATGCCCAGAATGTCAGCACCACCACATGGCCACGCAGTGCGCCTAGGTCAGCGATTCCACCGTGCTGATCGTTTCCATCCAAAGCCGGGGGGACATCGCCGGGCTGCGGAGACCCCGCCGCGGCACTGAAAGCAATCAACAGACTGACGACGAGGCCGACAAGTCGATTGTTGGAACCGCGGGTTGCCTTCACGATAAACAACTCACACAGGAGGGCAGCTTTGACGTTACTCGCATCAGGAGTGTGATGTCATCATCAGGCGAGTCAGCCGGTAGTTGGTACTACCAGCTTTCAAGGACTCTGACCCCTTTAACTGCAGCGTGATCACGGTTAGTACCCTTCAAACCGCTCAACCAAACGGGCAACAAGGTCTTGCCGCTCGTGAAGCACCGCGAGTACGAGTGGTGGTTTACGTTCTGGCACCACGTAGAAAATGAAGTGGTGCTGACAACGCGCCACATAGACACCCGGCAGATTGTCGGAAACCACCCGCCGTGGCACTTCGCCATCGGCAATGGCGTTCAAGGTCTCCGTCAGTGCCTGACGGTAGCGTTCTAGCTGGGCTGAGCCCCACTCGCGCAGCGTGTAACGAAACACACCGCGCAGGTCCTGTTCGGCCTCTAACGTGAGTTGGTAGCGGGGCTTCAAGCGCGGTTTTCTTCCGCCTGCACCTCGTCAGCGATTTCCGCAACAGACTTGCTGGAGCGTGAGCCCTTGGCGGCCGCGTCCATACGCGCGCGCAAGACCTGCTCCAAGGCATGTAGATCGTCGGCCTGCCCACCGCTGCTCAGGTCGGACAAGGCACGCTCCAGTACAAAGGCTTTCAACGATTTGCCCTGCAAGGCAGCAGCGGCTTTCAAGCATTGGTGCTGCTCGGGTGTCACCTCAATTGATAAACGCATGATGGCGTCGTCCTATGTTCGATCGTCGACGGAGACCACGCTATCACGCAACACAACAAAACACACAAATGTTGTCTCGACTGACTGTAGTAAAGCTTGAGCTACTCCGTGAATTTAACCTGCCCCGCGTCTGGCTTTTCCTTGCGTGGCCGCCCACGTTTCCTCGGCCTCAACTGAATACCCATCGCCTTCTCCAGTGCTGCCAGCGTGTCGTCATCCACCAAGGGCCTTCCGATGCTCTGCCCAGATGCCAAGTTTCTTTCCCGAACCTCATCTGCCGCAGCGCTGAAAAACACTTGCGGGTTTTCGATGCGATCGAGAAACGGTTTAACCGTGACCAGACTGTCGTCTCGACCAGCCAGATATGCGGGCGTACTTGACCAAGGCCAGGCTTCAGGTCGTTCAACCAGATTCGCCTTGACCGGATTCATGGCCACATAACGAAATGCCGCATAGAGGTGTGCTTCGTCCATCGCGACAGAGCCAAACCGTCCCTGAAACAGATGCCCCGTCACCCGCAGCCGCGCATTGATGAAGCCGCTGTAGCGGCGATGCGTTTCCCCGACCGCACGGGACAACCCATCAGACGAAGATGGCGTCAGGATGAGGTGGACGTGGTTCGGCATGAAGCAATAACTCCACACCTCCACACCATGCATTCGGCAATTCTCGGCGAGCATGTCCCGATAAACCGCATAGTCATCCTCGACCAGGAAAATACGTTGGCGACGATTCCCCCGATGCGTGACGTGGTCCGGGTAGTCAGGAACGATGATCCGGGGCAGGCGAGCCATGCGGCCAACATAGCGTTAAATGGTGTAATTGGTAAGGTGTCACCGTAATGCGCGGCAGTACTTCCCGAAGGGCACCGACCTATCTGGCTTGAGCCAGGGCCGCTTGAACGACGTCGCATGGCTGCTGAACAACCGGCCAAGAAAACGTTTTGACTTTCAGAGCCCGCAGGAGCATTTCGATCAGGCAACGGCAGATTATCTCAATCATGTTGCACTTGATCCTTGAATCTAAGCAGTTAGCACCCTCTACACGATCCGGCCGCACTGGGTAATATCGATAAGAATCGACCGAACGCCTCCGCGAATCCACTTGATGGACGCCTTTCCAGAAGGTCCACTCGGTCAATGGACGACCACAGCCAATTGCCATCGGTCGCGTACAGTCGCTCATTATCGTAAGCGGTCAGGTCAGCCTTCACCTTCGAGCCATCATTGAAATGAATGATCGCTGTTTCAATAAATCTGTGTTCACCCTTGGATTCACTAGCCTCCGGTGGCGCCGACACGCTCGACACGACTCGATGAGTGGCGCATCCGTTGATAATTCCAAAAGTCAAAATGACCAGAATTAAAGAAATGAACTTTTTCATTGGTTATTCTCCTGGCTCCGAACCATGCGCTCCTTCACTGCACTCTGTCTCTGAGCGGCGCGGTGGGGGTCTGCAAGTGTCCCCGCCACGCGCTCAGCGCTGAACTCTCAGCTCAGGAATCTTAGCCGACGCACCGTCAGTGAGGCATGCATTGAATGGTGCCGGCACTCAAGCGGCTACATTTCACGTCTTCACTAGGCATTGCTGAGGTTGCCGCTAAATTCAGCGGTGGTATGTAGTTATTATTAACCCGTCTAGCGGATACCCGTAGGTCGACAAAAAACGGAGGAATTTGAAAAAATACAGTTTCTATCGTGGCGTGGTACTCATGATCAATAATAATGTCGCTGGTAGATCTCTTCCCGTCGACCGCCACGCTACAGTCTGCGAGCGTAAGATCTCGATAAAAACGCAAAGAGTCTGCTGCAAGAAAAATAAAGTTTGGCTCGCCGGACTGAAGGTCAAGAAAACGGAATGTACTTGTAAGAACGCCTGTTCCGCGAGAGCCAGTGAATGTCGGTGTAGGGAATACATGGAACGAAGTGGAGCCAGAAACTGGGGGTAGTTGATAATTCGTTCCGTATTTGAATCCTGCAGACTCCAAAACCGACTGAGATTCAATAAATCCTGGGCGTGAGATGGGTGGCGTTCCAGGAACGACACCGCATTCAGATGCAAGCGATAGTGACAGGTCGCCACCGAAATTCACGCGGCCAGGAAAAACTGTTGACACAGCTTCGAAGCAGCTCGGTATGTCAACATCGTTACCCATGAGCACATTAGCTGCGACGCAAAATGAAACAGCTGTTTTGCAGCCGCCCACTCCAAAGCCGCAGACCACATATAGTGGTACGACTCCCTGAATTAAGTCGACTGTGGTCAGCCCATATGAAAGTTTTGCTGTGAAGATCCCCTCTGCCAGGGATATTTTCTGTCCGTCCCAACAACGAAACGGGGGTCCGTATAAACGCGCCGCCTGACCTGCACTGTCGGTAAATATTTTAAGTGTTTCGCGATTATCTTCGCTCAATCTCAGTTCGCGAGGGACCTCAATAGGGTTAAAATCGTTAACCCCTAAACGGCATAGGCTGGTCACATTTGGTGCGACAAGAAGCGCGGAAATACTTACGGGAAGTTCGATAGGTCCCGCTTGCGACCTCGCGATGAAATCTTCTGGCGGCGGTTCGGTGACTTCTGGTGTGCGATGATTAATGCTGAAGTGAACTGGATTCTTACTTGATGAGTCGCTAGTTCTCAACGTCCCATGCGCCGTTAAAGCTTCCGATCCACCAGTTGAGTTAATGCATGGCCCCTCAATTCGGGCGTCTTTATTCACGCAAACTCTCCCGGCTGGGTTGAATGCCGTCGCGACAGTCAAAAACTGAAGTGCCGACTTAACATCTGGAGTCACTTTCTCGCTTTTCTGCTCTGGATCAATTAAATGACGGGCTAGCGCGGCCATAGCTAGTTGATCCAGCGCTTCTAGTTGTGCATTGTTCCACCCAGTTTGAATAATTGGGTCGTTTTCAATTAGGCCGGTTAATTCATGTATGTTAGTTACTTCAACGTTGCGTTGCTCCGCTAGCCGCTCGACTTCTTTCAACCAATCATTCAGGAGTGAATCATCAATCCCTTCAAGGTACTCCGCAAAACGGGGGAAATTTTCGTGGATTTCAAAGCGATCAATCGGCGCAGCACTGGCTGCGGATAGCCAGATCATTAAGGAAAACGATATTAAGAATTTCATGTTTTTTCCAAAGGTGTTTTATTTTAATGAAACTTGCGTCCACCGGTCGTGGTTTGATACGGCCGATCTCAGTTCATTAGTACGAGAACCTGCGCCTTAACCGGACAGGGCTCCAATTCGCACGAGCTGTAGCCGCCGTGCCGCGGGCCTTGGGCGTTGGTAGTCTCAGTGCCTCAGAGGGACAGACAACGACAACATCAGGGAGAAACCCGTGCGAGCAGTGGTTTGCCAGAACACCGCGATGACGGTGGAGGGTTTACCAGAGCTGGTGCCTGCCGAGGGGCAGGTGTTGATTGAGGTGGCGCGCTGCGGGATTTGCGGCTCGGATCTGCATTTGCGGCATGCCTGCGATGAGATGAAGGCCTTTCTGGGTTGGGTGGGTGCTTGGATTCAAGAATCAAGTGCAACATGATTGAGATAATCCGCCGTTGCCTGATCGAAAAGTTCCTGCGGGCTCTGAAAGTCAAAACGTTTTCTTGGTCGGGTGTTCAGCAACCATGCGACGTCGTTCAAGCGTACCTGGCTTACACCTGACAGGTCGGTGCCTTTCGGGAAGTACTGCCGGAGCAAGCCGTTGATGTTCTCGTTGCTGCCTCGCTGCCAAGGGGCGTGCGGATCCGCAAAGTAGATGGCCATCTTCAGATGCTTGCTCATCAGCGGATGCTCAGCCATCTCGGAGCCCCGGTCGTAAGTCATCGACAGCCGTAGAAAGCTGTCGATCTTCTTCAGCTGCCGTTCAAAGCCCTCTCGGACGGCTGCAGCGCTCTTATTCTCCATCTTGCAGAGCACCAGAAAGCCGGTCTTACGCTCAACCAGCGTGCCGATACAGGACTGGTTCAGCTGGCCGATGATCAGGTCGCCTTCCCAGTGGCCTGGAAATTCTCGACCCTCGATTTCGGCCGGTCGCTGATGAATCGTCTGGTGATCCGGAACCTGAATCGCCGAGCAGTTCGAAGCGCTGGCTCTGCGCCCACGTTTGGGCTTGCCCTGGCGCAGTTGGGACACCAGCAGCCGCTTCAGGTGGTTTCTCGGCTGCGCGTAGACCCATGAGTAAATGGTCTCGTGGCTCACGTGCATGGAGGGATCGTCCGGGTGTTCCCGTTTCAGCTTTTCTGAAATTTGCTCTGGCGACCACTGGCGATGCTCAAGCATGCAGACGACCCGATCTGACAAGCGCGTACCGGCTTGCAGCTTAGACGGTCGGCCACAGCCGCTATATCATCGCGCTACGGTCCTCCGATTCGCGGCCGGTGCCAACGTCAGCAGATAGGCGTCTACGGCGAGTTCCGCCGTCTGTTTAACCAGTCGGTCAATTCGCAAGCGAACCTTATATTGCTGCTAGCCGTTCAATCGTATCGGGATAGCACTCGACCATGCGAATCAGTACGGTGGCTTGCGCGTTCGGTTTGGCGCGCCCCTGTTCCCAGTTTTCCAGTGTGCGGACGTTGGTTCGCAGATAAACCGCGAACACGGCGCGGGACATGTTGAGCTTTTCGCGTAGAGCGATCAGCTCGGGCGCGGACGGTGTGTCCAGCGGTTTGCTGGTTATCGCATGCGTACGCAGTGTCCGCTTGCCCTTGCGTTCGTCGGCCAGCGCGTCGAAGCCTTCCTGGAGCTCACCGAGAAGGTTTCGTTTCTGGGCTTGTTGCTCGCTCATGTCCTGCTCCGTGCCGCGAGTTCACGCTTGATCAGCGTTTTCAGGCTGCGGCGTTGGTCCGGGGTGAGATCAACCATCTCATCCTTGTCGTAGACGGTGAACAGCCAGAACTGTGCACCGCCGGACCACCAGTAGTAGATGATCCGGAGGCCGCCACGTTTGCCCTTGCCGCGCCGGGGATCGGCGAACCGAAGCTTGCGCAGTCCGCCGGTCCCCTGAATTTCGTCCCCGGCGTTCGGGGACTTCATCAATGCGTCTTGCAGCGATGTGAACGCCTTGTCGCTCAGATAGCTTGCGCGGTGGCGTTCAAACGCCGGTAGCTCAACGAAGACGGCCTTCAAGCGAGTGTCAAACTATACGCAAGTTACGTATAGAGTCAATCCCAGCTCAGCGTCCCACCCGCCTGATACTCAATCACCCGCGTCTCGAAGAAGTTCTTCTCCTTCTTCAGGTCCATCATTTCGCTCATCCACGGGAACGGGTTGGTGGCGCCCGGGAAGATGTCGGCGATACCGATCTGGTTGCAGCGCCGGTTGGCGATGAAGTGCAGGTAGTCGTGGAACATGTTGGCGTTCAGGCCCAGCACGCCGCGCGGCATGGTGTCGTGGGCGTACCGGATTTCCAGGTCGGTGGCCTCGCGGATCATGTCCTTGATCTCTTCCTGGAACTCGGCGGTCCACAGGTGCGGGTTTTCGATCTTGATCTGGTTGATGACGTCGATGCCGAAGTTCATGTGCATGGACTCATCGCGCATGATGTACTGGATCTGCTCGGAGGCACCGGTCAGGCGGTTCTGGCGGCCAAAGGACAGCAGCTGCACAAAGCCGACGTAGAAGAAGATGCCTTCGAAGACCACGTAGAACGCGATGAGGTCACGCAGCAGGCGCTGGTCGTCTTCCGGTGTGCCGGTGTGGAACATCGGGTCGGCCAGTGACTGGGTGTAGGGCAGGGCCCAGGCGGCCTTGTCGTGCACCGAGGGCACTTCGCGGTACATGTTGAACACTTCGGCCTCGTCCATGCCGAGGGATTCGACGATGTACTGGTAGGCGTGGGTGTGCAGCGCTTCTTCGAAGGCCTGACGCAGCAGGTACTGGCGGCACTCCGGGTTGGTGATGTGGCGGTAGACGGCCAGCACCAGGTTGTTGGCGACCAGCGAGTCGGCGCTGGCGAAAAAGCCCAACGCGCGCTTGACGATCAGGCGCTCGTCGTCCGAAAACGCCGTGGGGTTCTTCCACTGGGCGATGTCGGCCGACATGTTGATCTCGTTCGGCATCCAGTGGTTGGCGCAGCCGGCGATGTACTTTTCCCAGGCCCAGCCGTACTTGAACGGCACGAGCTGGTTGAGGTCGGCCTTGCAGTTGATGATTTTCTTGTCGTCGACCTGGATACGACCGGCGCCCATGGCGATGGACTCGGCACCGGTGGCGCCTGCGCCTTCGGCGGCAGCCGCGTTCACGGCGAAGGGATCCGGGTGGTGGACGGCGGCCGCGGCGGCATCATCGGCGCGGGTGGTGGTGCTGAGCTGGGGCTTGTTGCTGTCTTCCCAATCAAGCATGTCTGACTCCTGACGAATTCGGGTGATGCGGCCGGCCGGAGCCGGCCGCAGGTCTGTCGGGTGGTGGCTGCCTTACTGGCAGGCCTCGCAGTCCGGGTCGAGGATCGAGCAGGCCGGTGGCGCCTCGGCGCTCGGGCTCGGGCTCGGTGACGGCGAGGGCGACGCATTGACCACCGGGCTGGGTGATGGGCTCGGCGACGGGCTGGCCGCAGGCGAGGCCGCTGCTGGTGATGCAGCTGGGGCACTGGCGCCCTTGCCGACCTGGTTCAGGCGATGGTCGGTAATCGTCGACTTCTCGGCATGGGTCGCACCCATGGTGCGCAGGTAGTAGGTCGTTTTGAGGCCGGAGAGCCAGGCGTCCTTGTACAGCGCATCCAACTTCTTGCCGCTGGGCTCGGACATGTAGAGGTTCAGGCTCTGGGCCTGATCCAGCCACTTCTGACGACGGCTGCCGGCCTTGACCAGCCAGTGCGGGTTGACCTCGAAGGCGTTCTTGTAGATCGACTTGATGTCGTCCGGCACGCGGTCGATGGGCTGCACCGAGCCATCGAAGTACTTGAGGTCGTGGACCATCACCTGATCCCATAGGCCACGCGCCTTGAGGTCGTCGACCAGGTAGGGGTTGGCCACGGTGAACTCGCCCGACAGGTTCGATTTGACGTACAGGTTCTGGTACGTCGGCTCGATGGACTGGCTCACGCCGGTGATGTTGGCAATGGTGGCCGTCGGCGCGATGGCCATGCAGTTGGAGTTGCGCATGCCCACGGTCTTGACGCGCTCGCGCAGGCTA
Organism: Abyssibacter profundi; assembly: GCF_003151135.1. NCBI lineage: Bacteria > Pseudomonadati > Pseudomonadota > Gammaproteobacteria > Chromatiales > Oceanococcaceae > Abyssibacter > Abyssibacter profundi. Next base: position 9,499 of record NZ_QEQK01000003.1, read on the forward strand.
TCCCAGTCCAGGCGCTGGGTGCGGTCCTGCTCCAGGTACTGCCCACGGGCATCGGCCAGCTTTTCGATGGAGTCGATCGGCAGAATGCCCTGGCTCCAGAGGCTGCCGTCGAAGCTGGGGTAGGTGCCCCGCTCTTCGGCCAGGTCGCTGGATGCCTGGATGGCGTAGTAGCTGATCAGCTCCATGGAGGTGTCCGCAAACTCGACCGCTTCGTCGGATTCGTAGGACAGACGCAGCTTGTACAGCGCATCCTGGAAGCCCATCAGGCCCATGCCCACCGGACGGTGACGCAGGTTGGAGGCGCGTGCGGTCGGCACCGAGTAGTAGTTGTACTCGATCACGTTATCCAGCATGCGCATGGCCGTCTTAACGGTCTTGGCCAGCTTTTCGCGGTTGATGCCGACGGTGCCGTCCGGCAGTTCCTCGACGTGCTGCGGCAGGTTGATGGAACCCAGGTTGCAGACGGCGATTTCCTTGCCCGGCGAGGTGTTCAGGGTGATTTCCGTGCACAGGTTAGAGCTATGCACAACGCCGACATGCTGCTGCGGGCTGCGCAGGTTGCAGGGGTCCTTAAACGTGATCCACGGATGACCGGTTTCGAACAACAGGCCGAGCATCTTGCGCCACAGCTGCAGCGCCGGGATGCGCTTGAACACGGCGATCTCGCCGGCGTCGGCCTTGGCCTCATAGGCGGTGTAGGCCGCCTCGAACGCCTTGCCGGTCAGATCATGCAGGTCTGGCACGTCGTTCGGTGAGAACAGCGTCCACTGGCCTTCTTCCATGACCCGCTTCATGAACAGGTCGGGAATCCAGTTGGCCGAGTTCATGTCGTGGCAGCGGCGACGCTCGTCACCGGTGTTCTTGCGCAGTTCGATGAACTCCTCGATGTCCTTGTGCCAGGTTTCGAGATACGCGCAGACGGCGCCCTTGCGCTTGCCACCCTGATTAACCGCCACGGCCGTGTCGTTCACGACCTTGAGGAAGGGGACAACACCTTGCGACTTGCCGTTGGTGCCCTTGATGTGGGCGCCCAGTGCACGCACGGGGGTCCAGTCGTTGCCCAGGCCGCCGGCAAACTTGGACAGCATGGCGTTGTCATGGATGGCGCCGTAGATACCGCCCAGGTCGTCCGGCACCGTGGTTAGGTAGCAGGACGACAGCTGCGGACGCAGCGTGCCGGAGTTGAACAGCGTCGGCGTCGACGACATGAAGTCGAAGGACGACAGCAGCTGGTAGAACTCGATGGCGCGGTCTTCGCGGTCGATCTCGTTGATCGCTAGGCCCATGGCCACACGCATGAAGAACGCCTGCGGCAGTTCAAAGCGCGTTTCGTCACTGTGGATGAAGTAGCGGTCGTAAAGCGTCTGCAGGCCCAGGAAGGTGAACTGGTTGTCCCGGTCGGGCAGCAGCGCATCGCCGATCTTGTCCAGGTCGTACTGGCACAGGGTGGGGTCCACCAGCTCCAGTTCGGCCGCGCGGTTCAGGTAGGCCTTGAAGTAGTCGCCGTACAGCCCACGCATTTCCCCGTGGGTGGGGTAGGCGTTGGGCATGTCGAGAAACGCCATGGCCTCGTGACGCAGGTTGTCCAGCAACAGACGCGCCGCCACCTGGGAGTAGTTCGGCTCGTTCTCGATCAGCGTGCGGGCGCAGAGCGTCAGCGCCGTGGCCAGCTCGTTTTCCTTGATGCCGTCGTAGGCATTCTTGAGCGTGTCTTCGATGACCTTTTCGCCGTCGACGTCCTCGATGCCCTCGCAGGCTTCGGTGACTACGCGACGCAGGCGCATCTCATCCAGCGGCACCAGCTGACCGGCCGCGTTGGTGACGCGCAGCGACGACTGGCCCAGTGGCAGATCGGCCGACTTGGCGACTTCGCGTTCGCGGGCACGCTCGGCACGGTAGATGACGTAGGAGCGGGCAACCTTGTGCTCACCGGAGCGCATCAGGGCCAGTTCGACCTGGTCCTGGATGTCTTCGATATGCACGGTGCCGCCACCGGTCAGGTTGCGGGTCACGGCCTGGGCGACCTGCTTGGCCAGGCTGCGGACCTTTTCGTGCACGCGGGCACTGGCGGCGGCCCCGCCGCCTTCCACGGCCAGAAAGGCCTTGGTCATGGCCACTTCGATCTTGCTGGCGTCGAATGGCGTGACCTTGCCGTTACGACGAATGACCTTGTAACCGCCCGGTGCGGTGGCGGACAGTTCCGGCTGGTTGTGGTGGGTATCGCGCACAGCGGCAGGCGTGCGCGGCGTATCGTTCTGGAGGTTGCTGGCCTCTGTTTGCATGCGGAGTCCCTCTGGAGCTTCAGCGAGGACCGACCCGTGGTCCTGCGACGCGGCCGACGTTAATTCATCTGTAAATGGCGTCAACCCCAAATATTGTGGTTGACAGCGCCGCAGACCACTAGATGTAGTGTCGGCCTGATAACAAGCCTGTGGATAAGCCGTGGGTGAGCGGCGTCAAATCCTTGGCGCACAAGCGTTTGCTGCGGGTGTGGATTTCGGTGCATAACCGCACTGACCGGTCGTCGGCCGGGGGGTGATTTGCGCAATGCTGTACAGGGTTAATCGGGCTTATCGCAGCGCAACATGCGCAGCCCGATTTCACCCGCGCTTCACGTGGTCAGCCAGCACTGAAACCGGGCCTGGATCACGACAATCCGTTCGCGGCTGCCCCGGCCCCCTGCAACAGGGGGCGCGACCCGGGCTATGATCGTCGTCCTGTTCATGGCGACCGGCGTCGCCAGACCTCCTCTATAGCGCGCTCAAGGAAGAAGAATGATTGTTCCCGTCCTGCTTGCCGGTGGTTCCGGCACCCGTTTGTGGCCCATGTCTCGAGGCCTGTTCCCCAAGCAGTTCCTCAAGCTGGTGGGCGATCAGACCATGCTGCAGGCGACGGTGGCCCGGAGCGAATCGCTGAAAGGCGTGCAGCCTCCGATGGTCATCTGCGGGGACGATCACCGCTTTATTGTTGCCGAGCAGCTTCAGCAAATGGGGCAGCAGGACGCGACCATTGTGCTGGAGCCCATGGGGCGCAACACCGCGCCTGCGGCCGCCGTGGCGGCCACGCTGGTGGCCGAGCAGCACGGGCGTGATGCCGTGCTCATGCTGATGGCGGCCGACCATGTAATCACCGACGCCGAAGGTTTTGCGCGCACCGCCGAGGCGGCGGCCGAGTTGGCGGCCCAGGGTCATCTGGTGACCTTTGGCGTGACACCCACCCGCGCCGAGACCGGCTACGGCTACATCCAAACCGGCGATGCCGTGGGCACCGGCTTCAGGGTCAAGACCTTCCGGGAAAAGCCGGACGCCAAGACCGCGGAGCAGTACATCGCCAGTGGTGATTTCCTGTGGAACAGCGGCATGTTTGTGTTCCAGGCCGGCACCTTGCTGGATGAACTGCGTGAGCATGCGCCCGAGATTCTCGATGCCGCGATGGCGGCTGTCAGCCAGGGCCAGGAAGATCTCGACTTCCTGCGATTGGACAAGGACGCATTCGCCAAGTCCCCGGAGGATTCCATCGACTATGCGGTCATGGAAAAAACCGCCCGTGCGGCCGTCGTGCCGCTCAGCGTCGGCTGGGATGATGTCGGCTCCTGGACCTTCCTCGGCACGGTGAACGAGGCAGATGCCGATGGCAACGTGCTGCAGGGCGATGTGCTGACCCACGACACCACCAATACCTTTGTCCGATCCAACGATGGTCGGCTGGTGGCGACGGTCGGCCTGGACAATGCCGTGGTTGTCGACACCACCGATGCCGTGCTGGTGGCCAGCCGTGACCGGGTGCAGGACGTCAAGGCCATCGTCAAGCAACTCAAGGCGGCCGACCGCCAAGAGGCCAAGCACCACGCCGTGGTCTATCGCCCCTGGGGCAGCTACGAAACCATCGCCCTGGGGGATCGCTTCCAGGTCAAGCGCATCGTGGTCAAGCCCAAGTGCAAGCTGTCGCTGCAAATGCATCATCACCGCGCCGAGCACTGGATTGTGGTCCAGGGCACGGCCATCGTGACCAAGGGTGACGAGACCCTGACGCTGACCGAGGACCAATCCACCTATATTCCGCTGGGCACGACGCATCGGCTGGACAACCCCGGCGTCATTCCGCTGGTGCTGATCGAGGTGCAATCCGGCAGTTACCTGGGCGAGGACGACATCGTCCGCTTCCAGGACGATTACAACCGCGCCTGATTGGTCGAGTGTGGCGGCACGCGCCGCCACGCCGCCTGCGCGTCACCCTCATGCCCTGGCCGTTTACAGACTTTCCCGACACGCCGCAGCGCGTGCAGGAGCCCGCGCAGTTTCGCCCGGCTGACTGGCCGACCCGGCCGGCGCAGGGCGGCCCGGACAAGGCGCAGCTCAAGGCGGCACTAGGCGAAGAGGTGGAGGCGCTGCATGATCTGCAGCGCCGTTTCCATGCCGACGCCCGACAGGCCTTGCTGGTGGTGTTCCAGGCCATGGATGCCGGCGGCAAGGACAGCACCATTCGTGCGGTGTTCTCCGGGGTGAACCCCAGCGGGGTGCGTGTCACCTCGTTCAAGGCGCCGTCGCATCTCGAGCGCTCGCATGACTTTCTCTGGCGCACGGTTCAGGCGCTGCCGGCCAGGGGGCAGATCGGCGTCTTCAATCGCAGCTACTACGAAGACGTGCTCATCGCCCGTGTCCATCCGGAGCTGGCCGGTGACGGCGCCGATGCGCCGGGGTTTTGGGATGAGCGGCTGCGCTCCATCACCGCCCATGAGCGCCATCTGGCACATAACGGCACGGTGGTGCTCAAGTTCTGGTTGCACCTGTCCCCCGAACAGCAGCGGGAGCGGTTTCTACGGCGGTTGCGCAAGCCGGACAAGCACTGGAAGTTCGATGAGTCGGATGTGCGTGAGCGAGCGCATTGGGACGACTACATCGCTGCCTACGAGGCGGCCATCGCCACGACCCATATGGACTGGGCACCTTGGTATGTGATCCCCGCGGATGACAAGCCGGCGATGCGGCTGATGGTGGCCCAGGTCATTCGGGGCACGCTGGAGGCCATGGGGCCACAGTTTCCGACAGTGAGCGATGAACGTGCAGCACGGCTGCAGCGTTTGGCGCAGGAACTCGACCCGGACTGACCCCAGCCGCTGTACTCGCCTGGTCGCGCGACCTCGTTTACGCTGAGGCCACTATTGCAAGGAGCGCAAGATGCATCCGATACGGATTATCGGTCTGGTGGCGTTGGTGGTTGGCGTCATCCTGATCATCATGGGTTACAACGCCTCGCAGTCCTTCACCGAAGAACTCTCGGAGTCGCTGACGGGCCGCTATTCTGACGAAACTACCTGGTACTTCATTATCGGCGCGGCCAGCGCGACGCTGGGTCTGTTGCTCGCCGTGTTTGGGCAGCGGCGCTAATCGCCTCCGCAAGGACCTGACATGACCATCCACATCGAACTGATTCCGCTGATTTCCATTGCCGCCGGCGTGGCCATTCTGGTCGTGCCGCGACTGTTGAACTACATCGTGGCCATCTACCTCATCGCCGTTGGCGTGCTGGATATGCTCGGCATGTAGTCTCGGCGGCCGCCGGGCGGGCTACCGGCCGATGTAACGCGCCTGCAGCCCGGCCCAGTCCTCGCCCTGGATGACCTCCAGCAGGGCGGGGTTGAGTTGCTCCCGCAGCGGTGAGCCCTGGGCGACCACGAAGGCATAGTCCTCCGGGCGCAGCAGCGGGTCGAGCACCACGAGGTTGTGGTGGCCACCTTCGGCCAGGGTCGCCCGGAGTATCGGCGCATCGTGCACCACGGCATCGATATCGCCGCCGCCCAACGCCTGCACGGCCGCCTCCAGGGTCGCAAAGCGGCGGGGGCGCACACCCAGTTCAGGCAGATACGCCACGGCGGCGGCCTCGGCCAGTGCGCCCACCCGCACCGTGGGCAGGTCAGCCGGGCCTTGAATGCGGCTGGATAACTGGTCAACGGTAAACGAGGACGCGATGGCCGCCGTGAAGCCGGATACGGTGATGACGCTGACGAACATCCAGACCAGCGCAACAAGGCGACCCGCCGGCGTGACCGGCGCCTTGTCGCCATAACCCACCGTGGTCATGGTGACGGCCGACCACCAGAACCCGTTGCCAATGCCCTGGCTGGCGCGCCCCCCGAACTGCTCGGCGTTGCGGCGGCGCTCCAGCGCCCAGATCAGCACGCCGACAGCCAGCAGGACCAGCACCAGCACGGCCACGGCAGACAGAAACTGCCAGGACAGCAGCCGTTTCAGCGTGGTCAGAACGCCGCGGTCGGCGCGCGCGGTGGCAATGCCCAGCCCGGCGTTGAAGTAGGGCAGCGTGAAGTCGATGCTGCGTTCCCGTTCCGGCGTGACCGACAGCGCGCCGACACCCACGTCGATGCGGCCGGCGCTGACGGCCTCGATGATGGCGCCCGGAGAGGGCTGCTCCACCAAAACATAGGGCGTTTGCGTGCGTGCGGCCGTGCGTCGCCACAGCTCGACTGCCAGGCCCGACCATTGGCCGTCTTCGCCTTTGATGACGAACGGCGGCGCCTGTTTGATGCCCACCCGCAACTCGGCATTGTCCAGCGGCAAGGTCTGCGGACCGGTAGGGGGTTGCGCCCAGGCCGGCGTGACCAGCAGGGCCAGTAGAGTGGCGAGTAGACCGATGAGCGGGCGGGCGGGTTGGCGAGCGGTGAGCGTCATGCGTCCGGACCTTGGTGCGGGTTTCGGCAGGTTTGCCGGCAAATTAGCACGCCCGTTCACGGCCAGCAGGCGTGAAACAGTTAAAATCACGCCATGGATATCGAAACCCTCGCCGACAATTTTGAACTCCTGGGCCCCTGGGAAGAGCGCTACCGCTACCTGATCGACCTGGGCCGCCAGTTAGACGCGATGCCCGAGTCGGAGAAGACCGAGCAGACGCGGGTGCGTGGCTGCATGAGCCAGGTCTGGCTGACCCACGAGGTGACCGACGATGAGCCACCACGCTTTCGTTTTCGCGGCGACTCGGATGCGCACATCGTCAAGGGGCTGATCGCCCTGCTGTTCATGGCTTATTCCGGCAAGACGGCCGAAGAGATCCGGGAGACCGATATCAAGGCGTTGTTCGGCCGCCTCGGTCTGGAGAGCCACCTGTCGATGAATCGACGCAATGGCTTCTACGCCATGGTGGAACGGATTCGCAGCCTGGCGGGCGCATCCACGCCCGCCTGAGTTCTAGGGAAGCACTGACTCATTCGCGCCGCCAAGTTGCAGGTGCAATCCAGACGGAACGGGCCGGTTTTCCCGCGATCCTGCGTCCTCGTTCGCTGACTTGGACTAACCAAGAGGCACTCACTCCACCTGGGCTCGCGGGAAAACCGGCTCCGTCTTGGTGGTGCGAATGAGTTAGTGCTTCCCTAAGGCTTCCCTAAACATCCAAGCGACGCGAGCGTCGGCCACCTAGCGGGAGCTCGTGCAGCCAGACTCCCGGTGTCGAGGGGCCGGACAGCTGGATCAGCGCCTTGGCCACGGCATCGACCGATATGGCTCGGTACTGCATGGGTAGGAGCGGATTGAGCAGTGGTGCCAGCCGCTGCCCCACGGCCTCGGCCGTGCGGTGTTCATCCCGGTCACCCAGCAGCAGCGATGGTCGGACGATATGGACCGTGTCCAGGCGAATCCGGCGCAGGCCCGCCTCCATCTCGCCTTTGACCCGGCTGTAGAAGCTGGGCGAGCGTCGACTGGCGCCCATGGCCGAGACGACGGTAAAAACCTCAACCCCGGCCCGCGAAGCCCGTTCGGCGCAGTGCAGAACCAGATCGCAGTCCACGGCACGCAGGCCATCGCGGCCCGCCTTGCTCTGTGTGGTCCCCAGGCAGCAAATCACCGCACGGGCACGGACCGCGTCCGTTAGCTCCGGTGCTCGGTCGAAGTCGACCACCCGCGCCGGCAAGCCTTCGACGGCAGTCGTATGGCTGCGCACGATGGCATGGCCTGGCGTCTGGGCGGCGGCCAGTTGTCGGCAGACCGCGCGGCCGACAGCGCCCGTGGCGCCGAGCACAGCGACGTCGGCTGCATGCTGTTTGGTCAATGCGGTGTCTCCCTCGCAGTGAATCCGGAGGCGCGTCAGCAGAATTCGGACTCAGGCCCGGCCCTACGACGGGTCGCCATCCACGCCGGTGCACCCTAGCACGGCATCACCTTGCTACGGCCGGCTGTCGGCATGGCGGGTCTGTCATGGAACTGTTGGCCGAGTGCGTTGATAATCCCCACGACTGTTCTGGCCGCAGGATTGCGGCTCATCAAAGAATCGGACTGACCGACAAGGAGACAGGACGCAATGGATTATCTGGTCACGGGGGCTACCGGCTTCATCGGACGTTTTCTGGTGGAGGCGCTTGCGAAGAGAGGAACGGTACACGTGCTCGTGCGCCCGCAATCGGCCGATAAGTTCGAGGGGCTGCAACAGCGGCTGGGCGACCTGGCCGATCAGCTCAAGCCGGTCTGGGGTGACATTGCCGAGTCACCGGTGATTACCGACGCCAAGGCGCGCAAGGCACTGGTCGGAAAGATCGACCATGTGTTCCATCTGGCGGCCGTCTATGACATGAACATGGACGATGAGGTTGCCGACCGGATCAACAACGAGGGCACGCGTAATGTCGTGGCCATGGTCAATGCGCTGGCCTCTAAAGAGCGCACGCCGATTCTGCACCACGTGAGTTCCGTGGCCGTGGCTGGCGGCGACTTCAGCGGCACCTTCACCGAAGACATGTTCGACGAGGGGCAGTCGCTCAACCACCCTTATTTCCGGACCAAGTACCAATCAGAAGGCATCGTGCGCGACGAGGCCACGGTACCGATTCGCATCCATCGGCCGGGCATGGTGCTGGGCCATTCGGAAACCGGCGAGATCGACAAGGTCGACGGCCCGTACTACTTCTTCAAGGCCATCCAGCAGATTCGCGACCACATCCCGAAGTGGATTCCGCTGCTGGGTGTCGATGGCGGCAAGATGCCGCTGGCGCCGGTGGATTATGTGGTCGACGCCATGGTCTATCTGGCGCATCAGGAAGGGCTGGATGGCCGGACCTTCCACCTGGTCGAAACCCCGGCGCCCAGCGTGGCCGAGGTGATGTCGGCCTTTTTCAGCGCTGCCCACGGCCCGGAGATGGCCTTCACCTTCGATGCCCAGGGCCTGCCGACACTACCCGGTGCACTGCGCGGCCGAATCGGCCAGCTGCCGGGGCTGGATCTGGCCAAGCGTGGGTTGTCCAAGACGCTGGGAATTCCGATCTCCGTATTCGGCTACATCCGCAGCCAGGCCGAGTTTGACGATGCGCAGACCCGCCATGCGCTGGCCAACTCGGGCATTAGCTGCCCGCCGCTGTCCAGCTATGCCGAGGTCTTGTGGCGCTTCTGGGAAACCCATTTGGATACCCACGTCTCGGTGAGCAAGTCGCTGCTCAAGCGTGTGAGTGGCAAGACGGTGCTGATCACCGGTGCGTCTTCGGGGATCGGCTTCACCACCGCCAAGAAGCTGGGTAAGGCGGGCGCCAAGGTCTTGCTGGTGGCCCGCACCCGCGAAAAACTGGAAGAGACCCAGCAGGTCATCGAGCGGCTGGGTGGACAGGCCTGGGTTTATCCCTGCGACCTCAACGACATGGAGGCCATCGACGAGATGGCCAAGCAGGTGATCGCCGAGCATGAGCACGTCGATATCCTGATCAATAACGCCGGCCGCTCGATCCGCCGCAGCGTGGCCGAATCGCTGGACCGTTTCCATGACTTTGAGCGCACCATGCAGCTGAACTACTTCGGCAGCGTGCGGCTGATCCTGGCGCTGTTGCCGTCCATGACCAAGCGCAAGAAGGGACAGATCATCAACGTCTCCTCGATCGGGGTGCTGACGAACGTGCCGCGATTCTCCGCCTATGTGGCCTCCAAGGCGGCTCTGGATGCGTTCGGTCGCTGTCTGTCGGCGGAGATCAAGCACACGGGGATCGAGATCACCACGATTTACATGCCGCTGGTGCGCACACCGATGATCGCGCCGACCAAGTTGTATGACTATGTGCCGACCTATACGCCGGACCAGGCGGCCGATCTGCTGGTCAAGGCCATTGTCGAACGGCCCAAGCGCATCAAGACCGCGCTGGGGCAGGCGGGCGAGCTGTCCTACGCCTTGTGGCCCAAGGTCAACGATTTCATCCTGTCGCAGGGCTATGCGCTGTTCCCGTCGTCGTCGGCGGCGCGCGGAGGCGAGCCCAAGAACGTGGATGATCGACTCACACCCAAGGGTGTGATCTTTGCAAATCTGTTCCGCGGTACTTATTGGTAGGCCTTCGGCCCACTGCATCTTGCAGGACGAACCCCGATCCGGCGCCGGCCGGGTCGGGGTTCTTCGTTCATTGACAGCAAAATTCTGTAGCCTTTTGCCATGAGTCTCGGTTGGCGACATTGGAGCGTTGCGTTTGCGGTGGCCGTGCTACTGCATGCGAGCTTGCTCGCCTTGCGCTGGGGCTGGAACGAGCGCCAGGTTCAGCGCAGCGTGGTTACGCTGGATTTGCAGACCCCCGATAATCTGCCCGATCCCGTGCCGGTATCGCTGCCCAGCTCGCTGGCCTTTGCCTGGCAGTTGGGGGCCGAGCCGGACACCACCCGACCACTGCCCGATACACCGCCTCCTGCGACCGGGCGCGGCGGCGCGCTGTCGGCCACGTTGGGTGGCCAGTCGCTGGGCCTGGAGGCGCTCACCGGGCCGGCGGTGGCCGCGGCGGCTGATCTCGCCGCCAGCGCGCCGGCCTCGCAGCCGGCGGCCACACCAGCGCCGCCCCCGCCCGCGCCCCGGCCAGCGACCCCCTCCGGCGGTGTGTCTGCCGGGCTGGCTCGCAGCGAACCGCCCCCGGCGACGGCTGTCGCGGAATCGGAAGAACCCGCTGAGCCGACCGCGCCCGTCGAGCCGGCGACGACAGCTGCCGTCGTGCCCGGTCCTGCGCCACCGGATCAGGTGCGTCTGGTGCGGGCACCGGATGCCGATGAGGAAGAGGACGAGGAGGATGCGCGCGACGAGCCCTTGCCGGAGCCGGCGACCGCCCCGGTGGAGACGCCGGAGGATGCTGTTGCCCAACAGGCGTCGGTCGCGCCTGCACTGGGGTTGTCGGATTCGCTGGGTCTGCCCAGCGCCAGCGAAGTTTCCACGCCGGAGCAAGCCCCGACGGAGGCGGATTCCGCACCGCCGACCGCCGAGCCTGCGCAGTCGCAGTCGCAGTCGCAGTCGCAGCCGGACCGGCCGTCGCGTGTGGCCGAGCTGGATCAGGCCATCGATCAGGCCTTGGCGCAGACGGTGCAACCGATCGAGCCCCTGGATTTCCCGCCGCCATCCACGCCGACGCCACCACCGGCGACCCGCGCGGCACCGGCCAGTGGCGACGTGGACCGGGCATTGAGCGAGACGCTGGATCAGCTCGCGCGCGTGCGGCCGGAAAGCCGGTCACCGCCCGTGGACTATCGGCTGCCGCCACCGTCCTTCGAGCCTGATCCGGCGGATCAAACTCCGCAGCGTCGCGCACCCAACCGCAATGCGGAGATCTCCCGTGCGCTCACGGGGGTGCAGTCGCAGTTCGGACGTGACGAGCGCGTGCCGAACCTGCCGCCGCCGGCCGCCGCGCCGAGCCCTGAGGCTCGCTCGGGTCACTCGGGTCGCTCGTCGGTGCCCGCTCCACCGCAACCGCCAGCGGCGGCTACCCCCAATCCTGGCGCGACGCCCGGCCTGGCCGGTGGCCCGGCAGGCACCGTGTCGGGACGCCGCGCCGACCCACGTTACGACCCCAACGGGCGGCCCGGTGCCTACTCGGTCGATGCCAATGATTTCTTCTCTCGCATCGCCGACCACATCTTCCGGGCCAACGATCGCTTTATCGGGCGACTGCCACCCGATGCGCCGCGGGTATTCCTCGACGTGCGCTTTACCATTGACCGGGCCGGTCGGGTCATGACCGTGGACCTGTTGCGTAGCTCCGGGGATGCCCGCCTGGATCAGGCGGCGCGTGAAGTGATCTGGCGGGCGTCGCCCATGCCGGCACTGGCGCAGGACATGGTGAGCGAAACACTGGAGTTGACCTTTCCGGTCGTGGTGGCCCGCTAGGGAAACACTGATGGAGCGCAACTAGCCGTGCAGATTGACGACAGATTACGACGTGCGGCCCTGGCCGAAGCCCTGGCGGCGGTCGGGGCACGGCGGCGCCGGCCGGTGCGCTACGCCTGTGTGGCTGAGCGCTGGGCAAAAACCGGCTTGCGTCGATCGGACCTGGACCACTGTGTCGATCGCCTGGTCCAGCGCCGAGGTGCCTGTCTGCGTTTTGCTGCGGGGCAGGGCGACTGGCTGCTTTCACTCACGCCTGCAGGCGCCAGTCAGCTGCGCAAGCAGCGAGCGTTGTGGTCGCCGGCGGGCCTGCGCAATGCGCTGAGTTTGCGGCGGCGGCGCTTGCGCCAGCGCGCCCGTCAGGTCTGCGCTGGGACCGTGGTGAGGCCCTCAGTGGAGCGCCGCCAACCGGCTTAGCCGCTTGGGGGCGCCGCTCCCTTTGCAGGGCAAGGCCCACAACCGGTGCGCAGGCACCGGCTGTGGGTCTGAAGCAGCCTCGCCCGCAGGGCTACTAGTCTTGCTGCGCTTGCACCCAGTCATTGACGCGGCCTTCGAGCAGGTCCAGCGGCATGGCGCCGGCGCCCAGCACGGTGTCGTGGAAGCCGCGGATGTCGAATGCATCGCCCAGTGTGGCTTCGGCCTCTTCGCGCAGTTGCTTGATGCGTAGCTGTCCGATCTTGTAGGCGAGCGCCTGGCCCGGCCAGACGATGTAGCGGTCGACTTCCACCGTAATGTCGTGTTCGGTCTTGCCGGCATTCGCCTTGAAGAAGTCGATGGCCTGTTGGCGCGACCAGCCCAGCGCGTGCATACCGGTATCCACCACCAGGCGGATGGCCCGCCACATTTCATAGGTCAGTGCACCGAATTCGGAGTAGGGGTCGGTGTAAAAGCCCATCTCCTTGCCCAGGCTTTCGGCATAAAGCCCCCAGCCTTCGACGAACGCGGTGTGCCCCCAGCCATAGCGGCGGTACCAGGGCAGATCGCCCAGCTCCTGCTGAATGGCGATTTGCAGGTGATGGCCCGGCACCGCCTCATGCAGCGTCAGCGCTTCCATCTCCCACTTGGGGCGGGTGTCCAGTGCGTAGGTATTGGCGAAGAAATTGCCCGGCCGGCCGGCTTCCAGCGAACCGGGCTGGTAGTAGGCCGTCGTCTGGGATTTTTCGGCATAGGCCGGCACCGGCACCACACCGTAGGGCGTGCGGGGCAGATGCCCGAACAGTTTGACCAGCTCGGGGTCGGCGCGCTTGGCGATGTCGCGGTAGGCGCTTAGCAGGGCCTCGGGCGTGTCGAAGTAGAACGCTGGGTCACTGCGCAGTTTGTCGAAGAACGACGCCAGGTCACCGGCATGGCCTGTCTTGCGCATCACGGCGATCATGGCCTGGCGGATGCGGCGGACTTCGGCCAGGCCGATGTCGTGAATCTGCTGCGGTGTCAGATCTGTTGTGGTCCGAACCTTGACGTTATGCGCGTACCAGGCCTCGCCATCGGGCAGATCGGTCATGGCGATGGACTCGCGCGCGCGCGGCAGGTAGACCGTGGTGAAGAACTCATGCAGACGCATGAAGGCCGGACGCAGCTCGGTGCGGTACAGGGCTTCGGCGCGCTGCTTCAACAATGCCTGCTGGTCGGCGGATATCGACTCGGGCATGCGCTGGAACGGAGCCAGCAGCGGGCTGTCGGCCGGCGTTTCAGGAATCTGATTGAGGATTTGCTGCGGGACTTCACGCAGCGTGATCCGCGGCGGGGTGGCCCCCACTTCCAGGCCGCGTTGCAGCCAGATCAAGGTGTTGTCGACCAGTGACTCAATGCCATCCATACGGCTGAGTAGCGTCTGGTAATCATCGACGCTGCGGGTTGGCATGATCGAGAGAATCTGGGCCAGGTTCTGATGAATGCCGGAGAGCTGGTTGATCGGCATCTCATCATTGAAGAACCGCTGCGAGGCGACGTCCATGCGCAGTTGGCTGACGATCAGGTCGTAGTTGAAGCGCGTTTCGGCATCCAGAGCCCGGCGATCAATCGATTCCAGAATCTGCAGCGACCGCCGCGTGTCTGCCTCGCGGCGGCGCGTGGCCACGCGGGAATTGTCGGTCCAGCGATCCTGGTAGCGGTCGATACCGAAGTAGGTCCCGAACTCCGGTTGCTCCAGCAGCACCCAGTCGAAGTACAGATCCGTCAGGGCTTTAAAACGGGCGGCCTCGCTCTCTGCACTGCCGGGCTCGGCCAGCGCCGCTTCGCGTTCCAATAGCGCCTGTCGCTCGCTGGTGTAATCGGCCCAGGCCACGGGTGCGGCCAGCAGGCAAAACGCGGTTAGCCATCCAAATCGTCTCAACATTTTGTCTCCCCTCCCCAAGCAATCCGTGCGGGTCAGGCGCTGGCGCGCTGAGCCCGTGAGCGACGCGCATGGACCGCGCCGGCCAGCTCCCGCAGCAAGCCGTCGGAATCCTCCCAGCCGAGGCAGGCATCGGTAATGCTTTGACCGTAGGTCAGCGACTCGCGCGGGCCGATCTTCTGATTGCCTTCGACGAGATGGCTTTCGATCATCACGCCCATGATGCGGGCATCACCACCGGCGATCTGCCGGCCCACGTCTCGGCCCACATCCATTTGCAGCCGATGTTGCTTGCGGCTATTGGCGTGGCTGAAGTCGATCATGATGCGCGGCGGCAGATCAGCCGCCTCGATCAGTTTGGCTGCGGCATCGACACTGTCGGCGTCGTAGTTTGGCCCTGAGGCCCCGCCGCGCAGGATGACATGCGTGTTCGGGTTGCCCGTGGTGTTGAAGATGCCGGTCATCCCTTCCTTGGTCATGGACAGGAAGTGATGCGGATGCTGTGCGGACATCACGGCGTCGGCCGCGATTTTCACGCTGCCATCCGTGCCGTTCTTAAAGCCCACCGGGCAGGACAGGCCCGACACCATCTCGCGGTGAACCTGGGATTCCGTCGTGCGGGCGCCGATGGCGCCCCAGCTGACCAGATCCGCCACGTACTGCGGCGTGAGGATGTCCAGGAACTCCACACCCGCGGGCACCCCCATGTCATTGAGGTCGATGAGTAGTTGTCGCGCCGTGCGCAGGCCCTTGTTGATGCGGTAGCTCTCGTCGAGGTCCGGGTCGTTGATCAGCCCCTTCCAGCCCACGGTGGTCCGGGGCTTTTCGAAGTACACCCGCATCAAAATGAGCAGGTCTTCGCCCAGGGCTTCGCGCAGTGGCTGCAGCCGCCGGGCGTAATCAATGGCGGCCTCGGGGTCATGAATCGAGCAGGGGCCCACCACGACCAGTAGCCGATCATCGTCGCCGGTGAGCACTCGCTGGACTTCGGTCCGCGTGCGCGACACCAGGTCGCTGGCGGCTTCGGTCAGCGGGTGCTCGGCCTGGATCAGAGCCGGCGTGGCGACCGGGCGGATGGAGTCGATGCGCAGATTTTCGGTGGGTTGCATGGTGAGGCTGCCAGAACTGTCGGATCGCAAAGGGTCGCCATGCTAGCAAAGTGGCTCGCTATACTTCAGACCTTCAAAGCCCGTCGAGACGAACGGGATCACGCAGACGGCCCGTCGATCTGGGTCGGGGCGAGCGGGCCGGATGCCATGCGGGTGGATGGCCTGCCCATACCCTTGCCGGCAGACGGCCGGTGAGCGACAGAAGGTTGCGAAGGAATGCGATATTCACTCTGGCCGGCATTGGCCACTCTGCTTTGCGCGCCCACAACCACGCTGGCCTACGAGCCGGTGGGGTTTGCTCACAGCAATCAGCACGTGCTGATGCAGGTCCAAGGCCTGCCCGAATTGGGGCGCGCATTGGCTCCCGAGGAAGGGCAAGCCGGCTGGGCGCTAGATCTGGATTGGACCAGCGAGTACACCGCCGATAGCAGCGGCGCTGCCGGCATGCCTGGCAGCGAGGCCATCGTGCTCGACGCGGAGACCGTCAACCTGGGCCTACGCGGTTCGGTTCGCTTGGGTGGCTGGCTGCTGGAGGCCGATGTCCCCTACATCACGCATAGCGGCGGTGGTCTCGATGGCTTCATCGACGACTGGCATGACTTCACCGGCCTACCCACCGGTGGGCGTGAGCAGGCGCCAAGAGACCGGCTGCTGATCCGCTACGAGCGTGATGGCCAGGCGGTCATCGATCTGCAGCAGGCCACGGGCGGGCTGGGTGATATCCAGCTGGGTGTCGCAAGGCCGGTCGGGCAGACCGTGGTGCGCATGGCGGTCAAACTGCCGACGGGGGATGCCGACAAGCTGACGGGCAGTGGCGGGCTGGGCGGCAGCATGACCGTCGATTTCCGGGGTCCGGCCGGGGACTGGTGGGGCACCTGGGGCGGCGTGGGGGCATTGGTCATGAGCGACGGTGATTTGCTGCCGCGGCAGCAACGGCGCTGGGCGGGAGTCGGCGCACTGGGGCTGGGTTTGCGCCTGCACGAGCGGTTGGAGGCCAAAGTGGAGCTTTACGGCCATACGCCGTTGTATCAAGATTCCGCGCTTGGCCAGCTTGCCCGGGGCGCGCTGGTCATCACGACCGGGGGTGCCATTCGCCTCTCGGACAAGACATCGCTGGATTTTGCCGTCGCCGAAAACCCGGTCGCCAAGAGTTCGCCGGATGTGAGTTTCCACTTCGCGCTGCGGCATGCCATCTAAAACGTCACCGCCTCCCCGGCTGGCGCCATTTCTTCAATCGGGTTCGCCATGTCCCCAAGCAGCAAGCTGAAGCTCCACGGTTTCAACAATCTGACCAAGAGCCTGTCGTTCAATATTTACGACGTCAGCTATGCGCGCACTGCGCAGCAGCAGAAGGAATACATCGAGTACATCGATGAGGCCTATAACGCCGAGCGGCTGACCGGGATTCTGACCGAGGTCGCGCATATCATCGGCGCCAACATCCTCAACGTGGCCCGTCAGGACTACGAGCCGCAGGGTGCCAGCGTCACCATGCTGATTTCCGAAGAGCCCGTCGATGGGCCTGAGAAGGAATCGGTGGTCGCGCATTTGGACAAGAGCCACATCACGGTCCACACCTACCCCGAAACGCATCCCGATCACGGCATCTCCACCTTCCGGGCCGATATTGACGTGTCGACCTGTGGCGTGATCTCGCCGCTCAAGGCCCTGAACTATCTGATTCACAGCTTCGAGTCCGACATCGTCATCATGGACTACCGGGTGCGCGGCTTTACGCGCAACGTGCGCGGTCGCAAGCACTTCATCGATCACAAGATCGACTCCATCCAGAACTTCCTGGACCGGGGAACCAAGGAGCGCTACCAGATGGTGGACGTCAACGTGTACCAGGAGAACCTGTTTCACACGAAAATGCGGGTCAAGGAGTTCGATCTCGACGACTACCTGTTTGGCGAGGGCGTGAAGGACTTGGACGAGAAGACCCAGCGGCGGATTCGCCGGCAGGTTCACCACGAGTTCGAAGAGATTTTCTACGGGCGCAACATGCCCAAGTGATGCCCGCGCGGCGCATCCGCGTCGCCCCAGCATCCACATGCACCCATGACCACCACCACTCGTATCGCTCTGGCACCCACCGGCTGGCTGACCGATGTTTGGCTGGTCGGCCTGGGCGTGCTGCTGCCGCTGGGCTACTGGTTGCTGAGCAGTGCCCTGGGGTTGCCTGTGGCGGGCCTAGCCATTGCCGCGGGTGTGGGGCTGCTTTGGGTGGTGCTGGGCATGTGGATGACCCGCGCCAGTCGGCTGGACATCCACGACGGCCGGCTAATCCTGAATGCGGGGGGGCTGTTCCGTCACGAACTGGCACTGGACAGCCTGCGCCTGGATCAGGTGCAGATTCACTACCCGCCGCGTCATCTGGGACAGATGCTGGGCCCGCGCGCACGCGGGGTGTCACTGCCCGGGGTGCACCTGGGCTGGTTCGCCATGCCGTACGGCCGGGTGTTCGTCGTGGGACCCGCCCTGACGCCTGTGCTGGAAATCCGCACCACAGACGGCGGGCTGTTGCTGACGGTGGATAACCCACAGGACGCCCTGACGCGCTTGCACGCGGCGCGGCGCTAGGCCAGCAGCCGTCCGGGCGCGCCGTCTGTTTCGGCGCGCCGGGCCGCAGCAGCCCTCTGAAGCAACGCGTGGCCGGGCCAGCGCCCACGCCACAGCCCGGCGGCCGAGGGGCCGCCTCAGAAACGGACGATCAGACCCAGTAGGCCAGCGAGGTCATCAGCTTGGCCACGCCGCGCATGGCCAGGCGCACGGGGCCGGGGAGTTCGATGCCGCCGGCCGCGCGGGCCGCCGCGCCGTGGGCGGCTTCGTCGGCGCTCATCTGGGCGACGATCGCCCGGCTGCGGGCATCCTCGGCGGGCAGGCGATCCATGTGGCTGTGCAGATGCTCCTCCACCTGGCGTTCGGTCTCGGACACAAAGCCCAGGCTGACCCGGTCGCCGACACGGCCGGCCATGGCCCCAATGGCGTAGGAACCGGCGTACCACAGCGGGCCCAGCCGGCTCGGGCGGCTATCCAGTTCGCGCAGCCGCTCGGCGCACCAGGCCAGATGGTCTTGTTCCTCGACCGCGGCCTCGAGCAAATGCTTGCGCAGCGATGGGTCGCGGGTGACCGATGCCTGCCCGTGGTACAGCGCCTGGGCCGCAACCTCGCCGGCGTGGTTGACGCGCATCAGCCCCGCAGCATGCGCCCGGGCCACGCCCTCCAGCGGCGCGCCCATGGCGTCATCCGCAGGCTTTGGGCTGGGCCGCGCGCCCTTTGGGTCCGGCGCTAGCGCCACTTCGAGGCCGCGTTGGGCGGCCACCATCCATCGGTCAAAACTCGTCAACTGGCGCGTGCTCATGGGTATGATCTGGGCGATTCGTGGAGCAGAAGTTGAAATACTGTGCCTGTCACGATGCCGCCACGCCGGCGGGCGCGGCAAGCCGTGAGGAACGGGCAATCATGCGTGTTTTAGCAGCTGATGGCATTGCCCGCTGCCCTGGCTTCCTCCTGTGCCATAACCTCCAGATGATCCCTGAATGAATCTCAGTCCAGACCGACTCGAAGACGCCCTGTCGCGCGGACTCGCGCCGCTTTATGTGGTCGCCGGTGAAGAACCTCTGTTGGTGACCGAATCCGCTGATGCGATCCGCGCCGCGGCCAAGGCAGACGGGTACACCGATCGGCGCGTGCTGCATGCCGAGTCAGGCTTCGACTGGTCCGAGCTGCGGGCGGCGGGGCAGGCCCTGTCGCTGTTTGCGGAAAAGACGCTCATCGAGGTGCATTTGCCGACCGGGTCGCCGGGGCGTGACGGCGGCGCGGCGATCAAGGCCGCTGCCGAGCAGCCGCCACCGGACACGGTCATCCTGATCATCTGCGCCGAGCTGGACAGCCGCAGCCGCAATAGCGCCTGGTTCAAGGCGGTCGACAAGCGCGGGGTCACTCTCTACGCATGGACGCCCAAGGGCCGCGAGCTGACACGCTGGCTGGAGCAACGACTGCGCCGCGAGGGCCTGAGCGCCGAACCGGATGCCCTCAATCTGCTGGCCGAGCGTGTCGAGGGCAACCTGCTGGCCGGATCACAGGACATCGCCAAGCTGGCGCTTCTGCACCCCGGCGCACGTGTCACCGCCGAGCATATGGCCGATGCCGTCGCCGACCATGCCCGGTTTGCGGTGTTCGACCTGCTGGACAAGGCCCTGGCCGGCCCGCCTGAAGCGGCGCTGCGCACGCTGGACCGACTGCGGGAAGAGGGCGTGGAACCGTTTCCGATTGTGGCCCTGCTGGCGGCCGAGCTGCGCAAGCTGGCACGGGTGGTCAGCGCCCGGGATGCCGAGGCCGTCTGCGCGCAGATTGGTGTGTTCCGCCGCCGGATACCCCTGATGGTGCAGGCCGCGCGTCGACACTCGCCGGCATCTGTACGTTGGATGATGGCCGTCGCCGGCCGTGCGGACCGAGGCGCCAAAGGCGTGGATCGACATGATCCCTGGGACGACTTGGTAACATTGGTCTGGGTTTTGTCCGCTGGCCGCGAGGCGCGGGGCTGGATGGCGGCTTCTGCCGCGCAGCTGGAACCCAGAATTGCCTGATGCCCGTCGGCTTCCGCGTGATCCGCGGACCGAAGCTAGCGAGACGCGAAGACCATGAGCGACACCCTGACCGCCGTCGAAATTGAAGATGTTGCGCAGTACATGCGCGACGTGGGCGGGCGTGCGCGCGCGGCTGCGCGACGCATCGCCGTGGCTGAACCTGGCGCCAAGAACGCGGCGCTGCTGGAATTGGCCGAGCGCATTGTCTCGCAGCGCGAGCGCATCATCGCCGCGAATCAGCGGGACATGACCGCAGGCCGAGCGGCCGGACTGGATGCGGCACTGCTGGACCGTCTGGAACTCACCGACGCCCGCATCGAGGCCATGGCCGATGGCGTGCGCCAGATTGCCGGCCTGGCCGACCCGGTCGGGGCGATCTCCGATCTGGCTGCCCGGCCGTCGGGTATTCAGGTTGGGCGCATGCGTGTGCCGCTGGGGGTCATCGGCATCATTTATGAATCACGCCCGAACGTCACGGCCGACGCCGCGGCGCTTTGTCTCAAGGCCGGGAATGCGGTGATTCTGCGTGGGGGGTCGGAGGCGATTCACTCCAACCAGGCCATTGCCGCGCTGATCGGGGAATCACTGGAGGCGGCAGGCTTGCCGGCGACGGCCGTGCAGGTGGTGGAAACCACCGACCGGACCGCCGTGCGTCATTTGCTGACGATGCCCGAATTCGTCGATGTCATCGTGCCGCGGGGCGGCAAGGGACTGGTCGCATTCGTCGCCGAGCATGCACGTGTACCGGTCATCAAGCATCTCGACGGTATCTGCCACGTGTACATCGATGCAGCCGCCGATGCCGATAAGGCCGTCGCGGTCGCAGTGAACGCCAAGACCCAGCGTCTGGGGACCTGCAATACCTTGGAGACGCTGCTGATTGCGCGCTCCCGAGCGGCCGAGTTGCTACCCAGACTCGCCCAGGCCTACCGCGATGCGGGCATTGAACTGCGTGGCTGCGAGGCGGCTCGGGCTATTGTCGATGACATGCTGCCCGCAACCGATGAGGACTGGGCCACCGAGTATCTGGATGCCATCTTGTCGATTCGTGTGGTGGACGATGTCGATGCCGCCATGGATCACATCGCCCGTTACAGCTCCGGCCATACCGAGAGCATCCTCACGGAAGATCTGGGCACCGCGCGTCGTTTTATCCGCGAGGTCGATTCCAGCTCGGTGATGGTCAATGCCTCGACCCGCTTTGCCGATGGGTTCGAGTATGGGCTCGGGGCCGAGATCGGCATTTCCACCGACAAGATTCATGCCCGTGGCCCGGTGGGGCTGGAAGGGCTGACCTCGCAGAAATACGTGGTGTATGGCGATGGCCATTGCCGGTATTAAACGCCGCAGGGCCATGACCGGAGCGGCCCGCTGAGCGCGCCCATCGGCATTCTCGGTGGCACGTTCGACCCCGTGCACCTGGGCCATTTGCGGATCTGCGTGGAACTGCGCGAGCGGCTGGGGTTGGATCATGTCCGCCTGGTGCCGAATCGCGTGCCACCGCATCGTGATGCGCCGCGTGCCAGTGACCAGGTTCGCGCCCGCTGGATTGCCGACGCGATCGCCGACGAGCCCGGCCTGGTGCTGGACACGCTGGAGCTGGAGCGCGAGGGGCCGTCCTACACCGCCGATACCCTGGCCAGCCTGCGCGCCCGATTCCCGGACCGGCCGCTGGTTTGCGTGCTGGGCCAGGACGCCTTTGATGGCCTGGTCACCTGGCACCGCTGGGAAGACATCGGTTCGTTGGCACATGTCGTGGTCGTGCCTCGCCCAGGGACGCCGCGTTCGCCGGTGGAGTCGCTGCCGGGACTGACGCGCACCGACCGCGTTGAAGATTTGCATGACCGCCTGCAGGGATGCCTGCTGGCGGCGGACGTGACCCCGTTGGCCGTGTCCTCCACCCAAGTGCGTCGGCTGCTGGTGCAGGGACGCAGTGTTCGCTATCTCGTGCCAGACCCGGTCTGGCGCGCGCTAAGGGCGCGCTGATTGAATCGCGCCGCCCGGACGGAGCCGGTTTCCCGCAAGCCTTGGAGCAGGCGGCCACTGGGCGGTGCGAATGAAACAGCGTTTCCTTTACTCAAACCCGGAGCAATCCCCACAAGTCTATGACGCTTGACGAACTGACCCACCTGGCCGCCGAGGCCATCGACGATCTCAAAGGGCGCGATCTGCGTCAGCTTGAGGTTGCCGATCTGACATCCGTGACCGACCGCATGCTGCTGGTCACCGGCACTTCCAACCGCCACGTCAAGTCCATCGCCAACGCGGTGATCATGGCCTCCAAGCAATCGGGCCGAAGGCCGCTGGGCATCGAAGGGCTGGACCAGGCCGAGTGGGTGCTCGTGGACCTGGGCGATGTGGTGGTGCACGTCATGACCGCGCAAAGCCGCGCTTTCTACCAGCTGGAGAAGCTCTGGAGTGCGCCCGGCGAGGGGGACATCAGCGAGCCTGAAGCCGGCAGTGAGGATCTCGGCGCCGGATCCTGATGCGGATTCGCCTGATCGCCGTGGGTCGGCGCATGCCCAAATGGGTGGTCGCCGGCTATGAAGAATTTGCCAAACGCCTGCCACGCGAGTGTCGGCTGGAGCTGGTCGAACTCAATCCTGGTGACCGGAGCGGCGGCGATGTGCAGCGGGCCCGGCAGACCGAGGCCGACCGGATTCTGGACAAACTGGGCGAGCGCGACCATGTGATAGCCCTGGATGAACTGGGCCGGGAGGCGACGAGTGCCGGCTGGGCGGACGCCTTCGAGTCCTGGTTGCACAGTGGCCGTGATGTGGCCTTCATCATCGGAGGTCCCGACGGGCTGGATGAGCGTGTGCTTCAACGTGCCGATCACACATGGGCGTTGGCGAAGATGACTTTGCCGCACGCGCTGGTTCGCGTCGTCGTGGCCGAGCAGGTCTACCGGGCGTGGAGCATCGTCTCCGGTCACCCGTACCATCGCTAGTCCGGCGTCGGGCTGCCGGCCGCGGGTAGCTCGCAGCGCATGTAGCAGCTATGCGGGTCGAGCCGGTAGCCAGCAAATGGCGGGCAGGGTGTGAACCCGTGTCGCGCGTAGAGCCGCCGCGCGGGTGCATAGGCGGCTGCGGTGCCGGTTTCCAGGCTGAGCCTACGCAAACCGGAGGCGACTGCGGTCGCGAGCAGATGCGCCATCATGGCATCGCCCACACCGCGGCGGCGCCAGGTCGCGACCGTGCGCATGGATTTGATCTCCGCGTGTTCGTCGTCCAGCGACTTCAGCGCGCACATCCCCACCAGGTCGGTCTTGGCCCAGACGGACCAGAACTGCATGTCCGGCGCTCGGAGGCCGTCGAGGTCCAGCGCATGGATGCTGTCGGCCGGCGAATGTTCGGTCGCCGAGTGCAGATGGGTTCGCAGCAAGGCCAGGACATCGGGCTGGTTCAGCCCGCCGGCGCGAAAGTCCAGGCGTGGCAGCGAGTCCGAGCCGGGTGCCCGGGGTTCTGGGTCGGTCGAATGCAACATCACGCCAAGCGGTCCGGAAGTGGTCTGCCCCCAGCTTAGCCGCTTGCGGGTGCAAAGGGCCGGTGACAGGGCGACCATGCGATAATTTCTTGCATGAACAGTCGCTTGCTTTCTTCGACCGAATTACCCGACATCGACTTCTACCTGGCCTCGGGGTCGCCACGGCGGCGCGAGTTGCTGGCGCAGGCGGGGTATCGCTTTGCTGTTGAGGTGTCCAACGTGGATGAAACGGCCGACATCCCCGAGGCCGATGTGCTCGTGGTGGCACTGGCCGAGCGCAAGGCGGCAGCCGTGGCCGAGCGTGTGGAGGGGCTGGTCCTGGCCGCTGACACCGTGGTGGAAATCGATGGCGATGTGCTGGGCAAGCCCCGGGATGCAGCCGACGCGGCCGCCATGCTGCGGCGCATGTCGGGTCGGTCACATCGCGTGTTGTCCGGTGTGGCGCTGGCGCATGCTGACGGCATCGACAGCCTATTCACGGTCACGGCTGTGGAAATGGACGTTTGGAGCGAAGCTGACATCGAAGCCTATTGGCGATCCGGCGAACCGGATGGCAAGGCTGGTGCGTACGCCATTCAGGGCATTGCAGGCGGCTGGGTCAAGGCGATCGAAGGCAGTTATACCGGCGTGGTCGGCCTGCCCATGGCCGAAACCCGGCAATTGCTGGCGGCCCACGGGGTGACGGCGGTTTGCGCATGAGTACCGAAATTCTGGTCAACGTCACCACCCAGGAAACCCGCGTCGCGCTGGTTGAAAGCGGGCTGGTCCAGGAGGTCTTCGTCCAGCGTGAATCCCGGTACAGCGTCGTCGGCAATCTCTACAAGGGCGTGGTGCGGCGCGTGCTGCCCGGTATGCAGGCAGCGTTTGTCGATGTGGGCCTGGAGCGCACGGCGTTTCTGCATGCCCACGACATCATCCCCAGCGACGAAGCCTCGGTGGGTGAGGAGCCGGCGATTAATGAGCTGGTTCATGAAGGTCAGGATGTGCTGGTCCAGGTGGTCAAGGACCCGCTGGGGACCAAGGGCGCACGCCTGACCACCCAGCTGAGCATTCCGTCCCGGTACCTGGTGTTGCTGCCGTACTCGGACCATGTCGGCATCTCCGCGCGTATCGAAGACGATGGCGAGCGGGGCCGGCTGAAGACGGCCCTGGAGCAGGTGCTGGCCGAGGAGCAAACCACCACGGGCTTCATCGTGCGCACGGCCGGCGAGGGTGCTTCGCTGGAAGCGCTGCGCTCGGATGTCCAGTTTCTGACCAAGCTGTGGGATTCGATTCGCCGCAGCGCCAAGGATGCACCTAAGGCCTCCATGGTTTACGGCGATCTGCCGATGGTGATGCGGATTCTGCGCGACCTGTTGGGCACGGACGTCGACCGGGTGCGTATCGACGCCCCGGAGAGTTACGAGCAGGTCGTGCGTTTTGCGCGCCGGTTCATTCCCGAGGCTTCCGATCGCATCGAACTATTCGATGGCGAGGGGCCGATTTTCGATCTCTACAGCGTTGAGGACGAGATCAACCGGGCGCTGGATCGCAAGGTCATGCTCAAATCCGGTGGTTATCTCATCATCGACCAGACCGAGGCGATGACCACGGTGGATGTGAACACCGGTTCGTTTGTCGGCCATCGCAATCTGGAAGAGACGATCTTCAAGACCAACCTGGAGGCCGCACAGTCATTGGCGCGCCAGCTCAGGCTGCGCAACCTCGGCGGCATCATCATTGTCGATTTCATCGACATGCAGGACGAAGAGCACCGCAAGCAGGTGTTGCGCGTGCTGGAGCGGGCCATGGCCCGCGACCCTGCCCGCAACGCCATTTCGGGTGTTTCGCCGCTGGGACTGGTGGAGATGACGCGTAAGCGGACCCGCGAATCGCTGGAACATATTCTCTGCGATGCCTGTCCCACCTGTGGTGGCCGCGGCTCGGTCAAGACCGTCGAAACGGTGTGCCACGAGATCTTCCGGGAGATCATGCGCAGCGCCCGTCAATTCGAGGCCAGGGAAATGTTGGTCATGGCCTCGGCGGAGGTCATTACCCGCCTGCTGGAAGAGCAGTCCACGGCCCTGGCCGAGCTGGAGGATGCCGTCAGTTTGCCGGTGCGTCTGCAGGCCGACCCCGTGTATACCCAGGAGCAGTTTGATGTGGTGCTGGTCTAGTCCAGCCGCCGCCGCTGCCCCGCGTTAGGAGTTCGTATTGCATGTTGCGTAGCCGTCGCCGGCTCTGGACTTGGACCGTCACAACCGTGGCCAGCGCCCTGGTGCTGGCCGCGTTGGTTGTGGGTGTGTTCCGGTTGTCCGTGCTTGTGGCGCCCAGCTACAAGCAGGAGATCGAGCACTGGGTCGCCGAGGTCATGAACCGGCCCGTCGACATCGGCAACATGGACCTGACCTGGCGTGCGCTGCGACCCACGCTCAAATTCAGCGATGTGGCACTGCAGGGCGTGAGTCCTGCGACGCCGGCCCTTGAGGTCGCCGAACTGGAGCTGGGCTTTTCGCTGGCCGATCTGGCGCGCGGACAAGTCATGCCGGTGGCGATCAACGTCGTCGGTGCGGTGGTCGAGATTGTTCGCGATCCGGCCGGCACGCTGCGCATCCGCGGCATTAGCGCCCGCCCCGTTGGCCAGACCCAGCGCCCGATCGCCCGGCAACTGGCCAGCCTGGTCAGCGTCGATATGCGAGACGCCAGCGTGCTGTGGCACGACCAGTACCGGGGCCGCCCCCCCTTGTGGCTGCGGGGGGTTGAAATGGACATCGACCGTGTCGGTCCGCACCTGGATGTGGAGGTCAGCGGTGTCTCCCAGCTGGGCAACGGACTGATCAATGCCGGGTTTCGCATCGCCCAGTCCACGGACGGCGAGTTGCTCGAGATCGGTGGCCGGGCACAGGTGGAGCGGTTGGCGCCGGGTCCGTGGATAGACGCCTGGTTGCCCAAGCCATTGAACCTGGTGGGAGAGCCGGTGGACATCGACAGCCGATTCCGCTGGACGGCGGGCGGCGGCCTGGATCTGGAAGGGCAGTTCGAAACCGGCCAGCTCCGACAGTTCCAAGGGCCGGGCTCTCTGCAGCAGGTGGCCGGCCGGTTCGAGGCCGAACTCGCCGCTAGCGGCCAGACCGTGACCTTGCAGGACCTGCGGGTTCGCGACCGTGATTCCGAGTGGACCGCCGAGCGCGTGGCTGTGGAGCATCGTCAGACCGGGGCTCGGCATTGGTTGGCGGTCCAGGCGTCGACGCTGCGATTGCAAAGTCTGCTGCCCTGGGTGCCGGCCGAGTCCGAAACGGCCCCGTGGCACCGGGCCACCGGCACCGTTCGCGATTTGCTGGCCGAACTGGAGTGGTCGACCAACGACCCGATGCCGGCCATCTCGTTGACTGCACAGCTGGACGACGCGGGTCTGTTGCCGGGTGATGAGCAGCCCGCAGTCTACGGGCTGTCGGGATCGCTCAGCCTGACCGAGGCCCGGGGGGCGATCGAACTGGCCAGTGAAGCCGTCACGGTGGAGCTGCCGGCCATCTTGTCCGAGCAGGCTCGGATCGATCAGTTGACCGGTGCGGTGCAATGGGCCCGCCAGGGAGACCGCTGGACCGTAGAGGCCACCGGTTTGTCGGCCCGGGGGCACGGCGCGGATATCAACGGCGCGGTCGCGCTGGTCTTCGGGCCGGAGCCGGTGCAGCTGGATATCGACCTGGCCATGGCCAGCGAGGACGTCACGGCGCTCAAGCCATTGGTGCCGACGTTTTGGCACCCCAAGCTGCGGGCCTGGCTGGATCAAGCCATTGTCAGCGGACGTGTGGGCAGCGGCCGGCTCCGGATTGCCGGCGCCGCTGACGCATTCCCGTATCGCGAGGACAACGGCATCTTCCGGCTCGAGCTCAACCTGAACCCGGCCAGTCTGAGCATCGGGCAGGGCTGGCCCAGCATTGACGATGCGGTGGCGCAGCTGGTGATCGACAGCGATCGCCTGACCGTCGATGCGGTGTCTGGCCGCATGCTGGGTGTCGCGCTGACGCCGGCCAGCGTCGAGATTGCCGATTTGCGTGAGCCGCTGCTGCAGGTCGAAGGCGGTGCCAACGGTCCGGTGGATCGCATGCTGAGCTTTTTATCCGAATCGCCGTTATCGACGCGCGTCGGATTTCTCGACGAGCTGCTGGATCCGCGCGGGTACGGCCACCTGGATCTGACGCTGGGCATTCCGCTCAAGAACATCCATGCGACCGAGTGGTCGGGATCGGTCACGCTAACCGGCGTGGAATTGACCACCCAGGGTCTTGAAGATCCGTTTCGCGACGTGCAGGGCACGATTGGCTTTAGCCACGCGGGCTTGAGTTCCACGGGCCTTAAGGGGGTGTTCCGTGATGCACCCGTGCGGGTGGATTTGTCGACGGTCGGTGGCCCGGACGCCCCGGTGACACGGCTGGCGCTGGAGTCGCCCATTCGGTTCGACACGCCGGATGACCCCTGGGCGCGGCTGCTGCCCGACGCCGTGCGGAGCGGGCTGGATGGCCACAGCCTGTTGCACGCCGAGGTCCTGCTGGATGGTGCGGTGCCCGATGTGCTGACCATACGATCCGACATGGTGGACGTGGTCTCACAGCTGCCCGCACCGCTGGACAAGCCGGACCCGGCGACCGCCATGCCGCTGACGCTTGAGTTGCCGATCCACAAGCGGTGGCCGCGTGACACGCGCGTCGTGCTGGGTGACCGGCTGACCGCAACGGTGCGTAGCGTGCCCGAGCGGTGGCTGGACCGCGCCGCCCTGTCGTTTGGCGGCAGCCAGGAGCCCGCGATTCCGGACCGGGGCATGACGGTTGTCGGGACCGCGCCTGCCGTCGATGTCCTGCAGTGGGCGCAATGGTTGCCCAAGCTGGCTGAATCCGATGAGGGCGCGTCCGGGCAGCCGGCCACCCTGCCACCGATGCTGCTCGACCTGACGGCCGGTCGCTTGCGTGTGGGCGCCATGCGTCTGGGGCGGCAGTCCCTACGCGGAACATTGGATGCGCAGGGTGCGCAGTTCACGCTGGCCGGTGCGGCTGATGGCGAGCTGCGCTGGGATCGCAGCGGCCGCGGGCGCTGGTATGCCCGATTGGAGCGGCTGTTCATGGAGCGCCTGGCGCGTGTCGAGAGCGATCCCGCCAAGCAGGCCCCGACGCATGTGCCTCAGCACTGGCCCGAGATCGACGTCGAGATCGGGCATTTGCAGGTCGCCGATCTCAATGCCGGTCGTCTAACCCTGCGTGCCGTGCCCCGGCCATCGGGCATTTCGCTGGAGACTGCGCGCATGCAGGGTGGCGAAATCGATTTAGAGTTGGGGGGCTACGCCGCCCGGCCGGATGAGATGACCCGGGCCGGGCTGACGGGCATTCTCGAGACACCTCGCATCGACAAGGTGATGTTCGCGGCCGGTTTCGTGCCCAATGTCCGGGCGGAAGCCGCACGGATCGCCTTGAATATCGGCTGGCCGGACTCGCCCGAAGGCTTGCATCTGGAGACCGCGACCGGCGCGTTGGATATCAGTTTTCGGGACGGCGCGCTGGCGGCCGTGGACCCCGGGGCCGGGCGTGTGCTGGGACTGTTCTCGTTTTACGCCCTGCCGCGTCGGCTGCTCCTGGATTTCAGGGACATGACGGAAACAGGCCTGACCTTCGACGGTATTGATGGGCACTTCCGCATTAGCGGCGGACGTGCGCAAACCGAGGATTTCGTCGTGTCGGCACCGTCGGTTTCGATTGATGTCGAAGGCGAGGTCGGCCTGAGCACGCGCACCTACGATCAGGTCATTACCGTGTACCCGGATGTGTCATCTGGCGTCACGCTGGCCGGCGCATTGTTCGGCGGCCCGGCCATGGGAGCGATTCTTATGATCGCGCAGGAACTCCTGGACCGTCCGCTTAATCAGGCGACCCAGCTGTCCTACCATCTGGG
Organism: Abyssibacter profundi; assembly: GCF_003151135.1. Taxonomy (NCBI): domain Bacteria; kingdom Pseudomonadati; phylum Pseudomonadota; class Gammaproteobacteria; order Chromatiales; family Oceanococcaceae; genus Abyssibacter; species Abyssibacter profundi. The sequence continues at coordinate 39,045 of NZ_QEQK01000003.1, forward strand.
CGGGACCTGGGATGATCCGGTGATCACCCGTAAGGGGGCCGAAACGCCGACGCCCGCGCCCGACAAAGGACCACGATCATGATGCGAGTTGCAGCGATCCAGATGAATTCGGGGCCGGAGGTGCCGGCCAACCTCGCCCGTATGCGCGAGCTGGTCGGCCAGGCCGCCGATGCCGGCGCCCGGCTGGTCGTGCTGCCAGAGAACATGGCCTTGATGCCCAGCTCGCAGGAGAGTCGGGTCCACGCCGCGGAAGCACAGGGGCAGGGGCCGATTCAGGACGCGCTGGCCGAGGCTGCGGTCCGGCATCAGGTCTGGCTGGTGGGCGGCACGATTCCGCTGCGTGTCGACGGTGAGCCAGACCGCGTGGCGCCGGCATTGCTGGTGTACAGCCCCCGCGGCGAGATGGTGGCCCGCTACGACAAGATCCACTTGTTCGACGTGGAAGTGCCGGGGGACAGCCGCCGGCAGTACCGCGAGTCGGATGACTTCGTGCCCGGACAGGCCTTGCGCTGGGTGCAGATGGACGATGTCTGTGTCGGGCTGTCCGTTTGTTACGATCTGCGCTTTCCCGAGCTATACCGGGCGTTGGTTGACCACGGGGCTCAGGTGTTGGTCGCGCCGTCGGCGTTCACGGCCCAGACCGGTCGGGCACACTGGGAGTTGCTGCTACGGGCACGGGCGGTCGAAAACCTGGCGTTCATGATTGGCGCCAACCAGACCGGCGTGCACCCGCGAGGACACCAGACCTGGGGGCATTCGCAGATTGTCGATCCCTGGGGCCGCGTGCTGGCGGCCGCCGAAACCCTGCCGGGCTTTGTGCTCGCCGACCTGGATCTGGAGCAGCAGCGTGCGACGCGCACCCGCTTTCCCGCATTGACTCACCGGCGCCTGTCCGCCGACCGCATTGAGGACGCATGAGCGATCAGACCATAGACCAGGCGCGTAGCGCCTTGCTGGAGCCCACCGGGTTGCGGGACCACGATCTCGACGACCTGCTCGGGGCCATGATGCGGCCAGGCGTGGACTACGCCGACCTGTATTTTCAGCGCAGCCGGTCCGAGTCCTGGATGATCGAGGACGGAATGGTGCGCAGCGGAAGCTTCGATCTGGAGCAGGGCATGGGGGCACGCGCGCTGTCGGGTGAGAAGACCGGCTTTGCGTACTCCGATGAATTGCATCTGCCCGCGCTGGAGGCGGCATCATCGGCGGCGGGCGCCATTGCCCGGTCCGGTGGCGTGATGACCGCGATTCGCGGCGAGCAGGCCCAGGCGCCAGCCCGTTACGGGCCGGTGGATCCGCTGACCTCATTGCCCACCCCGGACAAGTTAAGCCTGCTGGAGCGCGCGGATAAGGCGGCGCGGGCGGCCGATGCACGCGTGATTCAGGTCATCGCCAATGTCGTGGGTGTCCACGAGGAGATCCTGGTCGCGGCCTCCGACGGCACCCTGGCCGGTGACATCCGCCCGCTGGTGCGGTTTGGTGTGCAGGTGACCGTGGAGCAGGATGGCCGTCGTGAGCGGGCGCATGCCGGTGGCGGTGGCCGATTCGGTTATGGGCAGATGGCCGATGGGGACCGCATCGAGGCCATGGCCCGCGAGGCCGTGCGTATCGCGCTGGTCAAGCTGGAGGCGCGTCCCGCCCCGGCGGGGACCATGCCGGTGGTGCTGGGGCCGGGCTGGCCCGGTGTGCTGCTGCATGAGGCGGTGGGTCACGGCCTGGAGGGCGACTTCAATCGCAAAGGCAGCTCCACCTACAGCGGCCGCGTTGGCGAGCAGGTTGCCGCCAAGGGCGTGACCGTGGTCGATGACGGCACCATGGCCGACCGGCGTGGGTCGCTGACCATCGACGACGAGGGCACCCCATCCGGTCGCAACGTACTGATCGAAGACGGGGTTCTTCGGGGGTATATGCAGGACAAGCAAAATGCTCGGCTCATGGGGGTGGACCCCACGGGCAACGGGCGCCGCGAGAGCTATGCCCATCTGCCGATGCCGCGTATGACCAATACCTTCATGCTGGCCGGTCAGGCAGATCCCGCATCGATTATCGCGTCGGTGGATCGCGGTATTTATGCCGTGAACTTCGACGGTGGTCAGGTTGATATCACCTCCGGGAATTTCACGTTCACCACCTCCGAGGCCTATCTCATCGAGCAGGGCCAGGTCACCGCGCCGATCAAGGGCGCCACGCTAATCGGCAATGGACCGGATGCGCTGGCACGCATCTCTATGATTGGGAACGATCTCGCGCTGGACGATGGCATTGGTGTCTGCGGCAAGGACGGCCAGTCGTTGCCCGTGGGTGTCGGCCAACCCACCATCAAGGTTGACGAGCTGACCGTTGGCGGCACGCAGGCCGGCTAGGCGGCGGCCGACCCGGCCGCAGCAGGTTCGGATCATCGGCGGGGATTGGCGACGGCGGCAGATTCCCGTCCCCGACGCACCGGGTCTGCGACCGACGGCTGACCGGGTTCGGGAAACCCTGTTCAACTGGCTGGCGCCGCGGCTACCGGGTGCCCGCTGCCTGGACATGTTTGCCGGAACCGGCGTGTTAGGCCTGGAGGCCTTGTCGCGTGGTGCGGCCCATTGCTGCTTTGTTGAATCGGAACCGGCCATCGCCACGGCGCTGCAAGATCAACTGGCGCAGCTAGGCGGACGTGAGCGGGCGACGGTCGTCAATGGCGCAGCCCCCCAGATGCTGAGTCGCTGCCCCGGGCCGTTCGACTGCGTGTTTTTGGATCCGCCCTTCGGGGCCGGCCTGCTACAGCCCACACTGGATCAGCTGGTTCCGTATCTGGCGCCGGGACATCGCGTCTATATCGAGTACGGCACATCGGACACGGTGCGCTGGTCGAGCGGCTGGCAAAGTCTGCGCGACGGGCGGGCCGGGCAGGTCCGTTATCATTTGCTGGAGTTTCAACCCAGCACCGACAGCCCCAAGGAGACGCCATGACTGGCGACGGCGTGATTGCGGCCTATAGCGGAACATTCGATCCGATGACCTACGGCCACACCGACATCATCCATCGCGCAGCCGCGATGTTTCCCAAATTGATTGTCGCCGTTGGCGAAAACCTGCCCAAGGGGCCGGTGTTTTCGCTGGATGAGCGCGTGGCATTGGCCCGTCAGGCATTGCAGGATCTACCCAATGTCGACGTCGTGCCCTTCACCGGCTTGGTCGTGGACTTCGCTTCCGAGCACGGGGTGACCGTGCTGGTCCGTGGCGTGCGCAGCGTTTCCGATTTCGACTATGAAAAGCAGATGGCGGTCATGAATCGCTATCTGTCGGCGTCGGTGGACACGGTCATGCTGGCGCCGTCCAAGGAGTACGCCCATCTGTCCTCCAGCCTGGTTCGCGAGCTGGCCCGCCTGGGCGGCAATGTCGAGGGCGTGGTGCCGGAGCCGATTGCCCAGGCCCTGCACGACCACTACGGCACGTCATGATGCGTCGGCTTGCCCAGCTGTGCCTGCTGACAGGCGCGCTGTGGGCGGGTCTGGCACTGGCCGCGGCGGACACACCGCCTGGCTTTGCGCTGTCCAGCGCCCACCCGGATGCCACCGCTGCGGGTGTTGAGATTCTGGAGGCCGGCGGCAATGCCTTTGATGCGGCGGTGGCGGTCTCGGCGGCGCTGGCCGTGGTCGAGCCCACGGGATCGGGCATGGGCGGTGGCGGGTTCTGGTTGCTGCATCTGGCCGACACCGGCCGCCAGGTCATGGTCGATGGCCGTGAGGAAGCCCCGTCGGCCGCCACGGCCACGCTTTATCAGAATGACGCCGGCGAAGTTGTCCCGCAGTTGTCGCGCGATGGCGCCCTGGCAGCGGCGATTCCCGGTCAGCCCGCGGCGTTGGTCCACCTGGCCAAGGAATATGGTCGGCTGCCGCTGGCCCGGTCGCTGGCACCTGCCATCCGGTTGGCCCGGGACGGTTTCCCGGTCGACGGGCCGCTACTGGCGCGGTTGGCGTACCGTTTTCAGGCCCTGGCGAAGTCGCCTGCTGCCGCACGGGTCTTCCTGCCCGACGGCGGCTTGCCGGCACCCGACAGCCTGATCAGGCAGCCCGATCTGGCCGACATGTTGGAGCGTCTGGCCCGTGAGGGGCGGGACGGCTTCTACACGGGTGAGTACGCACGCCGTCTGGTCGATGGGGTCCGCGCAGCCGGAGGGATCTGGCGCATGGAAGACCTCGCCCGGTATCAAGTTCGTGAGCGCGAGCCCATCACGCTCGAACTCGACGGCCTGCGGCTGGTCAGTGCCTCGCCGCCATCCTCTGGTGGCGTTGTGCTAAGCCAGGTCATGCAGGTGTTGTCGCTGACCGAGGCCTTGTCGCGGCCGCCGGTGGATCGTAAGCATCTGGTCATCGAGGCGCTGCGCACCGCCTACCGGGACCGTGCGGCCTGGCTGGGCGATCCCGATCACGTGGACATGCCCATCACGCGGCTGACCAGCGCGGAGTACGCGGCCGAGATTGCAGCCGAGATCGACCTGGAACAGGCACGCCGCAGCGCTGACCTGGCGCCCCCACAGCAGCTTTATGCGGACCGGCCCAACACCACACATTTTTCGATCATCGACGCCGAGGGCAATCGCGTGGCGGCGACGCTGTCGATCAACCTGTCCTTTGGTTCGGCGTATATGGTGCCGGGCACCGGCATTTTGCTGAATGACGAAATGGACGACTTCTCGGCCAAGCCGGGTGTGCCCAATGCCTACGGGTTGGTCGGCACGCAGGCCAATGCCGTGGGTCCGGGGCGTCGACCGCTGTCCTCGATGACCCCAACCTTCGTGGAAACCGGTGATCGCGTCGCCGTGCTGGGAACACCCGGCGGCAGCCGGATCATCACCATGGTGTTGCTGGGCGTGCTGGCCACGCTGGATGGCGCAGATGCCCAGACCATCGTGTCTGCGCCGCGTTACCACCATCAGTATCTGCCGGATGCCGTGTATTACGAGCCGGGCGCGTTCACCGAGGCCGAACAGGCGGAACTGGAGGCGCGCGGGTTCACGCTGCGCAGCGCGGGCCGCGAGTACGGCAACTTCCACGCGGTGTTGTGGAATACCGCAGACCATCAGCTGGATGCTGCCGCTGATCCGCGTGGAATCGGAACGGCGGCCGTGCGTCTGGCACCGGCCGCCGAGTCGCCCTAGGCGGTTAGCTGAACAGCCGGCGGGTGCCGCGGGCCACCAACGTCTGATAGCCCGTCGGGGCCAGACGCGAGATCCAGTCGATGGCGTGGGCATCGGGGCCGATCAGCACGCGGCGGGCATTGCGTCGTACGCCCTTGAGGATGGTGGCTGCAGCCTTGTCCGGGGTGGTGATGAACATCTTCTCGAAGCGCGCCTTGCCGCTGTCCTCGTCCATGTCCGTGACCCCCTCCATGCCGCTGAACCGCGCCGAGCGGGCGATATTGGTCTTGATGCCGCCCGGATGCACGCTGGTCGCCGAGACCGGTGCCCCTTCGATCTCAAGCTCCTGACGCAGCGCTTCGGTCCAGCCGCGGACCGCGAATTTGGTCGCGTTGTAGGCGCCTTGTGACGGCACGCCGATCAGGCCGAAGACGCTGGAAATATTGATGATGTGGCCTTCGCCCGAGGCTTTCAGATGCGGTAGGAACGCCTTGGTCCCGTAGATCACACCCCAGAGATTGATGTTGATGATCCACTCCAGGTCCTCGTAACTGGCCGCCTCGATCGTCGACCCCAGGGCGACGCCCGCATTGTTGAAAATGAGGTTCACGCCGCCGTGTTTGTCCACGGTTTCGTCGGCCCAGGCATGCACGGCCTCGCGATCCGCCACATCCAGGCGTGTCGTGGTCACGCGGCCTGCTGGCGCCTTTTGTCGAATCGTTTCAGCGGTCTGCTCCAGGCCCTTGGCGTCGACATCCGACAGCGCCAGGTGACAGCCGTCAGCGGCTAGGCGCATGGCCAGGGCAGCCCCGATACCGGAGCCGGCGCCGGTGATGGCGGCGGTCTTGTTTCCGAATGTTTTCATGCAAGCGTCTCCCTTCGCGAGTTCATGTAAGCCCTGAGTATTACCGACTGGCCCGGGTGCGCCATTGACCCCGGCGCCGCGACCAGTCAGCAAGGCTGGGTAGCGGTGTACCATGGGCGAAAAATGCGGTTCGGGCGTCCTCGGGGCCAGCCCGCGACCATCACAAGGACGCGTTCTCATGCTTGCATCAGCCTGGGCGGATTTTCAGGCCAATCTTTGGCTGTATCTGTCGATGCCCATCACCAGCGGTCTGGTTGGCTACGCCACCAATGTGCTGGCGATCAAAATGATGTTCTACCCCAAGGATTTCATCGGCAAGCCGCCGCTGTTCGGCTGGCAGGGCGTGGTGCCGCGCAAGGCCGAGAAAATGGCCGGTATTGCCTGTGACACGCTCGTGCCCAATCTGGTCACCGAGCGCGAGGTGTTCGAGCGCCTGGACCCGGACCGGGTGGCCGAGGAGCTGGAAGGCCCGGTGCTGGAGCTGGTCGATCAGTTGATTGACGAGATCATGTCGGAGTTCGAGCCGACGATCTGGGAGACCATCCCTCTGCGCATCCGCGACATGATGGTCCGGCGTGCCCAGCAGGACTCCCCGGAGGTCGTGGCCGAGATCATGGATCAGATCAAGGACAGTATTGATCAGGTCTTCGATCTCAAGCGCATGGTCACCAGCACGCTGACCGAAGACAAATCGCTGATCAATAAAGTGTTTCTCGAGACCGGGCGCGACGAGTTCGTGTTCATCGGGCGCTCGGGTTTCTACTTTGGCTGCATCTTCGGCCTGTTCCAGATGATTGGCTGGACCTTCTACAAGGGCGATTTTCAGCTGCCGCTATTCGGCTTGTTGGTTGGCTACCTGACCAACTTCATCGCCTTGCGGATGATCTTCCGGCCCCAATTGCCGAAGAAGTTCGGCCCGTTGACCATCCAGGGTCTATTCCACAAGCGTCAGAAGGAAGTGGCGCGGGACTATGCGCGACTCATCGCCGATGAGATCGTCACCCCCCGCAAGATTCTCGAGGCCGTGCTGACGGGCGTGCATTCTGATCGGGTCTTCACGTTGATCGCCCGCAATGTGCAGCGGGCCATTGATGAGCAGGCCGGCTTCGCGCGGCCCTTCGTGGCCCTGGCCGTCGGGTCGCGCAAGTACATCCAGATGAAGCAGACCGCCGTGGACCGGCTGGTCAAGCGGCTGCCCGAGACCCTGCATGTGGTCGACAACTACGCCAAAGAGGCCATGGATATCGCCTCCATCCTGTCATCCAGACTCGAGCGCCTGTCGCCGCCAGCCTTCGAAAAAATGCTGCGGCCGGCCTTTCAGGAGGACGAGTGGATGCTGATCGCGGTCGGCGCGGCGCTGGGTTTCTGCGTGGGTGTTGGCCAGCTCATCGTCTTCAAGGCCATTGCCGTCACGCCCGCTATGACCGGTGCAGCCGCTGTACTGGGGCTGGGCTGACAGAGCGGCTAGCGTTGGCAGCTGGGGCACCAGAAAGTCGCCCGTTGTCCGATCACCATGCGCCGAATAGGCGTCTGACAACGTCGGCAGGGCTGGCCGTCGCGCTGGTAGACCGAGACCACCAGCTGAAAATAACCCGGTGAACCATCTGCACCACTGAAGTCGCGCAGCGTGGTGCCACCTTGGGCGATGGCGGCGTCCAGCACTTCGATCGCGGCGGCATGCAGGCGGCGTAGCCGCGCCGGGCTGATGCGGCCGGCCGCGCGTTTGGGGTGGATGCCCGCCTGGAAAAGGGCTTCATTGGCGTAGATGTTGCCCACACCGACCACCACGCGTTGATCCATCAACACCGACTTGATGGGCGCGGTGCGTCCCTGACACGCCTGGATGAGCGCATCGGCCGGCCAGTCTGCCTGCGTCGGTTCCGGGCCCAGCGAGCGCAACAGCTTGTGCTGCTCGACGGGGCGGGTGGCCCAGAGGGCCATGCCAAAGCGGCGGGGGTCGGTCAGACGCAGCACCGTGCCGTCATCCAGACGAAGGTCCAGGTGGGCATGGGCGCCGGGTGGCGGAATGTCCTCGGCGGGGAGCACATGGAGCCGCCCCGACATGCCGAGGTGCAATAGCAGGGCGCCATCAGGGGTTTCGAACACCAGGTACTTCGCCCGCCGCCACAGCGCGGTAATGGGCTGACCTTCGAGGCGTTGTTCCAGATCTTCCGGGATGCCGAAACGTAGTCGGCGATCGCGCACCGTTACGTGCTCGATGCTGCGCGACGCCACATGGGGCGCCACGCCGCGGCGGATGGTCTCGACCTCAGGCAGTTCTGGCATCGGCTGCGTCGCTGGGCTGGGGGCACAAAAAAGCCCGCGCGCAGCGGGCTCTTTCGTCGGAGCAGGATCGGGTAGGCGGTGCCTACTTGATCTTGGCTTCCTTGAACATCACGTGCTTCCGAACGACGGGATCGAATTTCTTGATCTCCATCTTGCCGGGGGTGTTCCGCTTGTTCTTCATCGTGGTGTAGAAGAACCCGGTATCAGCGGTGGACACCAACTTGATCTTGTCGCGTACGCCTTTCTTCGCCATTAGACCTTCTCCCCGCGCTTGCGGATGTCAGCAAGAACGGTGTCGATGCCGTTCTTGTCGATGATGCGCATGCCCTTGCTGGAGACACGCAGCTTCACGAAACGCTTCTCGGATTCAACCCAGAAACGATGTTCCCGCAGGTTCGGCAGAAAACGCCGCTTGGTGCGGTTGTTGGCGTGCGACACGTTGAAACCGGCCATCGGACGCTTGCCGGTGACTTGACACACTCTGGACATGATTGCTTCCTCGGGGACGGGCCAAAACAAAGAGGCCCCGCTAGCGAAAGGCCGCGGATTTTAACGATCAGACCGGTTTCCCACAAGCCCTGATGCGTAATCGGTGAATCGGGCCGACGAACGTCGCGTTCCGGGGGGAAGTCGACTATCCGCCGCTGGCCAGTGGCTGCGACAGAATCCAGAGCCCGCCGATCGTCAGGGCGATCATCAGCAACAGCATGGGCAGCTGGCTGATGGCGGCCTGGCGGCGCGACGGAAAGTACAGCAAAGCGACGCGATGGGCCAGGTACACGCTGATCACATGGCCCAGCACGATGAGCACCACCTGCACATGCCACACCGTTCCGGGATTGGGAATGATGGTCCGTTGCAACCAGTCGGCGGTGCCGAACAGGTCCCAGCCGTGACCGAAGGGGTCGGACATCAACGGCAGAATCTTCACGCCCTGGGTTTGGAGCAGGGTGTAGTAGTGCGTGAAGTGGTAGGCCAGGGCAATCGGGAGCAGGGTGGGGGCAAAGGCCAGGGCCAGCGTTCGCGTGTTGTGGCCCGAGCGAGTCAGGCGCCGGGTGAGGGCAATGACGGCGAGGTAAACCACCAGATAAAGCCAGGGCGAGGCGAGTAGCCAGACGCTGCGCCAGACCCGGTCGATTTGCTGCATCTGCGGGAAAGCCGCCAGCGGGTTCGTGCCAACCCAGTGCTTAAGCCCGGCGTTGTACAGATCGGCCCAAAGCCAGCGGCGCCAGGCCAGCGTGTCGCTCAGCCCGTCAAACGCCGTCGACGACAGCATGAACAGAATAAAGACCAGCACCGACAGGCTTTCGGCCGGACGCTGGGCGACCGCCAGCATGGGCCAGTAGAGCCGCAGCCCGCCCGGTCGATCCGGGTCAGGCTGCAGCGGGGCTAGCCGGGCAACCTGTCGGAAGAACACGGCGAAGACGTCGGCCTGGCGAAACCAGGCTTGCCGACCGAATAACAGGCAGCCGCCCAGCGTCAGGGCGGTATACACCAGCAACACCTCGGCCAGTGCTTGCGGCGTGTGGCGGGCATTGAGCTCGATCCAGATGAACGCCATGTACTGCGCGACGGCAGGCCAGTGTCCCAGCCATGCGGGGTAGCGCAGCCAGGGGGACGGTGCACGGTCCGCGCGCAGCACGGCGATTGCGGCCACACCGAGATCAGTCAGGCTCCGCCAGGGGTTGATCCAGGCATAAAGGTTGCCGGTGAGTGCCACCACGTAGGTCAACCCCAGCACAAAGACAATCCAGAATGCGGTGAGGTTGAAATTGCCGTAGGGGCTGTTGACGCCCCAGAGCCCGGTGGCGATGCACAGCAGCATCAGCCCCAGCGCAATGGCCTGTGCTGATCGGTGGGTCAGGCGCAGCAGGGCACGGGTTCGCGAACCCGCCGGTGCCCAGGCCAGATAGGCCGGCGCTTGGGTGGCGCGTGCGCTGGTGAGTGCGACGGCCACCATGACAAACGAGGCGAGCAGCGCCCCGGTTGCACCCCAGGCGTACAGCCAGAAGGGCACGGGCAGGTTGTAGACCTGGCCGAAGGAATGCGCGAGCGCCGCGCTGGGGCAGACCCAGAACAGCCAGAAGCCGCCGAGGCGGGCGAACCAGGTGGAGGTCACTGCGTGGCCGGGTAGACCTCGATCACGCCCAGCGCGCCATGGGCACCGCTGCCATGCAGCTCGTGTTCGAAGCGCCCGGCATGCTCGGCTTTGAGTGTCACCCGCGTCGGGGCCTGCGCACGGAGCTCAGCGTGGATGTCATAGCCATGCAGGTGCCATTCGCCCTCAGAATCGCTGGCCAGTTCGAGCGTGATCTCCGCGCCCTGCGCGACCTGGACGGTTGCAGGGCCTTCCACCAGATGCCCGTCGCGGATGACGAGCCGGATCGGTGTGGCGGCCTGGCGCTGGGCTGGCGGCTCCTCTGTGCTCGGCGGTGCCGGCGGTTCGGGTGATCGGGCCGCGGGGGGCGGGGCGGCGGCGCCACCGGTCTGGGGGCCCGCCGGTGCCGAGGGTCTGAGCAGCACAAACAATGCGGACAACAGGACGACGCCGATGATGGCCAGGGCCAGAGATAGTTTGTTCACGGAACTCCTCGAGTCATTGTTCACGCGGTCTTCGCCGCGCTGAGGGCATATTTACGATAGGCGATTCAATGCCGGCCGCGATACTGTCGCGACCGATAACGACAACACCGGCCGTCGGCGGCGCGGGATTCTCCGTGCGAATAGGTTGGTTTAGCGAGGAGAGATCATGCGTGCATCGACCTGTATAGTGAGCCTGTCGGCGATCTGGCTGATGGCCGCCTGCAGCGGCTCGGAATCATTGGACGACAGCGCCGGCACGCCGGGCGGTCCGGACCCGGTGCTTGCGGCCTGTGCCGACGGGCAGGACAACGATGCCGATGGCCTGGTGGATTTTCCCGATGATCCCGGCTGTGACAGTGCCGACGACGACAGCGAGGACAACCTCGCATCTGCCGACACCAAGACCCGTTATGCCATGGCCAGCCAATGCTGGGCGCTGCGCTCGGTGGCCACGGGCCAGTATGTCGCGCGCAGCGGTAGCGATTACAGCGCCTCGGCCGACGCGATCGCAGAGGCCGAACCGCTGTTCTTCAAGGCCACAGCTCTGGGTAAGTACGTGTTGTATGACAGCCAGCGCGAACTGATCACGGTCGACACGCCACCCGCGTTGACGCAAACCGCCAGCGCAGACGCCACCGATGCTGCCGAGTTCACGGTATTGGGTGTCGGTGACACGACGGCCTATCCGGCAACACCGGCGTATCACACCGAACCCACACCGGAGTACGTGGCCGAATACCACGGCTTTGAAGACCCCAACCTGCTGTTCGAGGCCTTCACTCTGGCATCGGACACCACCGCCACCCGGCTGGGCGTCGATGGTGACGGACAGCTGGTCGCTGTGGCCGCCGCCGATGAGGATGCCCAGGCCTTTGCGATCGAACCGACCACGGGCTGTGCGGCTTACCCGGAGGCCTCGAGCAACTTCACGGGCACGCCGTTTTCCGGCACCCAGCCCGACGGTACGGTTCTGGGTCACGCCGATGTCCATGTCCATATCAGCGCCAGCGAGTTTCTCGGTGGCGCGCAATGGGGGCGCCCGTACCACAAGTTCGGCGTGGAGCATGCGCTGGGCAATTGCTCGGTGGATCATGGAGAAACCGGTCAGATGGACTTGGTCGGCGGATTGTTTACCAATGATCCGGATGGCCATGCGACGGATGGCTATCCGACATTCTCCGAGTGGCCGGCACGCGGCATGCTGACCCACGAGGCGATTTACTGGAAATGGCTGGAACGCTCCTGGGCGGCCGGCCTGCGTGTGGCTGTCAACGATCTGGTCGACAACGAAACGCTATGTGAATTGCAGCGTAATGCCGCTGGCAATGTCACCGAAGACTGCAATTCCATGAACAATGCGGGTCGTCAGGCCGGCACGATGTACGGCATGCAGGACTACATCGACGCCCAGTATGGCGGGCGCGGCGAGGGCTTCTTCCAGATCGTCCACGACCCGGCCGAGGCGCGTGCGGTGATCGAAGACGGCAAGATGGCCGTGGTGCTGGGCATCGAGATCTCCAACCTCTTTGACTGCAAGCTGACGTACCAGCCCACACGGACCCAGACGCCCGAAGTCGAGGACGGGTCCGGCGGCATCGAAAACAGCTATGGCTGCACCATCGAGGAAGGCCAGCCCAATTCCATTCTGACGCAGATGGAGCGCATTCACGCCTGGGGTGTGCGCCAGATCATCTCGATCCACGAATTCGACAACGCCTTTGGCGGCAACGGTATTTTCGACGGGCTGGTGCTCAATGTCGGTAACCGTGAGAACTCCGGCGGTATCCCCTCGGGTGACGTGGCCGAGATCACCGGCCTGCTCAGTGGCAGTCTCGACCCGGCGCAGGTCACCGAGCTGGCGGAGAACCTGCAAACTACAGAAACGCCGACCGGTGAGTTCTGGACCACCTACGACTGCCCCATCGAGGGCGAGACGGAAAACTTCACGGGGTACTTGTGGAGTAGCACCGGTGGCAGCACCCAGAGCTTCCTGAGTCCGCCGCTGTGCGTGCCGACCGGTCAGGGTGGCCGCTCGGGTGGGACCACCCCCTGCTATCCGGCCGACGTTCGACAGTGCAACGCCCGCTGGATGACCCCGGCCGGTCTCTACACCTACGGCAAGATGATGGAGCTGGGCTTCATCTTCGACTTCGACCACATGGAAATGGGCATGAAAACCCAGGCCCTGGAACTGGCCGAGGCCCAGACGCCGGTGTATCCCCTGGTGTCCACACACGGCACGTTCGGCGGGACGACCATTGACCAGGCGGCGCGCGTGCTGCGTGGCGGCGGACATCTGTACCCCAGCAATGGCTCCAGCCGAGGATTCCGGTCCGATATGGACGAAACCTTCGCGATTTATCAGGCTGCGGTGGCCGACCTACCCGCCGAGTCCCGCCCGTTGTTCGGGTTCGGGTACGGCACGGATACCAATGGGCTGTCCTCCCAGACAGGACCCCGCGGCAATTTCGAGCCAGAGGACGCCGTGGTGTATCCCTACACGCTGTACACCGGTGAGGTGTTTGACGAGTTGCCCGAGTTCGCCGCGGTTGACCCGGTGGTGTTCCACCAGCCCAGCTCGGTGGACGCCGATGGCGTGGTCCAGCGGACCTGGCACGAGGATATTGACGGCAACGCCCACCACGGGATGCTCAGCGGATTCGTCGAGGAAATTCGCCTTGAGGGCACGCCTGAGCAGATGCGGCACCTGTTCAATTCCGCCGAGGTTTACCTCCAGACCTGGGAGCGCACCGAGGCGTCCAAAGCCGCCATCCAGGCCAACGGTCTGCAAGTGCCGGATGGCGTGCTGCGGCCTGCACCGCCCGAGGGCGAGATCGCGCCCTAGGCGGGCCGATCCGTGTCACCGCACCGGATGCACCGGCGCGGTGCTCATAGCCAACCGCGTTCGGCAAAGCTGACGGTGTCGCCGTGACCGACGACCAGGTGGTCGAGTACACGGATATCCACCAGCCCCAGGGCCTGGACCAGTCGCTCGGTCAGTCGGCGATCGGCCGAGCTGGGTTCGGCGACGCCGGAGGGGTGGTTATGCGCCAGAATCACCGCAGCGGCGTGATGCGCCAGCGCGGTCTTGACGACCTCCCGCGGGTACACGCTCGCTCCGTCTATGGTGCCGCGGAACAACTCTTCGAATCCCAGGACCTGATGGCGGGTATCCAGCAATAGCAAGGCGAAGACCTCGTAGGGGCGGTGGGCCAGCTGCGCCTGCAGATACCGCTCGGCACTGCGGGCATCGGTGATCCGCGGTGTCTCGCGTAATTCGGCATCCAGATACCGGCGGGCCATCTCCAGCACCGCCTGCAACTGGACATACTTGGCATCGCCCAAACCACGGCCGGCGCAGAAGCTGCGTCGGTCGGCCGCCAGCAGAGGCCTCAACCCGCCGAAGTCCTGGAGCAGTTGGCGGGCCAGGTCCACCGCCGTGCTGCCCGTGACGCCCGTGCGCAGGAAGATCGCCAGCAACTCCGCATCGGACAAAGCAGCCGCGCCGCGGGCCAGCAGTTTTTCGCGTGGACGTTCGGCGGCAGGCCAGTCGCGTATGGCCATGGACAACACCGGGTCAGAAGCCTGTCAGGCAATACGCAATCTCGCAGTTAAGGCGGACATGGCTACGCGGGCTTAGGCGGCGGCCGGGTTCGGGTCATCCTGAGAGGGCTGACGGGATGCACATTCAACCCGGTTGCGGCCACGGTGCTTGGCTGCGTACATCGCTGCGTCGGCGGCCTCGTATAGCGTTTGTGCGAGGTCGTCCGACCAAGTGGAGCGTGCCGCGCAGCCCAGCGAGGCCGTCACATGATGACGCTGGTCATCGACCTCGCAGTACACGGTGTCTGCGATCACCCGGCGCAGGCGCTCGGCCGCCTGACAGGCCTCGTCTTCCGTGGCGCCGTGCATGAGCAGGGCGAATTCCTCCCCGCCAATGCGTGCGGCCACCTCGTCACGACGCGCCACGCGCTGGACGACGGTGCCAAGGCGGCGAAGCACGGTGTCTCCGACGCGATGCCCGAACTGGTCGTTCACGCGCTTGAAGTGGTCGAGATCAAAGATGATCAGCGCAAGGGGTTCACCATCGCGCTGGAGCCGCCGTGCCGCCTTGGCCAGCGCCGCCTGGAAATACTCGGCGTTGTAGAGCCCGGTCAGCCCATCGTGGAGTCCGTGCTCGCGCTCTTCTTCTTCGCGTCGGCCCAGAGTCCAGCCAAAGGCCGCGAATACGCTGCAGGTGCCGAAGAACATGTAGGCAAACAGTCCCGGTTGATCGGCCAGCGCGGACAAGGGGGATACCCCGTCAATGGCGAGAATGAGCAGCCAGCCCAGCGGGGCACCCGTGCCGAGACAGGCGCCCTGCAACGCACGGGTCAGGGCCAGTCGCCGTTGGAGCCAGTGCTCCATCTGTTCCACGTGCATGTCGGGGTGTCCTTGGGTCGTGACTCGGCGGCGTTGGCCGGGGTCGAGTCAGTGTCTGCGCAATCCACCGGCAGGTTGTTGATCCATGTCAACACGGTGCGTGGGCCACTGCAACAGACTGGCCGGCGTCTGCTTCCCCTTCGAGACCCGACCATGACCGACTCAGCGCAATCGACCGTCGTCTACAACGACAAGGTCATTCAGCAGTTCGCGGTGATGACGCTTGTCTGGGGCATTGTTGGCATGACGGTGGGTGTGTTGATCGCCGCCCAGCTCATGTGGCCTGCCCTGAACTTCGACGTCCCGTGGCTCACCTATAGCCGGCTGCGGCCGTTGCACACCAATGCGGTGATTTTCGCCTTTGGTGGCTCCGCCCTGTTCACGACCTCGTACTGGGTGGTGCAGCGGACCTGCGGGGCGCGGCTGATCAGCGACAAGCTGGCGGCGTTCACATTCTGGGGCTGGCAGGCGGTGATCGTCGCAGCCGCCATCACCCTGCCGATGGGCCTGACCCAGGGCAAGGAATACGCCGAGCTCGAATGGCCCATCGATCTGCTGATCGCCGTGGTCTGGGTGGTTTACGCCATTGTGTTCTTCGGCACGATCATGAAGCGCCGGGTCCAACATATTTACGTGGCCAACTGGTTTTACGGGGCGTTCATCCTGACGGTGGCCGTACTTCACATCGTCAATAACATCTCGATTCCCTATGGCCCGATGCGTTCGTACTCGGCCTATCCGGGCGCCGTGGATGCCATGGTGCAGTGGTGGTACGGCCACAACGCCGTCGGCTTTTTCCTGACCGCCGGATTCCTGGGGATGATGTATTACTTCGTGCCCAAGCAGGCGGGCCGGCCGATCTACTCGTATCGGCTGTCCATCGTCCACTTCTGGGCGCTGATCTCGATTTACATGTGGGCCGGCCCGCATCATCTGCACTACACCGCGATTCCGGACTGGGTGCAGTCGCTGGGCATGGTGTTCTCACTGATTCTGCTGGCGCCTAGCTGGGGCGGCATGATCAACGGGATCATGACGCTGTCCGGGGCGTGGCATAAGCTGCGTGAGGATCCGATCATCAAGTTCCTGATTGTGTCTCTGTCGTTCTACGGCATGAGCACCTTCGAAGGGCCGATGATGTCGATCAAGACGGTTAACGCCCTGTCGCATTACACGGATTGGACCATCGGCCATGTCCACTCGGGCGCCCTTGGCTGGGTGGCGATGATCTCCATCGGATCCCTGTACGTGCTGATCCCGCGTCTGGTCGGCAAGACCGAGATGCACAGCGTGCCGGCCATCAATCTGCACTTCTGGCTGTCGACCATCGGCACGGTGCTGTACATCGCTGCGATGTGGGTGGCCGGTGTCATGCAGGGGCTGATGTGGCGGGCGGTCGATGAAGACGGCGCGCTGGTCTACACCTTCATCGAGTCCCTGAAGGCGACGTATCCCTTCTACTTCATCCGCCTGCTCGGGGGCGTGGTGTTCCTGTCGGGCATGTTCGTCATGGCCTGGAATACCTGGAAGACCATGCGCACGCCGGTCGAGCAGCCGGTCGCCGAAACGGCCACCGTGCCGGCGGGAGCCTGAGTCATGAATCACGAAAAGATTGAAAAGCACATCGGCCTGATGGCGATCCTGATCGCCGTGGTGATCAGCGTCGGCGGCATCATCGAGATCGTCCCGCTGATGATCAGCAAATCGGCCACCCAGCCGGCCCCGGGTATCGAGCCGCTGGGTCCTTTGGAGGTGGCCGGACGTGACGTGTACATCCGCGAGGGTTGCTACAACTGCCATTCGCAGCAGGTGCGCTACCTGGCCGAGGAAGTGCTGCGCTACGGCCCCGCCGCCAAGGCCGGGGAGTCGGTGTACGAGCACCCCTTCCAGTGGGGCAGCAAGCGCACAGGGCCGGATCTGTCGCGGGTTGGCGGGCGTTACAACGACGAGTGGCATGAGCTGCACCTGATGGACCCGCGTGCTGTCGTGCCCGAGTCGAACATGCCTGGTTATCCCTGGCTGATCCGGCAGCGGGTCTCGCCCGACGAGGTCCGCCGGATGATGCAGGCCCTGCGGACGGCCGGCGTGCCCTACACCGACGCCGATTTCGCCGCCATCGCCGAGGCGGTGACCGGCCAGACCCAGCTCGATGCCTTGGTGGCCTATCTGCAGTCGCTCAAGGCCAGTGATCAGGAGGTGACGCAATGACCAGCGGAATCATCACCGTGCTCGCCATGCTCGGCTTCGCTGCCGTGGTGTGGTGGGCCTATGGACCGAACAGCCGCGAGCGGTTCAAGCAGGCCGAGCAACTGCCTCTGCAGGACGAGGCCCCGGCCACCCAGGGACAGGTGGAGGTGCAATCATGACGGCGGCGACAGGCTGGCTGGTCGCCGGCGTTACGTTGCTCAATATCGTGGCCTGTCTCTGGCTGATCTGGGCCACGAGCCGCAACAACCCCAACGATGTGGCCGAGGGTGAAATCAAGGCCGATGTCTGGGATGACGACCTGCGCGAGCTCAACAATCCGCTGCCGCGGTGGTGGCTGAACCTGTTCATCATCACCATCGTATTTGCTGTCGGATACATGGTGGTCTTTCCCGGTCTCGGGCATTACACCGGCGTGCTGGACTGGTCCACGCGTGGTGAAATGGAGCAACAGCTGGCCGAGCTCACCGAGCGTCGCACCCGCAAACTCGATGCGCTGACCGCCGCGCCCATCGCCGATATCGCCACCAATCCGGATGCCCGCAGGCTGGGTCAGGAGCTGTTCGGCAGCTACTGCGCCGGCTGCCACGGCGCGAATGCCGAAGGGGCTCGGGGCTATCCCAACCTCGCTGATGACGATTGGCTCTACGGCGGTGACCCCGAAGCCGTGGTGGCCTCGATCACCCGCGGGCGGCAGGGTGTGATGACGCCATTTTTATCGCAGCTGTCCGAGGCGCAGGTGGCCCAGCTTATCGCCCTGGTGGGGGATTGGCCCGAGGGGGCGCCGCGTGGCCAGCAGGCAGAGGGGCTGTCCGTCTTCGCCCAACGCTGTGCGGCCTGTCACGGTCAGGACGGACGGGGTAACCAGGCGCTGGGTGCACCCGATCTCACCGACGACACCTGGCTATATGGCGGTGACGACGCCAGCATCCGCGAGACCATTCTGTTCGGTCGCCAGGGCAAGATGCCCGCGCATGCCGACCTGCTTAGTGAGCAGGAGATCAAGCTGTTGGCCGGCTACGTGCTGGGACTGGCGCCGTGAGTGCTCCCCAGGCCGACCGGGAGGCGTTCTACACCCCGCAACCGCCGCTGTCACCGCGTGTTCGCGCGATGGCAGCGGTGGGCTGGTCCTCCTTTCTGGGTGCGGTCGTGGCCACGCCGGTGTATCTCTACGCCAGCGCCATGCCCGGTCAGGGCCTGGGGCAACTGTCGGTGGTGTTCCTCGCGGCCTGGGCGGCCGCCGTCGTGCCGGCCGGCATGAGCTGGTTGCTGTCGGGGCGTGCGCCCCGGCGTGCTCCGTTGCATCGATCTGAAGACTTTACCGACGCATGAGCCAGACACCACAAAGCCTGTACGAGTCCGCACCGCGCATTCATCCACGCGCGGTCTGGGGCCGCTTCGCCCAGTGGCGGGTGATTGCGATGCTCGCGCTGCTGGGGCTGTTCTATGTCGTGCCGTGGATTCGCGTCGGTGGCGAGCACATCGTGTTGTTCGACCTGGCCGCGCGTCGGTTCCATGTCTTCGGCCTGACACTGGTCCCACAGGACCTGTTCCTGCTGACCTGGCTGCTGATTCTGGCCGCCATGACCCTGTTCCTGTTCACCACGCTGGCCGGACGTCTCTGGTGTGGCTATGCCTGTCCGCAAACGGTGTGGACCGAGGCCTTCCTGTGGATCGAGCATCACATTGAGGGCGACCGTCACAAGCGCATGAAATTGGATCGTGCGCCCTGGACATCGCAGAAGATCCTGCGGCGGGGCGGCAAGCACCTGGCCTGGATGCTCTTCGCATTGTTCACCGGCGTCAGTTTTGTCGGCTACTTCGTGCCGGTGGAGCAGGTGGCCGCCAATCTGGTGACGCTGGAGCTGGGAGGCTGGCCGCTGTTCTGGACACTGTTTTATGCCTTTGCGACCTGG
This sequence comes from Abyssibacter profundi, assembly GCF_003151135.1. Classification (NCBI taxonomy): domain Bacteria; kingdom Pseudomonadati; phylum Pseudomonadota; class Gammaproteobacteria; order Chromatiales; family Oceanococcaceae; genus Abyssibacter; species Abyssibacter profundi. Next base: position 58,444 of record NZ_QEQK01000003.1, read on the forward strand.
GGCAACGCCGGCTTTATGCGTGAGCAGGTTTGCAAGTACATGTGTCCCTACGCCCGGTTCCAAAGCGCGATGTTCGACAAGGACACGCTAATCATTGCCTACGACGAGCAGCGGGGCGAGCCGCGCAAGTCCAAGGCACGCAAGCTCTCGGATGTGCTGGCGGGCGACTGTGTGGATGACCAGATGTGCGTGCAGGTCTGTCCCACCGGGATCGATATACGTGACGGCCTGCAGTACGAGTGCATTGCCTGCGCAGCCTGTATCGATGCCTGCAACCATGTGATGGATGCCGTGGGCAAGCCACGCAACCTGATTCGCTACACCACCGTGAATCACGACGCTGGCGGCCGTTACCGGCTGCTGCGCGGGCGTTCGATCGGCTATGGCGTGATCTGGGCCGGACTGCTGCTGGGCTTTGTCGCGTTGGTCTTGCTGCGCAGTTCGGTGGAACTGGATGTCATCCGTGACCGCAAGAATCTGTATCGCGTCATCGATACCCAGCACATCGAAAACGTCTACACGCTCAAGGTCACCAACAAACAGGACGGCCCGGTGCGTTACCGCATCAGCGTGACCGGCGAGCAGTCCCTCGCCACGATCAGCCCGGACGCCATCGAACTGGCCCCTGGGGAAACCCGCGGTCTGGTGGTGGGTGTTCGCGCACCGCTGCTTGGCTATCGGGTCGAGACCATGACCATCGAGCTTCAGGACGCGACCGGCGAGGTCGTGGCCGATCGGAGCACCAACTTTTTCAGGCCGAAACAATGAAACGCATACCGCCTGCCGGCTGGGTGATTATTGGCGTGCTGGTGTTCACGTTGGTGGCATCGACCTATCTGGTGGTCACGGCGACGACCACCGGCTTCTCCGCCCCGACCCCATGACCCCGGTCTCGACAGCCACAGTGGAGCCGCCGGTTGCCACCGACCTGCCAGGCGTGCCGGTGGCCGGTGGTCGGCGCTCCGTCATTCTTGCTGTTCCTGGCATGCACTGCGGGGCTTGTGTCCGCCGCATCGAGGCGGCGCTTGGCGTCCATCGGGTGGTGATGCGACCGTCCCTGGCGACCCGGACGGTTGAGCTGGAATTCGACCCCAGGCGCAGCCCACTGACGGCGCTGGTCGATGCCCTGGAGCAAGCCGGGTTTCCAGGTCGGCCGGTGGCGGCCCCTGCCGCGGCCGATCTCAGCCGGCAAAGCTATGCTCGCAGCGTTCGACGGGTCGTGCTGGCCGCATTCCTGACCATGCAGGTCATGATGCTGGCCTGGCCTTCTTACCTGTCCGGCGGGACGCTGGAACCCGGCGTGGATCGGCTGTTGACCTTCGCGCAGTGGCTGCTGGCCACACCGGTGGTGTTCTACGCCGGCTGGCCGTTTCTATCCGGTGCTTGGCGGGATGTCCGCAACGCCACGCCGTCCATGGATTTGCCGGTGGGCCTGGCCCTGATCACGGCCTATGGCTTCAGCGCCTGGCACACGGTGAGTGGCGCCGGCACCGTGTACTTCGACTCGGCCGTCATGTTTGTGCTGTTTCTGTCGCTGGGCCGTCTGCTGGAGGCGCGGGGCCGGCTGCAGGCGGCCGAGCGGGTGCGGCATGTGCTGGCCGACCAGCCCACGATGGCGCGGGTTCGAGACGGGGACGGCTGGACAGAACAGGCTGTCGCCACCGTTGTTCCCGGCATGCAGGTGCAGGTCAGGCCGGGCGAAACCGTGCCGGTGGACGGACGCCTGGTGGGCCGCGGTGCACACCTCAGCCAGGCCGTGCTGACCGGCGAGCCGGCTCCGCGCTGGTTTGACGTCGATGCCAGCGTGCTGGCCGGGTCTGTGCTGGTCGATGAGGCCCCCGTGACCTTGACGGCAACCGCTGCCGGAACCGACACCACCCTGGCCGCCATCGGGCGGGCCATGCACCGGGCCTTGTCGGAGCGGCCGCCCGCCCAGGTGCTGGCCGATCGCATTGCCGGTGTGTTCATTCTGGCCGTACTCGTGGGGGCTGCCGCGGCCGGCTGGGCCTGGTGGTCTGCCGGGCCGGACCGCGCCGTGGAAATCATGCTGGCCGTGCTGGTGGCCAGCTGCCCCTGTGCATTGTCACTGGCCGTGCCTGCGGTGTTGGCCGCAGCCATCGGCCGGCTCTCGCGGCTGGGCGTGCTGCCAGCCCGGGCGCGTGCCTTGCTGGCGGCTGGCCGCATCGACACCGTGGTGTTCGACAAGACCGGAACGCTCACCGAGGACGGGCTGGTCCGGCAGGTCGTCCGGGTGCGGCCCGGCTGCCATGCCGAACAGGCGCTGCAGCTCGCCGCGGCCGTTGAGCGAGCCAGCACCCACCCCATTGCCCGGGCATTCGACGACATCGAAGCCGCGCCAGCCCATGCAGCTTGCGTCGATCGCGGGTCGGTGTCCGGCGAGGTGGCGGGGTTGCAGGTCGTGCTGAGCACCGCCGGGTCGGAGGATTTGAGGCAGCTCGATGTCGAGCCCAGTCCGGAGCTGACCTGGATCGCCCTGCGCGTGGATGGCGTGCTCGAGGCGGTGTTTGGTCTGGCCGCGACGCGGCGTTCCGATGCCCTGCAAACCGTCCAGCAGCTCCAGGCCATGGGCTGTCATGTCCATCTGCTCAGTGGCGATACGCCGGCCGCCGCAAACCATTTCGCGGCCTCACTGGGCATGGACGCAGCCACCGGAGGCTGTACCCCTGCCGACAAGCTCGCCTACCTGCAGTCGCTGCGGGCACGCGGCCACCGCGTTGCCATGGTTGGTGATGGCATTAACGACTCGCCAACGCTCGCGGCCGCCGATGTGGGTATTGCGCTGGGCTCGGGGACCGGTTTGGCGCAATCCAGTGCCGATGCCATCTTGATGGACGGGCGGCTGGGTGGCGTTGTTGACCTGCTGCGCGCAGCCCGCACGGTGCGTCGCCGTATCACCCAGAACGTTGTCTGGGCGCTGGGTTATAACGCGGCGGTTTATCCGCTGGCTGCGCTGGGATATCTACCTCCCTGGGGTGCGGCTATCGGCATGGCGACCAGCTCGGCCTGGGTCGTGGCCAACGCGATTCGTCGCGTCCCTGACCGGACACGGCCGGCCACCCACCCAAGCGCGGTGGCGGCATGAGCAGTCTGCTGCTGCTGATTCCGATCAGCCTGGTGCTGGTTGCCGCTGCCATCGCCGTGCTGATGTGGGCGCTGAACTCCGGGCAGTACGACCGCCTGGATAATCGCATGCCGGATGTGGAGCAGGGCGACGGCGTCGACGAGCCACCGGAACCCCGACCGTGATGACGCCGACAGCACTCACCGCGGGGGGCTTTCTTGCGCTGGGGCTGATGGCCGCACCGCATTATGCGATGACCTGCGGGCTGGTCTTCTCGGGCACTCAACCCCATGCCCGACAGCCGGCACCGGCTTGTGGGCGCTGCGTCGCGGTGGCGCTGTCGGCCCGGCAGCTGGTCCTGGTGGCTCTGGGCATGTTGACAGCCGGGGTGGGAGCCACAGCTGGTGCCTGGCTGCCGATTGTGATGATGTCGCTGGCCGCCGGCCTGGGTTTATGGGTGGCACTGGACCGTTTGCGTTCGCGATCGGCAGCGACGACCCGATCCATCGCCGGGCTGGGCGCGGCCATGGCGTTGTTGCCCTGCCCGGTGTTCTACGGGGTGCTCGGCTACGTGGTGCTCACCGGGGATGTGCTGCAGGGCGGCTTGCTAGCCGGCTCGTTTGCCTTGGGCTCGGCCGTCGGTGTGGCCCTGGTGATGATCGCCGCCTCCTGGGTCGCGCCTCGCCTTTCTGGCCGTGTCTGGCCTCGGCTTCGGGCCGGGATGACGGCTGCGGGCCTGTTGTTGGCGCTGGGGCTGGCCTGGGGCTGCGACTGGGGGCGTTGGCTTTGCCAGCTGGGCTAGGGAAGCACTGATTGATTCGCGCCAGCAAGACGGCGCGAATCAATCAGTGCTTCCCGAGTGAGTGAACGAAACTGGCTGAGCCGTTGATGCAGGTCAATCGTGTCGGCGCATGGCCGCGCCATCATGGGCACTCGTTCAGCAGGAGTGGCCGTCATGAGCAACTCGATTCAACAGATTCTGGTCGGCACGGATTTTTCGGAACCGTCCATTAACGCGGTGCTACATGCCGATGCCCTGGCGCAGCTGTGCCAGGCCAACCTGACAGCGCTGTTCGCACAGGTGCTACATGACGACTTGTCAGCCGGTGTGCTGGACGCCCAGTGGGATCAATTCCGCGACCGTGTCGGCGAGCGTTTCGCGGCCCTAAAGTCCGAGTATCAGGTCGACTTCGAATCCCGGGTGGAGCGGGATGTCTCGGCTCGTAATGCACTGCTGCGAACGGCCGAGTCGGTGGACGCCGATCTCATCATCGTGGGGACCCACGGGCGCACCGGCATGGGCCGATTGGCGCTGGGCAGCGTGGCCGAGGGGGTGGTGCGAGATGCCCCCGTATCCGTGCTCTCGGTGCACTACACCACGCCGCATGCGCCGTACCGGCGGATACTGGTGCCCGTCGACCTGTCGGATCGGTCGGGCGCGACGCTGCGGTACGCGGCCAGCCTGGCCGAGGATTTCGGCGCGGAGCTGGCGGTGGTGCATGTGGTCGAACCACTGACCGTGCCGCCTTATTTCCCGCTGGATTACTGCGCCCCGGCGCCTGACGAGGTGCGCGGCGCCGTGGTCGAGTTCGTCCGCAAGCAGCTCCCGGATCAGGATGTGCCGGTGCACGTGCTGAGCAGCCGGGTGGCCGAAGGCGTTTGTCGCCTGGCCGAAGACCAGGATTTCGACCTGATCGTCACCGGCACCCGAGGGCTGCATGGGCTGATGCGCTTGGCGCTGGGCAGCGTGGCCGAGAAAATCCTGCGCCTGTCCGGTGTGCCGGTGTGGATTTACAAGCCGGCGGGTTGATTACAGGTAAGGCGAGAACAGCCAGCAGGCTGCGTCGCGGACCCGTTCCAGGGCGCCCCGTTGGTTGAGCGTCTCCCGCGTTAGGCGCTGACTGTCGTCGATCGAGCGATTGAATAATGTGTGGAGACTGGCCGCGAAGGCCTCGTCGTATACCTCGACGGCCAGTTCAAAGTTCAGCCGCAGGCTGCGAGCGTCAAGATTGGCCGAACCGATGAGCGCGTAGTCGTCATCGATGACAAACAGCTTGTTGTGTCGGAATGGCGGCGGCTGGTACCAGATGTTCAGCCCCGACTCCATCATCCGGGCGAGCTTGTGGCGGCTGGCGTAATGCACGGCGCGAACATCGTTCTTCGCCGGCAGCAGCACGTCGACCTGTACGCCTCGCAGCGCGGCCCCGGTCAGGGTGGCTTCCAGCTCGGGTGGCGGCAGGAAGTAGGGCGTCATGATGCGGATGCGCTCACGCGCCGACCCGATGGCGGCCTGCATCACCAGGCGCAGGTGATCGAGGTCTTCGTTGGGGCCATCGGTAATGACGCGACAAATCGACTCGCCCTGAGCCGGCTGGTCTGTGTCCCAGCAAGTCGGCGCCCAGGTCTCGCCCGTCGCCAGATACCAGTCGGCCGAGAAAACGGTGGCCAGCTGGCTGAGAATCGGGCCGGTCATTTCGAAATGGGTGTCGGCCGCCTGCGTGCTTTGTGGCTGCTCCACCAGATAGCGGCTGCCGATATTCATGCCGCCGGTGAAGCCGATGCGCCCGTCGACCAGTAACACCTTGCGGTGGTTGCGCAGGTTGACGTGCAGTGACGGCGGCAGCAGTTGTGGCGGATGAAACCGGGCGCAGCGAATGCCGCGGCGGCGCAGCAAACGAACGGCTCTTGGAAGGGAATAAAGCTCGCCGATACCATCCACCAGGATCCGGATCTCCACGCCGCGTTCGTGGGCGCGTTCCAACGCAGCGATGAAATCACGCCCGGCCCGGTTGGTCTCAAAAATATAGGTTGCCAGGGCAATCGAGTGCTCCGCGGCATCAATGGCCGCAAGCATGGGCGGGAATGCCTGCTCGCCGTTACTCAGCGGGCGAATGCCATTGCCAGACAGCAGCGGACTGCCGGTCACGGTGTCGCCGGTGTGCACTAGTGGCAGGCGTAGATTCAGTCGATCGCGCAGGGCTGTCTGCTCGCGGGCGTCCTCGTGATCCGGGCTGCGCAGCGCCTCCGGCAGCGCCTGCACGATCTGGCGTGCACGGGTCTGGACCCGGTTGATTCCGAACAGCACGTAGAGCACCGGGCCTGCGAACGGAAACAGCAGCGTGACGGCAATCCAGCCCCAGGCGGCGCGTGGGTCAGGCAGTTTGAGCAGGGCATGCAGTCCGGCAGCGATCGCAACCAGCAGCCAGCCGGTCAGCGCAAAAGCCTCCCAGGGAATCGTCAGCAATCCATTGCCTCCTCGACACCGGGCCAATGGCCCGCGTGGTCCTAGTCTTGGCGCGCCAGTGTACGCAGGCGGTCCGGGTCGAGAAATCTGAGGCTGCGCCCGTCGACGTCGATGATGCCCTGATCACGCAACCGGCTAAACGCGCGACTGACGGTTTCGATCCGCAGGCGCAGATGATTGCCGATGTCGCGACGGCTCATCTTGAGGCTGAGGTGCCCGGCATCGAAACCCCGGGTCACCATGCGTTCGCGAAGATCGAGCAGAAAGGCGCTGACAGCCGCGTCGGCGGTGCGATTGCGTGCGCGCTCGATCTGATTGTCGAGTTCACGGGACACCACGCGGGTCATCTTGCGGGTCAGCCGGGGCGTTTCGGCCATGATGTCGTCCAGCTTCTCCAGCGGGAATCGACACACCACGCTGTCTTCCAGCGGTACCGCAAAACTGGCATGCGTGCCCTTGTGCAGGCCATCCAGCCCCAGCAGGTCACCGGGCAGGAAAAAGCCGGTGACATGCTCCTCGCCGGTCTCCGACAGTCGATAGCTCTTGAACGAGCCGCTGCGCACGGCGTAGAGCGCTTCGATGGCGTCGCCTGCACGGTATAAATCGTTGCCGCGCCGGCACTGCCCGTTCACACCGACGATGTCGTCCATGCGCTGGAGTTCATCGGCCGTGAGGCCGGCGGGCAGGCATTGGCCGACCATGACACAGCGGCTGCAAGCCTGGGCGACCTGCCGAAAGCTCGGAGATTGTTGGGTTGCGATTGCGCGCACCGTTGACTGGGGAGTCTCGGCTATTGAAGCCCGCACGCGATCAGACTGCAACATTCGTGTGCCCCCTCTGCGCGCTGGCGAAGGCATCGAACTGGGCGGCGATCAGACGCAGGAAGGGGCGACCCTCTGGCGTTGCCCGCAGCACGCCGCTTTCGCAGACCACCAGCGGCTGCGTGCGCGGTGCCATGGATTGGATGGCCTCCAGGGCCGGCTCGAATCGGGCATTCGGGTCCATGCCGTACTGGCGGCCCAGCGCCAATAAATCGACCGGGCGGTCGCACATCAGTGCCATGATGATTTGTTCGCGCAGCCGGTCATCGTCGCACTGGCGATACCCGCGGACGACCGGCCACAGGCCCTGGTCGATGGCCGTGTGGTAATCATCGATCGACTTGCTGTGCTGGGCAAAGGTGTCGCCGATGCGACTAATCGAACTCACGCCAAAACCGATGACATCGCAGCCGGCATGCGTGGTGTAGCCCTGGAAATTGCGATGCAGGCTTTGCTCACGATGTGCGCGTGCCAGGCTGTCGCTTGGCAGGGCGTAGTGGTCCAGCCCGATGGATACGTAGCCGGCGGCGAGCAGTCGTTGCTCGATACGATTCCGCAGGGCCAGCCGGGCGGTCGCGTCGGGTAGCCAGACCCGGTTGATGGCGCGTTGCGCGCGCAGGCGATCGGGCAGATGGGCATAGCCAAAGGCCGCAACGCGTTCGGGGCGCTGCTGCTCGACGAAGTCGAGCGTGGCGTCGATCGATTGCATGGACTGGGCGGGCAGCCCGTAGATCAGATCGAAATTGATACTCTCAAAGCCGGTGTGACGGCATTGCTCAACGCAGCGCGCCACCTGCTCGGCAGGCTGCACCCGGTTAATCAGGCGCTGCACGCGATCGTCCACGTCCTGCACGCCGATGCTGATGCGGTTGAACCCCAGCGACGCCCACAGTGCGGGCTCCTCGCCTTCGACCAGTCGGGGGTCGATCTCCAGGCTGATGTCAGCCTGCTCATCGGGCGCGTAGTGGTGATGCAGGGTCTCCATCACGCGGCACAGATCGGCGCTGGGCAGGTGGTTGGGGGTGCCGCCGCCGAAATGGACCTGGACGGTTTGGCGATCTGCATCCAGCAAGGCCGCCCGCTGTCCCAGTTCCCGCGCCAGGTCGTTCGCGTAGGCCGCCATGCGTTCGACGTTGCGGGTGACCTTGCGATGGCAGCCGCAGTAGAAGCAATTGGAGTGGCAGAACGGGACATGCAGATAAAGCGATAGCGGCGCCGGCAACCAATCGTCGTTGGACTGCCGCAAGGCGCGCACCGCGTCGTCGGGGCCGATGCGTTCATCGAACTGCAGGGCCGTGGGATACGAGGTATAGCGCGGGGCTCGCATGGCGAGCAGTTCCAGTGGCGGCGGGGCAATCGTGGCGACAGACATGAGCGGCGGTCGTGCGGCAAGCTGAGCGGATCACCCTAAGGCCGCGTCGCCACGGGCATGTTGACCTGCATCAACGAATGGCGGACTGATTCGCGGCCAGCGGTCTTGCCAGGGTGGTCGCGAGTCTGCTCGGCTATTGCAGCACTGCCACCAGGAGTCGATAGCCTCGGCGCTCACACTGGAGTCGGCTAGCGACCATCGCCACCACGGGACAGCAGCGCATGTGGGGTCTCGTCGATCAGCGGCAGCGCGGCTTCGATGAGTGAGCGACCCTGTTGACCCTGTGTCAGGAACACCAGGCCGCGTCGGCGGTGCATGTCCAGCAGAGCAAGGTGGTGGTAGCCGGCCGCGTTGCTCCACTGGTAGGCAATGACGCCACCCTGGGGCTGGCGCTCCAACGACCAGCCCAGGCCCTGATACAGCCCGCGTCGGGCATCGACCGTGCCATGGGCTGCCAGCAAGGCCGCCGTGGCAGGGTCGCGCGCGCCCGCCTGGATCAAGCTTTGAAGATAGGCACCGAAATCGTCCGCGGTGGTGGTCAATCGCACATCGCCGGCTCGCCGCTCGAGCTGGCTATGGGTGACGGATGGCACCAGGCCGCGCAGCAGCGCGTTGAGTGCGTTGCCGGTGGCGGCCTCCAGGGCCGCGGCCAACGCCGTGCGTGCCTGGGCCGGCGACTCGAAATAGGGTGCGGTTAGCAGATCCACCGGGCGCGACTCGGCATAGGGTTGGATCTCCGCGTGTCGCGGCGCGATCTGGCCCAGCGGGGTGCGTAGTCCCCAGGGTCTGGATTCGCTGGCCGCCAAGGTCAGCGAGGCCAGCAGCGGCATCGCCAGACCATCGGCTGGAAAGCCGGAGACAGGCCTGCTCACCGACCCCGGCCCGGTGAACGTGCGGCTCCAGCCCTCGCCGTACTCCGAGACCAGCGACACGGCCAGCGACGGCACCGCATATTGCTGTTGTAGCGTCGGCAAGGCCGTGGCCAGTGCATGGATCCGCTGGCGTGACCAGCCAACGGATTGCACCTGCAGACCGCTGGTCGTCACGGCTTGCGCCGGTCGCTGCTCCGGCGCACCCGTGGTGGCGCAGCCGGCGAGCAGACCGATCAGTAGGGTCGGGAACACCGCGCAAACGCCAGGCAGGGCGGTCAGTCGGCGGCGGAAGAGAGCGTGGGTGTGTCGAGTTGCCATGTGCATGTCGGGTAAGCGTCTAATAGGGCCGCGCGGGCGTCCAACCAGGCCTGGGTCCGGGCGCGCGCGGTCTCGTCGTCTGGTGTCAGCCCATCGGCGGGGAAGCGGGCCAGCGCTTCAAAGTCTATCCACCAGGCCTGTAGAGGGCCGATTTGCCATTCGTCGTTGATGCGCGCCAGTCGCAGACCGTGACTCGCATCCGGCCGGTAGGCGACCGCCCAGACTTCACTGCTGCAGTCCGGGCCATTCTGACAGTTGCAACCGGCAGTGGCGCCACCGATGTTGACCATGGCGCCCGGCACCTGGGCCTGCACGCTGCGCGTGATCTGGCCGACCTCCTCGTCGGTGAGGTTCTCGGGCCGTAGCGCGCGTTGCTCATCACGGACCCGGTCGGGGCGTGAAGGCCAGTGCGTGATGATGCTGCGATTCTGTTCGCGGAACTGCAGCACCGCGGCCAGATCTGACTGCCAAGCGGCGACGGGCGCCGGCGTGGTCAGCAGCAATGCGAGGCCGAGTGTGAGCCCGGCCTGTAATCCGTGGCGTGGTCGTCTCGGCATCGGTCTCATCCATTACGCCGTTGGGTCTCAGTGTACCCGGCCGCTGTCGGCGCTGCGGTTCCGGGGGCGCGAGCGCATCCCTAGGTCAGGGCCAGCGATGCCCCGACGCAGCCGAAGACAATCCAGAGGGGCGAGAGTCCCCAGCCGGCTAGCAGCACAAAGGCCACCGCGGCAATCGCGACATCGCTCGCGCCGGTCACCGCTGCGGTGAAGATGGGGTCGTAGAGGGCGGCAGCGAGCAAGCCGACCACGGCGGCGTTCACGCCGGCAATCGCGCGGGCCATCCCTGCATGCCGGGACACCGAGGCCCAGACCGGCAGCACCGCAGACACCAACAGAAAACCCGGCAGAAACATGAAAAGCAATGCGACACCGGCGACCAGCAAAGCGGGTGCGTCGGCAGGAATACTGGCGCCGAGATAGGCCGAGAACGCGAACATGGGCCCGGGAATGGCCTGCGCCGCGCCATACCCCGCCAGAAACTGCTCCTCGCTGACCCAGCCCGGAGTCACGACGCTGTCCTCCAGCAGGGGCAGCACCACATGGCCGCCACCAAACACCAGTGCGCCCGCGCGGTAAAACGCATCGGCCACGGCCATCAGACTAGCCGATGGGCCGGCGACCAGAGGCAGCGTCAGCAACAGCAGCGCAAACAACCCGGCAAGTGTCAGGGCCAGCCCTCGCCCGTGACGAATGGGAAATGCATCGGCCTCGGTCGGCTGGACCTGTCGACAACTCAACCAGCCTGCGGCGGCGCCTGCCAGCACCACCGCCAGCTGGCTCCAGGCCGTCTGGGTCATGAGCACGCCGGCCATCGCCAGCGCCGCAATGAGCTGCCGGGGCCGGTCGGGGCAGAGCTTGCGGCCCATGCCCAGCACCGCGCCGGCCACCACGACCAACGCGACCAGCTTGAGTCCGTGGATGATGGCCTCGCCGCTGGAACTCGCCAGTGCTGGGGCCAGCGCTGCAAAACCGAAGAGCAACAGCGCAGAGGGCAACGTGAACGCCAGAAACGCGGCCGCAGCGCCAAGCCAGCCGGCGCGTACCAGCCCCAGTGCAAACCCCAGCTGACTGCTGGCGGGGCCGGGCAGGAACTGGCAAATCGCCAGCAGCTGGGAGAACTGACTCTCGGTCACCCAGCCTCGTCGCTCGACCAGCTCCGTGCGGAAGTAGCCCAGGTGGGCGATGGGACCGCCGAAGGAGGTCAGGCCCAGCCGCAGAAACACGCGGAAGACTTCGAATGCCGTGGCAGGAGATGGTGACATGGACTGTGTGAGGCGTTCAGGCCGGGCGTTGAGATGGGACGTAAACCCGCGAACAGGCCGGGCATGGCATCGCTCCACGCAGCGGCCAGGATCCGCTCCAGCGTGGTGCCAGACGGCTGCAGGCCAACACGCTCAAACCGTGCTCAATGCGTTTGGCCATTGACGCGGCCCGTCCAGCCGCAACGCGTCAAACGGTAATTGCACTGTACGAAAGGGCGCCCGTCGACCGCTTGGGCCAGTTTGCGCACAGAATGGGCGCCCAGTTTTTCGACCGCGCGCCGGGACCGGATGTTGTCTTCGGCCACATGAAACCAGACCACGTCGGCCCACTGGAACACATGGTTGAGCATCAGGCGCTTAACCTCGGTGTTGGCCCCTGTGCCCCAGTGGTCGTGCGCGAGATAGCTGTAACCAATCGCAATCTCCCGATCAGCCGGGTTCCAGTCGTAGTACCGCGTGGCACCGATGATCTGGTCGTCGCTGCGATTCAGGACCACCAGCGCGCCGCCGCAGGTCACGGCAGAGTCAAACAGCCGCGCGCGAAAAATCGCTTCCTGGTACCGCAGCCGGTCCGGATGCTGGGCCCAGGTGGCCGGATCGGCGGCCGCCCGGTAGCAGCCCTCAAAGTCAGCGGCGGTGAGTGGCCGCAGCCACACCCGCTGCCCCTTGAGTGTGGGTTGCAGGTCGGGTGGGCTGTCGGCGGTTGTTGTCACGGACTTGGGTTCACCAGTCGGGTGGCCACGCGGACCAGGTCGTCCGGGTCCATGCGCACCTTGTAGTCGGCATTTGAGTAGCGATAGTGAATCACGCCCTGCTCGTCCAGGACCAGCACGGTCGGGACCGGCAACAGATGATGGTCCTGGCCCGATGCGGCCTCCAGGTCGATGCCGTAGGTCTTGTACTGCTCGACGGTGGCGTCATCCACACGAAATGCGATGCCCAGCGCCTGGATGAGCGCGGCACTGGCGTCGGAGAGCAGCGCATAGTCCACGGGGGTCTTGTCCAGGCCCTCGCGCAGCGCGGCCGGGCGATCCGGGCTGATGGCAATGAGCTGGTAGCCCAGCGCTTCCAGGTCATCCTTGATCAGGCGCAGCTCGGCGAGTTGCCGGTTGCAGTACGGGCACCAGCCGCCGCGGAAGAACGCCAGCACCGTGGGTTGGCCCTGCACGGCCTTGCGGGCCGATACGGTCTCGCCGTCCAGCGTCTGCACCGACACGTCGGGCAGGGTGCTACCCAGCGGCAGGGGTTGGATGTCTTCAGCGCGGTCGGGGGCTGCGGCGAGCAGCAAGGGCCAGCAAAGCAGCAAGGCCAAGCATCGGTTCAGCATGAGGTGCTCCATTCAAACGATTCGGGATGAGACCAGCACAGACCGGTGTTGGGGCGATTGTCTCCCGCCGACATGACAGTCCTGTTCATCGGGGTGTGTCCGGCCAGCGTAGTAGCGCTGCCGGTGCCTGCACGGGGCGCGGAAGCACAATGCTCCCGAAACCGTCACCGTTGCCGACGGCGCTGCCACGACCCGCCCGGAACTCACGGACGGTCACCGCGGCGACCAAGGCGTCGAGCAGGTCTTTGGGGCCCGGCCCAAACTGGTCCAGGCTGATCTCGATGCGCAGTTCCGGGGCCTGTGCCAGCTGGCGGTAACTGGCCGACGGAAACACCTCGTGGGTTTCGCAATGACGTTCGAAGGCCGCGAACAACTCGAATCCCAGCTGCATCCAGGCAGGGGCCTCGGCCAGGGTGGTTGTCCACTGCGGGTTGGCCAGGCCCAGGGCGCGGATGACCACCTCGCAGTGCCGGCCCCAGCCGACCTCCTGTGCCCGGGGCTGCCAGCGGCCCTGGCGCCAGTACCACGGGCGCGGTGCCGGGAGTGGCTGGCGCGGGCAGTCCAGCCCGACGACAGCGCCGGGGTAGCGGCGGCAGAGTGCGGCAACGTCGCTCGCCAGACTGGGGCCAGGCGTCAGCCAGCCGGCCTCGGCTTGTCGGCCTTCGGCACCCAAGACGGCATAGGGGCAGCCGCGCCGCAGCTGCACATCCACGCCGATGGCGTAACCCGTGTCAGTCGAGAGGGTGGACTCAGCCATCCAGCCGGGTGCCGGCAATGGCGTAAGTCAGCGGCAGGTCATGCCCCGCCTGCTGCATGAAGTAACGGCCGGGCTCGCGTTCCTCCAGACCATCAAAACAGTTGTAGGGGCTGTAGGGGTACTCGCGCAGGCTGTCGATGCGCAGACCCGCGTCGATCAGCGCCTGGACAACATCGCCCAGTGGGTGCACCCAGGTTGCCAGCTTGGTCTGGACGGCGGCGCGGTCACCGCCATCGGTGTAAGTGCCCTCGGTTTCGATGTCGGGCGCATCCCGGTGAAAGTAGCCGTAGCCGGCAACCAGGTCGTAAACCGGGTGGAACTCGACCATGTGAAATCGCCCCCCAGGCGCCAGCTGCTGTACGACCTTTGCAGCCCAGCGACTCAGGTCGGGTAGCCAACAAATGGCGCCGTAGGAGGTGAACACGATATCGAAGCTGGCCTGGGCGGACGCTTCAAAAGCGTAGACATCGCTGCAGACGAAATCGGCGGCTAAACCGGCTTGGCGGGCCAGCCGGCGGGCCTGCTCGATGGCCCGGGGCGACAGGTCCACACCGGTGCAGCGCGCGCCACGGCGCGCCCAGGACAGCGTGTCCAGGCCGAAATGACACTGCAGGTGCAGCAGACGTTGGCCGGTGACATCGCCCAGCTGAGCCAGCTCGATGTCGCGCAGGCTGCAGCCACCGGCCAGAAAGCCGGGCACGTCGTAGAACGCCGAGTCCACGTGGATTTCGGTGCGATGATCCCAGGCGGCGCGGTTGATGCCGAGGTAGTCGGGTTCGGTCATGACGCGGCTTTGAGGATGGGGCGCAGGTCTTCGAGTCGGTCGAACAGCTGCCAGATGTAGTCGGCCGTGCCGTTCTCCCGGTGCGGATGCAGATCGGCCAGCTCCGGGTCGTCGCAGTAGTGCCGGAAAGCTTCGAGACTGCGCCATTCGACCAGGATCATGACGCGGCGTGGTGTTTCGTCGCCTGCCACCTGTTCACGAAACTTGCCCAGGGCCACGACGCGGCCGCCGCGCTCGGCGACGGCCTGGGCCGAGCGGCGCGAGTAGGCGAGATACTCGGCCTTGTCACGGACATTGAACAGATTCAGGGCGTATACGGGCTGGGTCATCGGAGTCTCCCTGTGGGGCTCGCCGGCTTGGGTGAACCGGTCGCGTGGTCGGCGAGCTTCGCCGCAGTGCAAAAACCCCGTCAAGCCACGCGCTACAATTCGCGCCTTCGGATTTCCAGTCGGAGCGGCCATGTCCGCACAACCCAAGATTCTGCTGGGCATTTGCGGCGGAATTGCCGCCTACAAAACGGCCGAACTGACACGTCGGCTCGTCAAGCAAGGTGCCGAGGTGCAGGTCGTGATGACCGCTAATGCCGAGCGTTTCATCACGCCGCTCACCCTGCAGGCGCTGTCCGGTCGTGCCGTACGCACCAGTCTGTGGGACGAGGCTGCCGAGCTGGGCATGGGGCATATCGAGCTGGCGCGCTGGGCCGATCTGGTTGTGATTGCACCGGCCAGTGCCGACACCTTGGCCAAGTTGGCGACCGGGCAGTGCGGTGACCTGCTGACCACGCTTTGTCTGGCGACGACGGCGCCAATACTCGTCGCCCCAGCCATGAATTATGTGATGTGGGAACACCCGGCTACGCAAGCCAACATGGCCACGCTGACCGAACGGGGCGTTGCCGTGGTCGGTCCGGGCGTGGGCGAGCTGGCCGAGCGCGAGTCCGGCCCCGGACGCATGAGCGAGCCGGCCGAGATCGTTGAGGCCGTAGAGGCCGCGCTCAACCCGCCGCAACCCGGCGGGGCGCTGCACCACCGCGGTGTGCTGATCACCGCCGGTCCCACGCGGGAACCCCTGGACCCCGTGCGGTTCCTGACCAATCGTTCGTCCGGCAAAATGGGCTTTGCCCTCGCTGCAGCCTGTGCGGCGGCAGGGGCTGAGGTCACGCTGGTGGCCGGCCCGGTGAACCTGCCCACCCCGCGCGGCGTGACGCGCATTGATGTGGAAACCGCCGCCCAGATGCACGAGGCCGTGCTGGAGCAAGTGCCCGAAGCCGAGGTATTCATCGCCACCGCGGCCGTGGCCGATTACCGCACCGCCGATGTCGCGGCCTCCAAGATCAAGAAATCCGCCGATCGTCAGCAGCTGGAACTGGTCCGCAACACCGACATTCTGGCCGATGTCGCGCGCCGCTACCCGGGGTTGTTCACGGTCGGCTTTGCGGCCGAAACCGATGATCTCAAAGGCTATGCCCGAGGCAAGCTAGAGGCCAAACGGCTGGACATGATCGCCGCCAATTGGGTGGGCGAGGGGCGCGGTTTCGACACCGACGACAACGCCTTGTGGGTGGCCTGGGCCGACGGCGAAGAATCGCTGGCACCGGCACCCAAGACCGCGTTGGCACGATCGCTGGTGACATTAATTGCGCAGCGGCTGGATGCCCGTCGGTCTGCGCAGTCCTCTTCTTCTCATCGTCAGAGCCACAACGCATGACCACGATCGACTACCGCATTCTCGACCCCCGCATTGGCAAGGAGTTTCCGCTGCCCACCTACGCCACGGAGGGCTCGGCGGGGCTGGACCTGCGCGCCTGCGTGGATGCGCCACTGACCATCGAGCCGGGCCAGGCCGAGCTGATCCCCACCGGCCTGTCGATTTATCTGGCCGACCCGTCGCTGGCAGCGATGATTCTGCCGCGCTCGGGGCTGGGTCATAAGCACGGCCTGGTGCTGGGCAATCTGGTGGGGTTGATCGATTCGGACTATCAGGGGCCGCTGATGGTTTCCTGCTGGAATCGCGGGCAGGCGGCCTACACCATCGAGCCCGGCGAGCGCATTGCCCAGCTGGTGATCGTGCCGGTGGTCCAGGCGCGCTTTAACGCCGTCGAGAGCTTTGAAGCCACGGACCGGGGCGAGGGTGGCTTCGGCTCCTCGGGGCGCAGCTAATGGAGTCGTTAACCGAAACGGCGGCCATGGAGGTTGCCCGCGTCCTCACCACGGCGCTGCCCTATATCCAGCGTTTCGCCGGCAAGACCGTGGTCATCAAATACGGCGGCAACGCCATGGTGGACGAGGCACTCAAGCGCGGCTTTGCCCGTGATGTGACCTTGATGAAGGCGGTGGGCCTAAACCCCGTGGTCGTGCATGGGGGCGGACCGCAGATCGGCAGCCTGCTCAAGCGCCTGGGCAAGCCAAGCGAGTTTATCGACGGCATGCGCGTCACCGATGGTGAGACCATGGATGTCGTCCAGATGGTGCTCGGTGGCCTGGTCAACAAGGACATCGTCAATCTGATCAATCAGGCCGGGGGGCGGGCGATCGGTTTGTCCGGCAAGGACGGCCAGCTCATCCGCGCCCGGCGCATCAAGGCAGACGATGGCCGCACCGACCTGGGTCAGGTGGGTGAGGTCGCCAGCATCGATCCGGCCGTGGTCGAACTGCTGGAGTCCGGTGACTTCATTCCTGTGATTGCCCCCTTGGGCGTGGCGCCCAATGGTGAGTCGCTGAATATCAACGCCGACCTGGTGGCCGGCAAGCTGGCGACGGTGCTCAAGGCTGAAAAGCTAATCCTGTTGACCAACACCCGGGGGATTCTGGATGCCGAGCAGCAGACACTCACCGGTTTGACGCCGACACGGGTCGGCGAGTTGATTGCCGATGGCACGATTTCGGGTGGCATGCTGCCCAAGGTGCGCTGCGCGCTGGATGCCGTGGCCAGCGGCGTGGATGCCGCCCACATTATCGATGGCCGCGTTGAGCATGCCGTCATGCTGGAGCTGCTGACGGATGAAGGTGTCGGCACGCTCATCCGATCCCGATAGGCGCGGTCCGTGACCGCATGCAACAAGGGCTTGGGCTAAATGGCGACGATTTGGGTGGATGCCGACGCCTGCCCGGCGGTGATCAAGGACATCTTGTTTCGCGCCGCCCGCCGGACCGGGGTGGATGTGCGGCTGGTGGCCAACCACTTTATGGCCGTACCCAGGATTCCTTCGGTGCAGCTCTTGCAGGTGGCCGCAGGCTTTGATGTTGCCGACAACCTGATTGCCCAGCAGGCCCAGCCCGGAGACCTGGTGATTACCAGCGATATTCCGCTGGCGGCCGAGGTGGTGGAAAAGGGCGTGACAGCCATTAGCCCACGGGGTGAGCATCACAGCCCCGACACCATCCGCCAGCGGTTGAACATGCGGGACTTTCTCGAAACCATGCGCTCCAGTGGCGTGGAGGTCGGTGGCGGACCGGCCAAGCTCAATCAGGGCGACCGTCAGGCGTTTGCGGCCCATCTGGACCGGTTTCTCGCCCGCCTATAAGCGCCAGTGCATTGCCTTGGGCAGGGCGCGATCCCGATCGATTCGGGCCGGGAGCCGGTTTCACACAAAATTGCTTGAAAGCCGGCTAGCCTGGACAGGGCCATGTGAGGGGATGTTGATGACACACCACGAACGCCGGAATCCCGATCGGCAAACGGTTAGTTTTGCGTTTGCGGCGGAGCTTGAGCTGTGCCTGATTTGCTGGGAAGCCACCAAGGTCTTCCGAGGTTCGGTGCCGAAGCAGCAGCTGTTGTCCGATCCCCGTGTCCGAGGCTGTTATCGCGCGTCCGATTTGCATGATGCGCTGATGAAACTTGTGCATGACCGCGCACTAGAAACGATAGACACCGCCAGCGGCGAAGCGTTTTTCGTCACACCGCTTGGCCGGTCGCGGGCCATTCACTTCGCGAGAACATCCGGGCTGAATGCCCTGGCGCCGATGGACCGTCGCTCGCTGATGACCGCCCGGGCCCGGGTCAAGCATTAGTCGCGATTGTTGGCCGGGGCGCTGCGCCGGCGTCCGTGGTCGCTGCGTGTTTCTACATCAGGCGACTGTCATCGTTTAATCATCTTTGAATGGCAGGCTTGCGGGCTGATCAGTCCCCCAAGCATTGCGCATGAAACGTCGCCAGTTCCTTCAGGCCGGTCTCTCCGTGGCCGGCAGCTTCACCCTGGGCCAAGACTTCTGGAAGCGGGCCTACGCGGCCCCTGCCCAGCCCGGTCCTAGCCCTTATGGTGAACTGGTAGGGCCGGATGAGAACGGTCTGTACCTGCCGCCTGGATTTACCTCTCGCAAGATCGCCGAGGCCTACTCGCCGGTTCAGCTGGCCAATGGGGGCGAGTCCACTTACATCTGGCATCGCGCACCGGATGGTGGTGCGGTCATCCCTCAGGATGATGGCGGCTGGGTCTACGTGAGCAACTCGGAGATTCCCATCATCGCGGACGAGTGTTTCGACGACCCCAACTCGCCCATGTGCGGCGAGCAGGGCGGCGTTGGCGCCGTGCGCTTCGATGCCGACGGACAGGTGATCGATGCCTACCCCGTTCTGCAGGGCACGAACAATAATTGCGCCGGCGGGCTCACCCCCTGGGGCACCTGGCTCTCCTGCGAGGAAAATTTCTTCGGCTTTGTCTACGAATGTGACCCCACGGGTCTGAATGCACCCATCCGGCTGCCGGGCTTGGGCCAGTTTGCGCACGAAGCCGCGGCGGTAGATCCCGTGGGCAAGGCGATCTACCTGACCGAGGACCAGGGCGATGGCGCGTTCTACCGGTTCCGTCCGGCCATCTGGCCAGACGATGGGCGTCCGGACCTGACACTGGGCGTGCTGGAAGTGGCGGTGGTTGGCGACAACCCGCCGCTACGCGTGCCCTATGGCGAGGAACTGCGTGATGCCTTTGCCCAGGCAGGCGTGGATTTCGATGATTTTGACCCCACGGGCGTGCTGGGCGAAGTCACCGAAACCGAGCCGGGCAGCGTGACCTGGGTGCCGATCCTCAACCCACTGGGTCTACCGATCGAATGCCGTTACCAGGTGCCCACCGCCGCAATTTTCGATGGCGGAGAGGGCTGTTGGTACGACAGCGGGCTCGTGTACTTCACCTGCAAGGGCTCAAACCGGGTGTGGTATTACGACACCGCGGCCGAGCGCATGGAGATTCTCTACGACGCCAACGAGATCGGCGACGACGCCCCGCTGCGCGGCGTCGACAATATGGTGGTCCATGCCCAGAGTCACGACCTCTACGTCGCCGAAGACGGGGGCAATATGGAGCTGGTCGTCATTACCGATGACCGCACCGTGGCGCCGTTCATGCGTTACCCCGTACCACATTCCGAGATTGCCGGGCCGGGCTTCGATGCCTCCGGCACGCGGCTGTACTTTGCCAGTCAGGCCAAGCGGCACCGGGTTGATGAGGCGACTGGCGAGGAGGTGCGGGGCGAGATCTTCGAGATCACCGGACCGTTTCGCAACACCGTGCTGGACGTGCCGGACACGCCAGAGGAACCCACCGACCCGCCGGAGGAGCCGGACGAACCGACGCCGGACGAGCCGGTGGGTGATACCCCGCCGCCGATTACCATCCAGCGTAGCCAGGGCGGGTCGTTGGGTATGGCGGCGCTGGGTGCGCTGGGCGCCGCCGCCTTGCTGAGCAAGCTCAGCGAAGGCGCTGAGGCAGACGAGACGCCCGCCGCCGAGGACGATGCACCCGACGCCTGAGCCGGTCGGTGGCGGACTTAGTCCGACCCGCTCATCGCATCCATCATTGCGGTAAACCGGCGCTGCACCTCGTCGTCGTCCACGTTTTCGATATGCGTGGCGATGCTCCACTGGTGCCCGAACGGGTCGACCACCGTGCCCATGCGGTCGCCCCAGAACTGGTCCTCAATGGCCCGCAGCTCGGTTGCTCCGGCGTTGATGGCGCGCTGGTAGACGGCATCCACATCATCGACGTACAGCATCAGGCTGCTGGACACCCCGCCCAGCGTGTCGGGGCTGTCGACGCCGGCTTCCTGCATGGCATCGGCCACCATGATGTGGGAATCCCCGATGCGGATTTCTGCATGCATGATCAGGCCGTCTGCGGTGGGCAGGCGCATGACCTCTTCGGCGCCAAAGGCCTCAATGTAGAACGCGATGGCTTCACTGGCGCCGGACACGAACAGGTAGGGGGTCACGCTGTGATACCCCGCGGGAATGGCTGGAACAGTCATCGGCTTCGGTCTCCAACATACGACGCCACGTGGCATCACGGCCTAGGGAAGCACGGATTGATTCGCGCCACCAAGACGGAGCCGGTTTTCCCGCGAGCCCAGGCGGAGTGAGTGCCGCTTGGTCATTCCAAGCTAGTGAACGACACGAATGCGTATGGAACGCATTCGGACGGCCGCAGGCCGGCCCGAAGGGCGAAGCGCATGGACGCGCTTCGCAACGCAGGATCGCGGGAGAACCGGCCCGTTCCGTCAGGATTGCGCCTGCAAACAGGCCAGACTGCGTTAGTCGGCGCATCCATGCGCCTCCCCCGGTGGGCCCGCCTTCGGCGGTTTCAATTCGCTCCCGGCGAATCGGTACTCGTCGTTCATTTGGAATGACCAAACTTCGCTCCTCGCTCCTCGCGCCTTGCCTGGCCTGTTTGCAGGCGGCAACTTGGCGGCGCGAATCAATCCGTGCTTCCCTGGTGTAGTCATCGGCATGTCACTGCGATGACGTCTGCCGGACACCGGTCCCGCTCGGGGGTGGCTCAGTTGGTGCTGGTGGCCAGCAAGTCGAAGATATTGAGGGCTTCCATCACCAGTTCGATGGACAGCGCAGCCAGCAGCATGCCCATGACCCGCACCAGAATCGCCGACCCGTTGTGGCCGATGACCCGGATGATGTGACCAGCCGCCAGCATGAAGACAAACGTTGCTAGCAGCACCACCAGCATGACACCGGTGGTCGCCAGTTGGACCTGGATTGGATAGGTGTGGTTGTCGGTGAGGATGATCACCGCCATCAGTGCGCCGGGTGTCGCAATCGACGGCACAGCGAGCGGGAAGACCGCGATGTCGTGGCCGGGTTCGCCCTGCGCATTGCCCTGCGTAAGCGGGGTCCCGAACACCATCTTGAGGCCGAAGAGAAACAGGATGATGCCACCGGCGACCTGGAGTGAAACCAAGCGAATCCCCATGGCAGACAACAAGAACTGGCCGATGATGACGGCCCCGATGAGAATCGCCGCGGCATAGGCAATCGCCTTGATGGCGGTGCGGCGGCGTTCGGCGTCGCTGAGGTGTCCCGTCAGGGAGGCAAAAATGGCGAGCGTGCCAACAGGGTCAATCGTTGCCCAGAGGATGAGGGCATCACGCAGCAGTTTGTCGGTCATCCGTGTCCGTTGCGGGCGCGGGCATCACCGGTGCGGCGAGGCCTCCGGATCATCGGACCACGGCTGTCGTTAAAGATTCAATTCGCGCTCAACGTTGGACGGGCGCGTTGAGCGGCTGGGCAGCAAGCCACCCTCCCGGTCAGTCCGGTCGCGCAGAACCCTAATGCCAAACAATCGGCAGCAGCGGATTACAGTTCGACGTAATCCAGCGGATTGTCCCAGCGGGTTGGACGAGACACGTCGAGATACACGTCGCGCTCCATATCCATGGCGCCGCTCCAGTCCTCAGGAGGGGCGGCCGGCGTGGCAGCCAGTTCGATCCAGCTGTCGAAATCAATCTCGGCCACCGTGCCGTCGAAGTACTGCACCTCGACCGTCTCGGCCCTCAAATCGATCGCGACAATCTCGAAGGGTGAGTTCTGACCCACCTGGTACCAGTCACCGACGCTGAGTTCATGTAACCACATCGCCATCTTGCTTCTCCTTGCCAAATCCTGGGTGATTCAGCTTCTAACGGATATAGGCAAGTGACAGTCCTGTGACAAGGCGTCTGCCATCCCACGGCAGGCAAGTGATTGATTCACGGAGAGGTTGCTGCGATGGGCGGATTGGCGAGTCGATTACCGGTGGCCTGAGCGGGCGTGAAATCCCGGTCAACCGCGTCAGCCTGCCGACGACGGATGACGTTTCCCCGACACAAGCCAAACGCTTGCGGCTAGGCTTGGTGACGGGCAAGTCAACGATGAAGGAGCCTGCAGGGTGGACAAGCTGGATCGCGTCTTCGTACTGCATCGCGAACTCAGCACGCGTCGCAGGCCGGTCACCAAGGCGGTGCTTGCCGAGCGCATGGGCGGCTGTTCGACACGCACCGTGCACCGGACCGCACAGTGGATGATCGAGGCCCTCCACGCGCCGATTCGTTTTAGCCCCACGGGTTACTTCTATGACCGGCATCCCAACGAACCCGTATTCGAACTGCCTGGTCTCTGGTTCAACGAGGATGAGCTGGTTGCCCTGGTGGGCGTGCAGGCATTACTGCGGCAGGCCCAGCCGGGTTTGCTTGACGATTACCTGGCGCCGATATCGAAGCGCATTGACGAGCTCTTGAGCCGGCGCGGTGTGGGGCTGCCGGATTGGGAGCGCCGCATTCGGATCGTCCAAATGGCTGGTCGCCCGGCCGGACAATGCTTTGGCGTGGTGGCTGATGCACTCGTCCGACACCAGCGAATCTTGATCCGGTATCGGGCACGCAGCGACGGAGCCCTATCCACTCGAACCGTGTCTCCGCAGCGGCTGACCCACTATAGAGAGAACTGGTATCTGGACGCCTGGTGTCATGCCAAGGAGGAACTACGCACGTTCTCCGTCGATCGCATCGAGGCGGCGCAGCTGAGCGAAGAACCCGTGCTCGATATTCCGCAGGAGCAACTGGAAGACGTGCTCGCCACCAGCTTCGGCATCTTCTCGGGTGCCCCGACCCGTGAAGCCAGCCTGCTGTTCACAGCCCACCGTGCCCAGTGGATCGGCGACGAGCAATGGCACCCGCGGCAGCAGGGCGAGTCTCTGGACGATGGTCGCTTCCGCCTGCGGTTTCCCTACCATCGCAGCGAGGAACTCGTGCTGGACATCTGCCGTTATGGGCCGGATGTTCTGGTTGAGGCGCCGACGGAGCTCAGGCGGGCGGTGGCGGAACGGTTGAAGGCGGCGGCTTCCTTGTATGAGGATGACGAGTCATGCCTCCCCTGAGAACGAGCTAGCGGCGATGAGACTCAACAGTGTCGAATGGGTGCTCACCGCACTGGAAAACGCCAACGTTCGCTATCTCGTTGTTGGTGGGCTTGCAGTGAATGCGCATGGCTACGCCCGTTATACCAAGGACATCGACTTGGTCATCCAGTTGACCACGGACAATGTGTTGCGCGCCTTCCAGGCCCTGGAACCCTTGGGATACCGCCCCCTGCTACCGGTGAAACCGGAACAGTTCGCCGATGCCGATACGCGCACACGTTGGGTGCACGAAAGGAACATGCAGGTGTTTCAGCTGTGGAGCGATGCACACCGTGAGACGCCTATCGACGTGTTCGTGGCCGAACCCTTCAACTTCGATACCGAATACGACCGCGCTTCCCGCAGGCCCTTTGGCGAAACTCTCGAGATTCCCATCGTCTCCCGCGACACGCTGATCCGCATGAAACAAGCCGCAGGCCGTGTCCAGGACCTCGCGGACATCGACAACCTGCGCCTGCTGGACCCCGACGCATGAGCCGATCGGACGACGACATCGATTGGTCGCTGACCACCTTCGAAGGCGTTCGGATCGAACAGATGCGGCGCTGGGCCGAACTCCCGCTGGATCGCATCGTTGCTGCGCTGGAAGAGATGGAGCAATACGCAGCCCGTCGACCGGGAAACGTGCCCGTCAATACAAAGCCGGAGCCATCCTAGTCCACTGACGAAAACTCCAGTGGACACGTTTTGGCAACTCGGTCGCGCATGCTGAAACCGAATTCTTTTCGGTTGCCGCCATGCTGGATCGTCGACTGTTCCTCCGAGCCTGCGATGTCCGGGTTTTACGGCGCAGCTCGTATTACCAGGGTGACGAGGATGCGGAGATCGAAGTGATTGATGCGCGAGGACTGTCGTGGCGTGAGCGACAAGCACTTCGCCGTGAGATTGAGCGGCAGGAACAAGCGTGGCGGAAACTGGGCAGAGTCCTGCGCGATCTCATATGGCTGGCCGCGCTCTCCGCGGGCTTGTCGTGAACGTCGGATACTTCTCGGTCATCTAATGGACGAGTTCACGCCATCGTCTCTCAAGAGCATCTTGCACTCCAAGCGGGCGAACATTTACTACCTGGAACGTTGCCGGGTACTCGTAAATGGTGGTCGGGTGGAGTACGTCACCGAGGCAGGGCGTGAATCCCAATACTGGAATATCCCGATCGCGAATACGACGACGGTCTTGTTGGGGACTGGTACGTCGATCACTCAGGCCGCAATGCGTGAGCTGGCCAAGGCCGGTGTGCTGGTCGGTTTCTGTGGGGGCGGAGGCACGCCGTTATTTAGTGCCAACGAGGTTGATGTCGAAGTCGCCTGGTTATCGCCGCAGAGTGAATATCGCCCTACCGAATACCTCCAGGCATGGGTTGGGTTCTGGTTTGAGGAGGCAGGTAGGCTCGATGCCGCGCGGAGATTTCAGCGGGCGCGGCTGAAGCGAATCGCGGACCACTGGCTGAGTAGCCGCGCCTTACGTGACGCCGGGTTTGCGGTATCCGGCGAACAGCTTGACAGCCTCTTGCGCCGCGCGGACTCCGAAGTTTCATCCGCACCCGATACCCAGGCGCTGCTCACCGCCGAAGCCCGGCTGACCAAGGACCTGTTCAAGACCGCCGCACGGGCATCCGGCTACGGTGTATTCACTCGTGCCAAGCGAGGCGGCGGCGTGGACCCCGCCAATCGATTTCTGGATCACGGCAATTATCTCGCTTACGGGCTTGCAGCAACCGCGACCTGGGTGCTTGGTCTTCCACATGGTCTGGCTGTATTGCACGGCAAGACACGGCGTGGCGGATTGGTGTTCGACGTCGCGGACCTGATCAAGGATGCCGTCATCCTGCCGCAGGCGTTTGTGTCCGCGGTACGGGGCGATGAAGAGCAGGCGTTTCGCCAAGCCTGTATAGAATCGCTCACACAGACCGGGTCGCTGGATTTCATGATCGACACGCTCAAGCGAGTCGCGATGGAAGCGGGCGGTGCGACATGAATGTGCTGCTGGTTTCGCAATGTGAAAAACGTGCGTTGACGGAAACTCGCCGCATCCTCGATCAGTTTGCCGAGCGCCGTGGTGATCGCACGTGGCAGACGCCGATCACACAGGCCGGACTGGATACGCTAAGGCGGTTGCTGCGTAAGACGGCACGCAAGAACACCGCGGTGGCTTGTCACTGGATACGGGGACGCGACCACAGCGAACTGCTCTGGATTGTCGGCAATGCTGCGCGGTTCAATGCCGAGGGCGCGGTCCCGACCAACACGACTCAGCGTGATGTGCTCCGCCGTGCCCGCGAGAACGATTGGCACACGGCGCAGGACATTCGTCTGCTGGCTCAGCTCGCCGGGCTCCTGCACGATCTGGGAAAGGCCAGCATCGCCTTTCAACAGCGCCTTCGTGGCGAGTTGCAGGAACGCAACCTCTATCGCCACGAGTGGGTGTCGCTACGCTTGTTTCAGGCGTTCGTCGGTGATTGTGACGATGTTTCGTGGCTGCGCCGTTTGGCGCATGCGGGCAGCGACGATGAGGCGCTTTGGATCGCGGCGGATCGGTTTCAACGGGACGGGCTGGACGAAGGTGTTGTCCGACCATTCAATCAACTGCCTCCGCTGGCTGCCGCCGTCGCCTGGCTGGTCGTCACTCATCATCGCCTCCCGACGATCCCGGAAGACAAGCGCTCGGATTTCAATGTGCGCTGGCTGGAACAGCCACTGTCGCTCGTGGATCACGAATGGAACGAACGCAAGCAGTCCGTCGATTCCGAGCATGTTCGTAAGTACTGGACTATGGCGGACCAGTTGCCAGTGGTCCGGCCGAAATGGCGCGCCAAGGCTGCACGGCTCGCGCGGCAGCTGTTGAAGCTGTGCGATCAGCGATCAGCGCAGTGGCTGGAAAACCCCTACGTAATGCACCTCGCTCGCCTCAGCCTGATGCTGGCGGATCACCACTATTCGTCTCTTCCGGAAGATGCGTCGCAGCGTGTCGCGGGAGACGGGGACTCATCCCTGTATGCCAATACGGGAGCGGGCGGGTCGCTTAAGCAAGCACTGGACGAGCACCTGCTGGGCGTGGCGCGAGACGCCGGCCAGATCGCCCATGCGCTGCCGGGTTTCGAGCAGGACTTGCCACGTCTGGCGCGACATCGCGGCCTGCGCAAGCGCAGTGGCGCGGGAAAGTTCGCCTGGCAGGACAAGGCGACCGATGCCGCGGTCTCATTGCGAGAGGTGTCGGCGGAACACGGCGCGTTCATCGTGAACATGGCGTCCACGGGTTGCGGCAAGACCCTGGCCAACCTGCGAATGCTCAACGCGTTGGCCGATCCCCACCAGGGTCTGCGGGCCACCTACGCGCTGGGACTGCGCACCTTGACCCTACAAACCGGGCGCAGCTATCGCGAGGATCTGCGTCTGGGTGAGGACGAGTTGGCAATCCTGGTCGGCGGCTCGGGCAGTCGGTCGCTGTTCGAGTACTACGAACGTCAGGCCGAGGATCAGGGATCGGCGTCCGCACAGGCGCTCATTGAGGAAGACAGTCACGTCCTGTTCGAGGGCAATACCGCCGATCATCCGCTGCTCTCACGTGCGATGCAGGACGCCAGTATCCGAAAGCTGATCTCGGCCCCGGTGCTCGTATGCACCGTCGATCACATCGCCCCCGTTACCGAATCGCTGCGCGCCGGCCGCCAGATCGCACCAATGCTGCGGCTGATGAGCAGCGACCTGGTACTCGATGAGCTGGATGACTACGCCCTGGACGATCTTCCCGCACTGACGCGGCTGGTCCACTGGGCCGGCCTGTTGGGCACGCGGGTGGTGTTGTCCTCCGCCACGTTGCCGCCTGCGCTGGTGGAAGGGATGTTCATGGCGTATCGCGCCGGCCGCCTTCACTACCGAGACAATCGCGGTGTCGACGGTGGTCAGACCAACCGAGAGATTCAGATCGCCTGCTTGTGGGTAGATGAATTCGGAGTGCAGCGCGAGCACTGCCCCGACGCCGAGAGGTTCACCGAACAGCACGCGACCTTCGTGCAGCGGCGGGTGAAAGCTCTGACGGCCGCCGAGCCCCTGCAGCGTGGCGCATTGTTGCCACTGAACATCGCGATGAGAGCGCCCGACGAACAGCGGTACGCCGAGTTTGCCGAGCCGCTACGCGACGCCTGCGTTCGTCTGCATCAAGACCACGCCGAAGTGTGCCCACATAGCGGCAAGCACGTCAGTTTCGGCATCGTGCGTATGGCTAACATCGAGCCCCTGGTCGGTGTTGCGCAGGCCTTGTTTGAACTTGGCGGGCTGGACAATGTGCGCATACACCTGTGCGTGTACCACGCACGATTTCCGCAGGTGCAACGCTCGGCGATCGAGCATCAGCTTGACCAAGCTTTCAATCGGCGTCAGCCGGAGTCGGTCTTCGCGTTGCCGGAGATTCGCCAGGCGATCGATACGCACCTGGAACAACACCACGTGTTTGTTGCGCTGGCGTCACCGGTCTGTGAGGTCGGCCGGGATTGGGATGCGGACTGGGCTGTCGCCGAACCGTCGTCAATGCGGGCGTTGATCCAGTTGGCGGGACGAGTACAGCGACATCGGCGAAAGCGCGGTGACAAACCCAACCTGCTGATCTTCGACACCAACCTGCGTCATTTCAAAGGTGGGCGGGGGCCGGACGGACAACCAGGGCCGATTTTCCTCCGCCCCGGCTTCGAGCATTGGCGCGAACCGGTCGTGCATCCGTTTCGGTTGCTGTCGCATCACCTGAGCAAACTGATGGCGCCTGAGGAATACACCGCGATCAGTGCCTTGCCGCGCGTCTGTTCCAGGCCACTGGCCGAGCTGAAACCCAAACACCGGTTGGTCGACCTGGAACACGCGCGTATGCAGGACCGCATGCTGCCTCCACAAAAGAGTGCAAGCGCGCAGACCGCGCGCGGAGGTTCAACACCAAAACCAAACGCCGCAACCGCCTGGCTGCACCCGCAGGCCGCGCTGACTGGAATGCTTCAACAGACGCAACGGTTTCGGGACGACGCCCAGCCAGGCGTCATGTTGGCGTTTCTCCCGGATGACGAGGAAGAGCGGCTGCTGCTTCACCGGGTGGAAGAAGAGGGTGGCCGTCGTGGTCGGACGCTTTACGTGGAAGTCGACCAAAGCCTCCGGCATGACGTGGACGTGGCGCTTGGTCCAGGCATCAGCAACTGGGGAGACCACGACTTGCTTGGATTGTTGGTTGCGCAGTCGGACCACCTCGACATGTCGCTGCATCGATGTGCAGAGAAGCTGGCGACGGTTCGTGCACCGAAAAGTGACCAGGGGTGGCGTTATCACCCCTGTCTAGGTTTGACCGCGTGCTAGATCCCAGAGGCGTGAACGCGATTTTGGTCGCAGAGCCCATCTTTAGAGACAGCAAGCGAATTCACGAACTGGTATCGCTCAAGATCGAATTTGATTGAGAAAGGCGGAGGCTGGAATGCGAGAAGAAAATGATCGAGTGCGGGTCTTCAGGGAGGCCATCACGACGTTCATTCATGAGCGTCGTGACGCCAAGCTGAAAGGCGACGACGACGCCGACAAGGCGGCGAAATATGAGTACGCCACTTGGCTGGCGGATGCCGCCCGCCGCGTCAGCCAGATTCAGGCGGTTACCCATGTGCTCAAGGCGACGCATCCCGATGCACGTGGCAGCAGTTTGCATGCTGCTCCTCAGTCGCTACCTTCCCATTCCGAGATTGGCTCTCACACCCTCGCGGCCGATTTCGCCGAGGACATCGTGGGCAACGCGGCCGCTCTGGATGTTTTCAAATTCCTGAAGATGGAGGTCGATGGGCGTCGGCTGTTCGACTGGGTGCTGGAGAAAGACGTCGATTTGCAGCGAGCGCTGAGTCCGGACGCCGAAACGGCTGCCGAGTGGATGGAGGCATTCGGTGGGCTGCTGCGGACTGCAGTGCAACCGAAGTCTCATGCACTGGCCAAGCAGGTTTACTGGTGTGTCGGCGATGCCCCCGCCGATGACGGTCACTACCAGTTGTTGCAGCCGCTGTTCTCCAGCAGCCTGATGCACGCCATCCATGCCGATATCAACGACGCGCGCTTCGGTGAGCAGAACAAGGTCGCGCGTAAGGCGCATCGCGAGAAAACAGCTTCTGACGGGCCGTACCGTGATTATCGCGGTGTGGTTGCACGCAAGCTGGGCGGCACCAAGCCACAGAACATCTCCCAACTGAACAGCGAACGCGGCGGTGTGAACTATCTGTTGGCGTCCGTTCCACCACGCTGGCACAAGGAAACAAGCCCGAGACTACTGAACACCGATTCTGTATTGGATCGCATTGGGCAGCTCGGCAGTGTGCGCCACCTGATTCGAGTTCTCACAGATTTTCTCCTGAAGGACCCTCCGAATAATGAAGCCACGCGGAACAGGCGGGAGGCCATCGAGCAGGCGTTGAGTCAGGAACTGCCGGTGTTCGCTGCATCCATCCGGGCGGGGTTGGCACCCGGCTGGACACGTGACCCTGCCTGCCGGCTCCCGCGCTGTGAGCAGCTATGGCTGGATTCAGACAGGGTGGAACTTCCACTTCGTGAAGACCATGCCGAGATCGACCAGGCATTCATCGACGACTATCACCAGGGCGATTGGCGTGACGAGGTGGCTGGTCGTTTCGCCAACTGGATCAATGCGCGTCTGCGTGATGCCGGACTGTCCGGGGTTGGGGATGCCGAATACCATCATTGGGCGAGGCAGGCAGTCATTGAGGCGCAATGGCCTGTGCCCATGCAGGCGAGGGCATCGGCATGAGCGCTTGCCCATCCTTCGATTACTTGATGGTGCTACCACACCTGAGAGTGCAGAACGCCAACGCCGTATCCAGCCCGCTGACACACGGCTTTCCGTCCATGACGGCTTTTCTGGGCCTGATGTGGGCACTGGAACGCCGGTGCCGGGCTGCGGGCCTGGACCTGACATTTCGCGCGGTCGGCGTGGTGTGTCACGACCATCAGGAACAGGTGAGTGACGACTGGTTCGTCAAATCGTTTCGCCTGACGCGCAACCCTATCGACAAACATGGAAAGACCGCCGCGATTGTCGAGGAAGGTCGTATTCATCTGGAGTTGAGCCTGGTCTTCGCAGTTGAGAGCGAACGATGGCTGCGTGATCCGGATGCGCGGCAAGCGGATACCGGGACAGTGGCCGAACTGGTGAGCCAGATGCGTGTGGCCGGCGGCACGATCATGCCGCCGGAAAACCCAACCTGGCATCGCTATCAGCCGTATTCCGAGCCGATGCACGGCGAAAAGCGCTGGGAGTCTTTCCGCAAGCTGCGGATGCGCTGGTTACCCGGCTTCACGCTGGTGTCGCGAGACGAGTTGATCGACACGCGATTGGCTGAGTTGCACGAGGACGACGCCGAAGCCACCAGACTGGATGCGTGGCTATCACTGTGCCGCATCAACTGGCGCTACGAGACACCGGAAAAGGACACCGCGCAAGCGCGCCGTGATGCGTGGAAGCATGATCGAGACGGCTTGGGCTGGATCGTGCCGATTCCCGTTGGCTATGGCGCGCTGGGAGATGTGTATCCCGCTGGGGCGGTGGCGAATGCACGTGATGCAAGCACGCCGTTTCGCTTCGTCGAAAGTCTCTATTCGGTGGGGCAGTGGATCAGCCCGCACCGTCTGCATGATCCACAGCAGATGCTGTGGTACGCCGACAGCCAGCCGGACAACGGCCTGTATCGCTGCCGCAACGATTTTCTACCCACGCCTGAATTCGACCTCTTCGAGGCGTCGTTCGACTAATCACATTGATTCGAGGAGTACCGCATGACCACACAAAATCTGAAAACCGCGTCCGTTTTGGCGTTTGAACGCAAGCTTGATCCGTCCGACGCCTTGTTGTTCGCCGGTGACTGGGCCAAGCGTGGACAGCCCGCCAATTGGCAGCCCGTCAAGATTCGCGAAAAGTCGGTCCGAGGAACGATTTCCAATCGACTCAAGGCCAAAGACCAGGATCCGGCCAAGCTGGATGCGGCGATTGAAAGTCCGAATCTGCAAACGGTTGATGTGGCCGCCTTACCGTCGGACTGCGACACGCTGAAAGTGCAATTCACGCTGCGAGTTCTGGGTGGCACGGGCCAGCCGTCGGCCTGCAACAACGCCGGCTATCGCGCAAAGCTAGTTGAGACCGTCGCCGGCTATGTCCAGGACCATGGGTTTGTCGAGCTCGCTGAGCGTTACGCTGCCAATCTCGCAAACGGCCGCTTCCTGTGGCGCAACCGTGTCGGCGCCGAGCAGGTTGAAGTGCATGTCGCCCACCTCCAGCAAGGCAGCGCCGAGAAGCAATGGGTGTTCGACGCACTTGAGCACGAGTTGCGACAACTGAAAGCTCCCCAGGCGGAAGCCGGACAAGTTTCCGAGCTGGCAGCGCTGATCGAAGCTGGTCTTGCCAGCAAGGCCCATGTGCTTTTGCAGGTGACCGCGTACGTCCGAATGGGTGCCGGGCAGGAAGTATTCCCATCCCAAGAGCTGATTCTCGACCGTGGTCGTGGAGACAAGAGCAAAACCTTGTACGCAGTGGGTGAGGGTGACAAGGCCGTCGCCGCGATTCATTCGCAAAAGATCGGCAACGCGATTCGAACGATTGATACTTGGTATCCAGATGCCGCTGAACTAGGTGCGATTGCGGTTGAGCCGTATGGGTCGGTTACCACGCAGGGCAAGGCCTATCGCCAGCCCAAGCAGAAGCAGGATTTCTACTCACTGTTGGATCGCTGGCTGCTCAAAGATGAAGCGCCAGATACGAACAATCAGCACTTTGTAGTCGCCGTGTTAGTTCGCGGTGGCGTCTTTGGCGATGCAGGCTAATCCCGATGGAGCAATATGCTGAGTTTAGGCTGCTGCCTGATCCAGAATTTTCGGTTCACCACTTGATGAATGCCTTGTTCGCCAAGTTGCACCGTGCGCTCGTTGATCTGAACAACCCGCAGATCGGTGTGACATTTCCTGAGGCGGGCGCTAAGGCGAAGGGAATGGGCAGCATACTCAGGCTGCACGGCGCAGGCTCGGTGCTGCATCCGTTCCTACAGGAAAGTTGGTTTAGGAGTGTTCGAGATCATGTCGAAAGTTCGGGTGTGCAGCGTGTTCCGGATGATTGCAGTTACATGCAGGTACGCCGTGTGCAGCCTTTGGGGGGAAGCGACCTTCGCCGCCTTCGTCGTCGACTGATCACTCGGACCGGCTGCTCCGTGGAGGAAGCAGAGCAACGGATTCCGAATGTAGCAGCCGAGCGTCTTGCGCTGCCATTTCTCTCGTTAAGGAGTACAAGCACAGGACAGGTATACCGACTATTTATCCAACAGATGCCGGCTCCGGAAAGAGTGGATGGCGAATTCAACACCTTTGGCATTAGCAAGACGGCAACTCTACCGCTGTTTGACTGACCCTTTTTGTCGGGTCGATTTTTATTTCAATAAAATCAAAGGTTTAAATGTGGCGTTCGGGATTGGTCCCGAGCGCCTATTTTCTTTATTGCTATTAGAATCATTGATCTATGTGAATTCTAGGCTAGTTCACTGCCGCGTAGGCAGCTCAGAAAAACGCCATCCGCCGCAGCGCCCAGGGCGAAGCGTTCACTGCCGCGTAGGCAGCTCAGAAATGACTGATCGTCAGGTACGGCTTGACCATCGCGTTCACTGCCGCGTAGGCAGCTCAGAAATTCTGGTCCTTTCACTCCTGGCTGCTTTTCTCGTTCACTGCCGCGTAGGCAGCTCAGAAATCGGAAGAAAACTCTACAACGAGGCATTGAAAGTTCACTGCCGCGTAGGCAGCTCAGAAAACGCTGCAGGCGGCATTCACCCACGGCTGGCACGTTCACTGCCGCGTAGGCAGCTCAGAAAATGGGGCCATGCCGGCGCTGCGGGCCGTGTCTGTTCACTGCCGCGTAGGCAGCTCAGAAAATGATCAGCGCCGGCAAGTACAAGACCGAGGGGTTCACTGCCGCGTAGGCAGCTCAGAAAAAAGAGCAAGCAGGCCAACGAAGAAGCACCAGGTTCACTGCCGCGTAGGCAGCTCAGAAAACGCGTTCATCGCTGCCATCAGCGACAGTGCTGTTCACTGCCGCGTAGGCAGCTCAGAAAAGAACACGCTGAACGAGGTGATCCAGCCTGGCGTTCACTGCCGCGTAGGCAGCTCAGAAAACCTCGCCGCGCTGGTTGAGCCACACGACGGAGTTCACTGCCGCGTAGGCAGCTCAGAAATCTCGGTGAAGCGATTTCCAGTAGTCGATGAAGTTCACTGCCGCGTAGGCAGCTCAGAAAGTTGATGTAGATGGTGGCGTTGCCGTCGTCGTGTTCACTGCCGCGTAGGCAGCTCAGAAAATCGACGCAACGACGCAGCGGCGGCCCTGCTGGTTCACTGCCGCGTAGGCAGCTCAGAAAATCGACTCGAACGACAGCGACTGCGGGATACGGTTCACTGCCGCGTAGGCAGCTCAGAAAAGATCGCGGCTGCGCTCGACAATGAGAATCAGGTTCACTGCCGCGTAGGCAGCTCAGAAAAGACCGACAAGAAGAGCACCGATTGGTGCGACGTTCACTGCCGCGTAGGCAGCTCAGAAAAGCGTCCACCCACTAATCTTCTCCACCACTTGGTTCACTGCCGCGTAGGCAGCTCAGAAATGCTCGCCTGCAGCACGTAGCTCGCTGGCCTCGTTCACTGCCGCGTAGGCAGGTCAGAAAGTGACGTGTGGCGATGTACGTGCGGCTGTAGCGTTCACTGCCGCGTAGGCAGCTCAGAAAAGGCGCTGCACCGGACCCGTCAACCCGCCGCTGTTCACTGCCGCGTAGGCAGCTCAGAAAACCGCAGTTGCCGATCAGGCCGTCCCACTTGTGTTCACTGCCGCGTAGGCAGCTCAGAAAACAAAGGCGGCCAATGCGCCAACGGCCAGAATGTTCACTGCCGCGTAGGCAGCTCAGAAAATTTGCATTTGGCGTCGGCTTTCGGACCCTGGGTTCACTGCCGCGTAGGCAGCTCAGAAACTGCCGCGCTGCGGCCTCACGCACGGTACCGCGTTCACTGCCGCGTAGGCAGCTCAGAAAAGTGCCGAGCCCGTGAGGTGGCCGGGGATGATGTTCACTGCCGCGTAGGCAGCTCAGAAACACCACCGGCAGGGTGTCGGTCACCAACTGCCGTTCACTGCCGCGTAGGCAGCTCAGAAATACGACATCATCGACAGCGGGGGTGGGGTGCCGTTCACTGCCGCGTAGGCAGCTCAGAAAAGGAATCGTAGTTGCACACGCCGGCAATGTTGGTTCACTGCCGCGTAGGCAGCTCAGAAAAGCCACACGAACACCTCGCTGATCTTGCGCAAGTTCACTGCCGCGTAGGCAGCTCAGAAATCCCGATCGTGCGGCATCTCCAGGCGGCACCAGTTCACTGCCGCGTAGGCAGCTCAGAAATATCAGGTGGGCTGGCCGAATCGTGAATCCGTGTTCACTGCCGCGTAGGCAGCTCAGAAAATGCGGATGCCGGAGCCGTCCTCGTCCATCCAGTTCACTGCCGCGTAGGCAGCTCAGAAATTGCGCCGGATGATCCAGGAGGCACGTAACGTGTTCACTGCCGCGTAGGCAGCTCAGAAATGAGCATGTGCGGCGTCCAGCCCTTCGTATCGGTTCACTGCCGCGTAGGCAGCTCAGAAAAGCCACGGAGCCGCCACCCGACCAGTGTGTCAGTTCACTGCCGCGTAGGCAGCTCAGAAATCGTCCTGATTCGCTCCCGCCCGCTGGGGACCGTTCACTGCCGCGTAGGCAGCTCAGAAAACTTCCTCGCAGCCGATGCCAGCCTCCAGTTGGTTCACTGCCGCGTAGGCAGCTCAGAAATGTGCCGCCGTCTCCGCCGTCGCCGCCATCTCGTTCACTGCCGCGTAGGCAGCTCAGAAAAAGGAATGCGAGCAGGGCCATCAGGCCTGTGAGTTCACTGCCGCGTAGGCAGCTCAGAAAGGATGAGGACTTCACCGCTATCCAGCGTTACCGTTCACTGCCGCGTAGGCAGCTCAGAAAATAGCTCGCGTGGAAAGGTGGCGGAACTCTTCGTTCACTGCCGCGTAGGCAGCTCAGAAAGACCCGCACAAGGGCCGGCAGATGACGGAAAAGTTCACTGCCGCGTAGGCAGCTCAGAAATATATCGCCGCGACGACAAGGGCGCGGTCGTCGTTCACTGCCGCGTAGGCAGCTCAGAAAATATACCGAGATCGAGCAGCCCAGCAGCGGAGGTTAACGCAATGAGGGACAGACCCCGGCTACGTGCGAGTTTCCGGAGCTGAAACGCTCCAGCTTCATTTTAGCTACTAGGCGTGCGAGCGCAGGGCGATTCCTCGGTCGCGCTTCCGGCGCAAGATTCCCGCCGTCCCCTTAAGGGCAGGGGTTCGGCTGCGATGCGTGTATCGCTTCGATTTGCTCGCGCACGGCTGGGGGGAGTTTGAGGTCGGCGCTGGCGATGTTGCTGCGCAGTTGGTCCATGGTGGTGGCGCCGATGATGTTGCTGGTGAGAAACGGGCGGCTGTTGACCCAGGCCAGGGCCATTTGTGCGGGGTCCAGGCCGTGTTCGCGTGCCAGGTGTACGTAGCGGCCGATGCTGCGTTCGGCGATGTCGCCGGTGTAGCGCTTGAAGCGTTCGTAGAGTGTCAGGCGTGCACGGGCGGGTTGGGCATTGTCGAGGTACTTGCCGCTGAGCGTGCCGAAGGCCAGCGGGGAGTAGGCCAGCAGGCCCACGGCTTCGCGTTCTGCGAATTCGGCCAGGCCGATCTCGAAGGTCCGGTTGAGCAGGTTGAAGGGGTTCTGGATGGACGCAACGCGGGGCAGCCCCTGGGTATTGGCCAGTCGCAGGTATTCGGCGACACCCCAGGGTGTTTCGTTGGAAATGCCGATATGGCGGATCTTGCCAGCCTGGCGAGCGCGGTCTAGCGCGGTCAGTGTTTCTTCTATCGGCACGCCCAGGTGCGCGCTGCCGGTGTAGCCCAGCTTGCCGAAGTAGTTGGTCTGTCGCTCTGGCCAGTGCACCTGGTACAGGTCGATGTAGTCGGTTTGCAGGCGTTGCAGGCTGGTGTCGATGGCGGCGGTGACCTGCTCGGTGCTGAGCCGTGGCCCGCTGCGGATCCAGTCCATTTGTCCGGGGCCGGTGACCTTGGTGGCCAGGATGACGTCGTCTCGCCGCCCACGTCCGGCCAGCCAGCTGCCGATGTACTGCTCGGTCCGGCCCTGGGTCTCGGCCCGGGGTGGCACGGGGTACATTTCGGCCGCATCGATGAAGTTCACGCCCTGATCCACCGCATAGTCCAGCTGCGCGTGGGCCTCGGCTTCGGTGTTCTGTTCGCCAAACGTCATGGTGCCCAGGCAGATGACGCTGACATCAAGGCCGGTGCGGCCCAGCGGGCGGTATTCCATGGATCAGGCTCCTTGCGGATTCAGGTGTTGGGCGCGCAGGTTCATCAGGCGTTGCACCATGGGCTCGAGCACTCGCTCCATGGCGGTTTGCATCTGCGTGCCGGGCACGACCAGGGTGTTCTCGCGGGACATGAAGGCTCCGGGAATGGAGTTGACCAGGTGGTCGATGTCCAGCGGCGCGCGGTAGACGCGCGCGAAATGCACGACCACAAAGCTTTCGGTGTTGGTGGGAACCTGGATCGTGTGGAAGGGGTTGGACGTGTCGACCAGGGGCACGCGCTGGAAATTGACATCCGTGCGCGAGAACTGCGGAACCACGTAATTCACATAGTCGGGCATGCGTCGCAGGATGGTCTTGGCCACATCCTCGGGTTTGTACCCGCGCTCACGGGTGTCGCGGTCGATCTTCTGGATCCATTCCAGATTGATGGTTGGCGTCATGCCAATAAGCAGGTCAACGTGCTGGGCGACATTGACGCGTGGCGTAATGACGCCGCCGTGCAGGCCCTCGTAGAACAGCACGTCGGTGTCGGCGGGCAGCTGCTCCCAATCGGTGAAGGTGCCCGGGTCTTGCCCCAGGGCGGCCGCTTCCTCGTCGCTGTGCAGGTAGCGACGGCGCATGCCCGAGCCGTCTTCGGCGTATTGCTGGAACAAGGCCTCCAGCTTGTCGAAATGGTTGGCGGCCGGCCCGAAGTGGCTGAAGTTCTCACCACGAATCCGGGCCCGCTGTATGGCCGCCTGCATTTGCACGCGGTCGAACGCATGAAACGCATCGCCTTCGATTTGTGCGGCGCGAATGCCCAGGCGCTCGAAAATCTGGGCGAAGGCCCGCCCGGCCGTACTGGTGCCGGCGCCGGACGAGCCGGTGACCGCGATGATGGGATGTCGTTCAGACACGCCGATAGTCGAAGTCGGCAATCGTGTGGCCCAGGCGCAGCCCGCGACGCTCGAACTTGGTCTCGATGCGGTCGCCGGCCTCCGGCATCTGTCCGCCGGGCCCGTGGGCGTTGACGAAGGCCGGGTGCGCGTCGCAGACCTCGGCCATGTGCTCGGCGTAGTCGGCCCAGTCGGTGGCCAGCCGCAGCTGCGCCCCCTGCGCCATCCGCTGGGCCAGCATGTCCAGGAACGCCGGCTGGATCAGACGGCGTTTGTGATGCCGCGCCTTGTGCCAGGGGTCGGGGAACAGCACGAAGGCCTGGTCGATCCAGGGCTCGGCTGCCGAGCCGGCCAGTGTTTCGGCCGCGTCCTCGCTGCAAACCCGCAGGTTGGTGACGCCGGCCTTGTCGGCTCGGTCCAGCAACCGGCCGACACCCGGTCGGTGGACTTCAAAGCCGATGTAGTTGCGCTCGGGGTGCGCCTGGCAGGCCGCGAGCAGGTTGTCGCCGTCGCCAAAGCCGATTTCGATGGTGATGGGGGCCACGCGCTCGAACAGCGAGGTCGGTTGCGCGAACGCGGCGACCGCTGCGCCGTACCGCGGCAGCAACGCGTCCAGGGCCCGCGACTGAGCCGGGGTGAGCCGGCCTTCGCGGCGCACAAAACTGCGAATCCGCCGGTGGTGTGCCGGCGGATGTTCGGTGGTCGAGGCGTCGGTTGGCGTGCTCATTCGATCATGTCGGTCAGCGGTGATGAGGCACTGGCGTAGCGCCGGCGGGGCATGCGCCCGGCTCGATAGGCCAGCCGGCCGGCCTCGATGCCCAGGCGCATGGCGCGCGCCATCATCACCGGGTCTTTGGCTTCGGCAATGGCCGTGTTCATCAGCACGCCGTCACAGCCCAGCTCCATGGCGATCGATGCATCCGACGCCGTGCCCACGCCGGCATCCACCAGGATCGGGACCGATGCGTTTTCGATGATGCTCAGCAGGTTGTAGCGGTTCTGAATGCCCAGGCCCGAACCGATAGGCGCAGCCAGCGGCATGACGGCGACACAGCCCATGTCTTCCAGGCGCTTGGCGACGATGGGGTCGTCCGAGGTGTAGACCATTACATCGAAACCGTCATCGATGAGCGTCTTGGCGGCTTCCAGCGTGGCGGGCACATCCGGAAATAGCGTCTTGGGATCACCGAGCACTTCCAGTTTGACCAGCTTGTGGCCATCGAGCAGTTCACGGGCCAGCTGGCAGGTGCGCACGGCATCCTCGGCGGTGTAGCAACCGGCCGTATTGGGCAGCAGCGTGAATTCGCTGGGCGGGATCACATCCAGCAGATTGGGCTCGTCGGCAGATTGCCCGATGTTGGTGCGGCGAATCGCAACGGTCACGATCTCCGCGCCCGACGCCCGAATCGCCTCGCCGGTTTGTTCCATCGAGGCGTACTTGCCCGTGCCTACCAGCAGGCGGGATTGGTAGCTGCGATGCGCGATGGTCAGGGTGTCAGCGCTGCTGTCGTCGGTTCCGAATGCCATGCGATTGTCGTCAGGTTGGGGAGGGGTACTCTGTCAGAACCGCCAGGTTCTGTGCAGACGGTGTGTCGGTTCAGCCGCCGCCGATGGCTTGCACGATTTCCACCCGGTCGCCGGGGGTCAGTGCATGCGAGGCGTGGGCGCTGCGCGTCACGATCGCGCCGTTGACCTCGATCGCCAGGCGCTGGCCTTGCAGGCCCAACCGTTCGATCAGCGCGGTCAGGGTGCAATCCGCCGGTGCGTCGTAGGGCTGTCCGTTCACGTGGATGTTCATGTCGCG
This sequence comes from Abyssibacter profundi, assembly GCF_003151135.1. Taxonomy (NCBI): domain Bacteria; kingdom Pseudomonadati; phylum Pseudomonadota; class Gammaproteobacteria; order Chromatiales; family Oceanococcaceae; genus Abyssibacter; species Abyssibacter profundi. Next base: position 98,115 of record NZ_QEQK01000003.1, read on the forward strand.
GATTCTACCAATCCGGCGGCGAAACCCACGAGCCGGCCAGGTTGGATGCCGCGATGCGCCATAGAAAAGGCCCGGCAGAGCCGGGCCTTTGGGGCTGGAGCCAGCCGTCGGGCCGGTGGCTAGTCCGGCTGCGACGCGTAGGACTCGACATGAATCCGGTCGAGCAAGGCGTCCGGCCGCGCCGAGGCCAACTGGCGACTGGCGCCCCGGCGGGTCACCGCCAGCTTGAGTCGTTCGCCCCGTGGGGTTTGCCGGAATGCGTCGATCACATCATGCGGTCGTTGGACGGCCTGCCCGTTAACCGACCGGATCACGTCGCCGGCTTCCAGGCCCAGCAGGCTGCCCTGGTCTGCGGCCACCACCAGCACGCCGGTCGGCGTGCCGAAATAGCTGCCCAGGTCTTTGTTGAGCTGCGCCAGGGTCAGCGCACCACCCAGCGTGGCCACCTCGGCATTGGGTGCAACCGGTGGGCTCGGCGGAGCCGGGGGGTCGATACGAATCACCCGGCGGCCCTCGCCGAGGTCTTGCAGGTCCATGGTCAGGCCGGCGCAATGACTGTCGGCGTCGCCCGCGAACACGTGCACACCCGGTGCTGGGGGCGCAGGCGGGGCAGCCGCGATCTTGGCGCTGGGCCAGGACATGTCGTCGGTCTTGACGCGAATCTGCTTGCGTTGACCCCCTCTGATCACGGTGAGATCAACCTCATCGCCTGGCGTGAGTCCTTCCATGAATCCAGACAGGGCCTTCAGCGCTTTTTTCCCCTCAAAGGCCTCGCCGTTGGCGGCCACGATGATGTCGCCCGCATGCAGACCGGCTTTCTCGGCCGGGCCACCGGGCGTCACACCGTTGATGTGCACGCCCGAGTGATCATCCGCCGGGCGGACCGTCACGCCCAGCATGGCGCGCTTACGACCACCGAGCAGGCGGTAGGCGAAGGCCCGTGGCGCATTGGCTTCGTGCTTGAGAGACAGCTCGGCCAGGCGCTCAGCGGCCAGCTGTAACTCTTTCTCGGCGTGCTCCAGAGCACGTTCGGCCATCTTGATTTCGCGCTCCACCGATTCGCTACGGCGGCTCTGGATCTCGGCTTTGCGTTCGGCCAGCTCGGCCTGACGCTCGGCCAGTTCAGCGCGGGCCTCGGCGAAGTCATGGGCGCGGTCACCGGCGAGTGCGGGTTGGGCCAGCAGCAATGCCGAGGCCGTTAGCAACATCCAGCCTAGCGGCTGTAAATCGGTGCGCAGGCGGGGCAAGGCCCGGGCGACGGAGTGGGTGAGTGATTTCATAGGGGGACCTCATACGAAGCGGTCCGAAGGCCGCGATCCTGCTGGGGGCTGGCCACCAGGGCGGACATCAGTTGGACACGGTTGCGCCACAGCGCGAGTTCTTCCGGCGAGCCCGGGGCCGCCGCATTGAGTTGGACATCGATCATGGCGAGCCCCTTTTCCAGGCGCTGGATGCGCGTGGAGTCAGGGGTCTGTCCCATGGCGACCTTGCGTTGCCGCCACTGCTGTTCCAGGGCCTGGGACTGGGCGATCAACGTCGGTAGCGGGTTCGGGGAGGCAGCCACCGCGGTGGTCTCAGGCGCCGAGGTGCGCAGCGTCGGAATGGCATCGGGCTCGCCCCATAGGGCGGCCACCAGCACGGCCACGCCGGCGACAGTGGCGGCCATGGCCAGCGCAGGTGTCGACCGGCGTCGACGTTGACGTTGTTGCAGGCGTTCCCATCCATCCGATGGGGGCGAGCAGGCCGGCAAGGCCTGCAGCCGCGAGGTCAGCTCGCGCTCAAAGGCTTCAGACATGGCTCGGTCTCCGGTAGCGATGGGGGTGCGCTGGGCCTGGGCAGGACATCCGGATTCAGGATGCCGCGCAGCTTGGCGTGGGCGCGGGATAACTGGGATTTCGAAAAGCTGGGCGTCTTGCCCATCATTTCGGCGATTTCTGGGTGCGTGTAGCCTTCTACGTGATATAGCCAGACCACCGCCCGGGCGGTGTCCGGCAGCAGTGTCAGTGCCTGTTCCAGTAGCGTGTCGTCCTGATCGGGCGCGACGCTATCGGCCTCGTGGGCTTCTGGAATCAGCGTCGTCCACCGTTTGCGCTTGCGCAGCACCTGCAGCGTTTCCCGGACTGCAATCTGGCGCAGCCAACCCCAGAACGGCGATTCACCGCGGAAGGTCTTCACCTTGGCAAAGGCGCGGATGAAGGTGTCCTGGGTGATGTCGGCGGCCAGGTGGGAACAACCCGCCATCCGGCTGGCCAGATCGAACACCGGGCGTTCAAAGGCACGGTAAATCGTTTCCTGGGCACGCAGGTCGCCCCGCCGAAGCGCGGCCACGGTTAGTTCGGAAACGGGAATGTCGAATCGGCTACTCACAACACCCATGATGCGGTGGCGGTGGAAAGGGTCGCGCGTCAGCCGGGTCTTCGCGTCGCCGCTGGGTTCGCGCCCGCGGCCGGACGGCGTGATTACAGGCCGGTGAGCCCCCGCAGCAGCCACCAGACCAGCGCGTTCACCGCAAAGCCGAGAATCGTCACCCCGAGGGCGCGGCCCGTACTGCCGTAATCCAGCGCCTGGCGCACCGCGACGACCGTACTGGCAATCGTCCACAACGTGGCGACCAGATACACCAGGCCGCCGACCAGCGGCACCCAGCCGAAGACGCGTAGCAGGCCCGGCGCCTGGGCAAAGCCCAGCGTGCGCATGACCTGGCCCACGTCGGCACGGGTGCCGGCTTCGGGCAGCCACTTGGCGCCCACCACGTAAATCACCACGGCCCAGACCACCCAGCCGAGCAGCGCGCCCACGGCGGCCATGAGCAGTGACATGAATCCGCCGGCCGCCAGCAGACCCAGGCCGGAGGCCACGGCAACCAGGCCGACGACTGCGGCTGCCTGTGCGGTCGCGCTCCGGTCGGCCTCGACTTCCTCGTAGGTGGCCGCATCCAGCCGGGCGGCACCGACGATGCGCTGAACAAAGGTCTGGCTCATGGGGTTAGTCCTCCTGGCGGTCGAGAATCGTCTCGATCTGATCCATGACCGCATTGAGCTTGCCGAAGACCGCGTCGTAGGGCGCGGCGGTGGTCATGTCGACGCCGGCGGCGACCAGCAGGTCATGTGGATCGTCGCTGCCGCCGGCGCGCAGCAATTGCAGGTAGCCGTCTCGGGCCGTGGTATCGCCTGCCAGGATTTTCTCGGCAAATGCCGCGCCAGCGGTGATGGATGTGGCGTATTGGTACACGTAGAAATTGCGATAAAAGTGCGGAATGTAGGCCCACTCGATGTGAAACGCGGGATCGATGGTCAGCACCCCTTCGTCGTGACCGTGGTAGCGCTTGAGGATGTCGCCGTACAACTCCGATAGCCGCGCCCCCGACAGCGGGGTGCCTTCTGCGTAGGCCTCATGCACGGTGAGTTCGTACTCTGCAAACATGGCCTGCCGGAAAAACGTGCCGCGCCACTGCTCCAGCAGAAAGCCGAGATAAAACAGGCGTTCTTCGTCCGAGGTGGCGGCCTGCATCCGGTTGTCGATGAGCAACACCTCGTTGACCGTCGAGGCAATCTCGGCCAGGAAAATCGGGTAGCGCGCGGTCTCGAACGGCTGGGTCTCGCTGGACAACATGGTGTGCACGGCATGGCCCCATTCATGCGCCAGTGTCGACACTGAATCGAAGTCGTCGTTGTAGTTCATGAGCACGTAGGGGTGCACGTCGTAGGCCGACCCCGACATGTAGGCGCCCGAAACCTTGCCCTCGCGCGGGTACAGGTCCATCCAGCGGGCGTTGAGGCCGCGGGTGAGCTTGGCGACGTAATCCGGACCCAGCGGCGCCATGGCCTTGATGATTAAGGGACGGGCCGTTTCGATGGGGTAGTTCGTCTCCAGTTCGACCAGCGGTGGGTAGATGTCGTAGTAGCGAATCTGCTCCAGCCCGAGAATGCGCTCGCGCAGTTTCAGATACCGGTGCAGCACGGCCAGGTTGGCGTTCACCTGATCGACCAGGTTGCGATACACCGCCTCGGGGACGTGAGTCCCGCCCAGGCTGGCGGCCAGGGTGCTGTCGTAACCACGGGCGTCGGCGAAGAACTTGGCCTGCTGCAGATGGGCGTGGAAGGTTTCACCCATGGTCTGCTCGTAGTCGTTCCAGGTGCCCCAAAACGCTTCGAAGACCCGCTCACGGTCGGCGCGGTTGGCTGCCGCCCGGTGTTTGGCATAGCCCGCCTGCGACAGACGCACGGTCTGGCCGTCGGATAACTCGATGTTGGGCCACGGGATATTGGCATTGGCCAGGGTGCGATAAATCGAGGCCGGGGAGCCGCCCATGGCGCCCGCGGACGCCAGCAGCGCTTCCCGGGCCGGGTCGAGGGTGTGGGGCGCCCGGCGTAAGGTCGTCTCTAGCAGCCGGTCGTAGCGCTCCAGCTTGGGCAGGCGCTGCGTGAAGTCCGCAATGGTCTCGCCGCCCAATGCGATGATCTCCGGCGCCATGTAGCTGGTGACTTCGCCAAAGCGGGTGTACAGGCGTCGTACCTGCTGGCGCATTTCTGCCGGGATGGGCTGGCTGGTGTCCTGATCGGCCAGCAGGCTGGCATAGACGCCCACGCGGTAAAGCCTGCGCAAGGCGCTGTAGTAGCGCTCCAGACAGGTGTTCAATCCTTTGGGATTGCCCAGCCGGCCTTCGCATTCGGCGAGCGCGTCGAAGTAACGCTCCAGCTTGCGACGTTCGGTATTCCACTCGGCGACATCGCGGAACAAATCGCGAAGATCCCAGCGATTCGGATCATTGGTCGGGTCGGTCGCGGCGCTGGCCGTGGTCAAAACCGCGCCGAACAGGGTGATGGCCGCGATGGCAGCCTGCAGTCCCATGCGCATGAGCGCTCCCCTTGAAATGGTTGCAGTGACTGTGATTCGGGCCGGGCAGCGCGTCAAGGCGGTGGTAAACTCGCGCACCATTTGACTGTATGCATCGCAACCCCTGCGGTTGCCTGACTCCTTATGTCTGATCACACCGTTCTCGTCGTTGGCGGCGGAGGCCGCGAACACGCCCTGGCCTGGAAACTTGCACAGTCACCCAAGGTGAGCCGCGTGCTGGTGGCACCCGGGAATGCGGGCACGGCCATTGAGCCGTTGTGCGAGAACGTGGCCGTGGCCGCCGAAGACGTGGACGGTTTGCTGGCACTGGCCGACCGTGAAGCCGTGGCCCTGACCGTGGTCGGGCCGGAGGCGCCGTTGGCTGCCGGCATCGTGGACCGTTTCCGGGACGCCGGGCTCAAATGCTTCGGCCCGACGGCGGCCGGTGCCCAGCTTGAATCGAGCAAGGCGTTCGCCAAGGCCTTCATGGAGCGTCATGGGATTCCGACGGCCGCCTACGCCGAATTCACGGACACCGACGCCGCGCTGACCTACCTGCGCGAGCAGGGCGCGCCGATCGTCATCAAGGCCGATGGCCTGGCCGCAGGCAAGGGTGTGGTTGTGGCCCAGACCTTGGAGCAGGCCGAGGCCGCCGTGCGCGACATGCTCGACGACGGCAGCTTCGGTGCGGCCGGCGCCAAGGTGGTCATCGAGGAATTCCTGCCCGGCGAAGAGGCGAGCTTCATCGTCATGGCGGCGGGTGATGCCGTGGTCGAGTTTGCCTCGTCACAGGATCACAAGCCGGCGCTGGATGGTGACCGGGGACCGAACACCGGCGGCATGGGGGCTTATTCGCCGGCACCTGTCGTGACGCCTGACATTCATGCCACGATTCGTCGCGACGTGATCGATCGCGCGCTGGCCGGGTTCGCCGCTGACGGCATCGAGTATCTGGGCTTTCTGTACGCCGGCCTGATGATCGACCCGAATGGTGGCGTCAAGGTGCTGGAGTTCAATTGCCGACTCGGTGACCCCGAAACCCAGCCGCTGCTGAGCCGTCTGGATAGCGATTTGTTCGACCTGTGTCTGGCAGCCGTCGATGGGCACCTGGGTTTGATGAGCGCGCGGTGGAATCCACAGGCCGCACTGGGCGTGGTCATGGCCGCTGGCGGGTATCCCGGCGCCTACGACAAGGGCCAGGTGATCGAGGGACTGGAGGCCGCCGCCGGCACCGGGGCCAAGGTCTTCCATGCCGGCACCGCACTGGATGCTGACGGCCAGGTCGTGACCGCGGGGGGGCGTGTGCTCTGCGTCACCGCATTGGGCGATGACGTGGCCGCCGCCCAGGCTGGCGCCTATGCCGCAGCCGACAAGATTTGCTGGGAAGGCGTGCATCTGCGTCGCGACATCGGCGCCAAGGCGATTGCCCGCGGCTAGGTGCCAGGATGTTGTTCTGGTTGCTTGTTGTTCTGGCGTTGCTGGTGTTTGCCGGAAGGCGGCGTGCACGGCTAATCGAACAGGACTATCCCCCTGTGGGCGAACTGCGCCGGCTGGATGGGCGCGAAGTCCACGTGGTGGAGGCCGGCGAGGGGCCGGCGATCATCCTGCTGCATGGGGCCAGTTCGAATCTGCGGGACTGGACTGAAAGTCTGCTTCCGCTGCTGGCCCGCGAGTTCCGCGTGATCGCCATTGATCGGCCTGGCCTGGGGCATAGCGCGGCGTCCCGCGACTGGCTGAACCCTGGCGATCTGGCGGATTTCGTCCTCAATGCCGCAGATGAGCTGGGTGCCCGGCAGCCGGTCATCGTCGGGCACTCCTGGTCGGGCTCGGTGGCGCTGGCCGCATTAACCGACCAGGGTCACCGCGTTGCCGGTGCAGTGAGCCTGGCGGGCGTGGCCAGCCATTGGGTGGGCGGAATCGGCTGGCCGACGCATCTGGCGCGGGTGCCGATCCTGGGGCGCTTGTTTTGTCATGCCGTCGTGCCCTTATTGGGGCCGACGATGATGCCGGCGGCCATTGCCAAGATTTTTCGCCCGAACACCGTGCCGGAAGGCTACGCAGAACGCATTGCCGCGCCGCTGGCTTTGCGTCCCGGCGCCTTTTGGTCCAATGCGCGCGACCTCGTGCGGCTGAACCGCTTTCTACAGACCCAGAGCACACGCTATCGGGGGATTACCCAGCCCTTGCTGGTCATCCACGGCCAGGACGATGCGGTGGTGCCGTTCTGGAACCACGGCGAGCGGCTCACGGCCCTGCTGCCCGAGGCCGAGGTCCAGCTGCTGCCGGGCATGGGCCACGCGCCGCATCACGTCGCGCCCGAGGACATCGCCGAGCGCATTGCGGCGTTTGCGCGGCGCTGCCAGGCCGCGGGTGATGACAGGCCGGCAGCGGTGTGATGCCTTGTTCGCTGAGAATGAACTCTTCGTTGAGCCGGGCGTCTGTCTGACATGGCCATGAGCTTGCTCGACAGTGCGCTGCGCCGGGTTCAGGTGCGCAAGGCCGGTGAGGTGACACTCATCGTGTTTGATGGCCTGGGTGCGGTGGCAACCGATACCCTGGGATTTCGCTCGGCCGAGCGTTGGGCCTTTTCGCGGATTTCCAGCGGCAATGTGGTTCGGGACCGCACCACGTTTCTTGAGCGGCTGGAAACGGCGATTGTCCGGCGTGGCACGTCGGTGACGACGACCCACGGCACGTCGCGAGGGGTGGCCGGGCTGGCCAAGAAGATGAAGCAGGCCGGTTACAACCTGTCCGAGTGGCAGCTGACACAGGCCGCCAAGGACATTCTCGATCCCCCGCCGGAGACCGACGCAGACATGGATGCCGACGAAGAGCCGGCAGACGAGGGTCACCCTGATGATCCGACGCCCATCGAGGTCTCGCCCCGGCGTGACACGGTGGACCGTTCGGGCATCGATCACAGCCTGGACGACTAGCGTGGTAGTGAACGAGCACCCCAATCGCGAAGCCATGACCCTGCAGCTGGGCAGGCATTGCATCGCCCCGGCGCTGGTGCTGGCGCCGATGGCCGGTGTGACCGACAAGCCGTTTCGTCAGCTGTGTCGCCGATTGGGAGCAGGGTTGGCCCCTTCAGAAATGCTGACCGCCGACCCCGGACTTTGGGAGACACCCAAGTCGCGCGCGCGCATGGATCACAGCGGAGAACCCGGGCCGATCTCCGTCCAGATTGCCGGCTACGACCCGGCGATGATGGCGAATGCTGCGCGCCACAACGTGGCCCACGGGGCCGATATTGTCGACATCAACATGGGCTGCCCCGCCAAGAAGGTCTGCAAGCGCGATGCCGGGTCGGCCCTGATGAAGGACGAGGCGCTGGTCGCACGGATTCTCTCGGCGGTGGTCGATGCCGTGGATGTGCCGGTGACGCTTAAGACCCGCACGGGCTGGGCGGCCGGGCATCGCAATGCCGTGCGCATTGCACGCATCGCCGAGGACAGCGGCATCGCCGCCATCGCCATCCATGGCCGAACCCGCGATCAGAAATATGCCGGACAGGCGGAGTACGAGACCATTCGCTCGGTCAAGCAGGCCGTCGGGATTCCGGTGCTGGCCAACGGTGACATCGATTCACCCGAGAAGGCCTTGCAGGTCCTGGAAGCCACCCGCGCGGATGGCCTGCTGATTGGCCGGGCGGCGCAGGGTCGGCCCTGGATTTTTCGCGAGATCGATCATTTCCTGCGCACGGGCGAGCATTTGCCGTCGCCGGATGCCCGCCAGATCAGCGCATGGTTGACCGAGCATCTGGATGGCATCTACCGGCTATACGGCGAGTATCGCGGCGTGCGCATCGCCCGCAAGCACATCGGCTGGTATGTGGCCGATCAACCGGCACGCGCCGCTTTTCTCAAGCAGGCGATGCGCCTGGAATCAGCCGATGCACAGCTGGTCGCCGTGCGCCGTTATTTCGAGGGCGAGGCCCACCCGGATCGCGATTCGGTGGGTCAGGCTGCCTGACGGACCGGCTAGGGCATCCGCACCTGGACCGGGTCGCCCAGGTTCAATCCAGCCGCCTGCATGGCCGAGCCCTGGTTGACGGCCAGTTCGATGAATCCATTGGAGTTCGTGTACCACAGCGCATGGCCCGGAGGGCGATCTCCGAAGGTGCGCGCGGGCGCGAAGGACAGGCCGCCGGCCATCAGTGTGGCGTTTGGCGCCATGTCGCGAAGGCCGGTCCAGGCGTTGCCGAAGGCATCGGCATAGATCACGCGGGCGCGGTCCTGCGGCATGCCGTCTTCGGGGGCGGCGCATTCGTGATGCGGTGGCCAGTCACCCAGGGCAAGACGCGCCGCCGAGGGGGCAAACAGGTCCCGACCATGAAAGCTGGCTGACATCCCGTCGGGTTGCCACGCCAGGTGCCACCATCGACTCGGGTGATGGGCGACGGCGACCGCGTTCAGCAGTCCATTGTCGGGACCGACAAACAGGCGGTTGCCGGCTTCGACGATGACCGGATGCCGGGTCGTCCCCACGCCGGGGTCGATGACGGCGCAGACCACGGCATCTTCGGGCAGGCGCTCGGTGAAGGCTTCCAGCAGCCAGCCCGCCGCATGCGGCGAGAAGGCCGGCGCATCGTGCATGAGATCAAAGACCGGGACCTGCGGTGCAAGGCGATGGACAGCCAAGCGTAGCTGACCCACATAAGGGCCATCGAATCCGAAATCAGTGAACAGGATGACCGGGCGCATCGTCGTGAAGATGAAGGCTGGAGGGCAACTGTAACGCGATGCGAAATCCGGCCGGGTCGATGTTCCGGGCGACGACCCGGCCCTGATGGGCACGCGCCACGCGTTCGACCAGGGCCAGGCCCAGGCCATAGCCGGCATCGGGCTGGGCGGCTCCCCGCCAGAATGGCTCGAATAGGTGGGGTAGCGCAGTCTCCTCGACACCCGGCCCGTCGTCGACCACGGCGATTTCGATCCAGCTGTCCTGCCTGAGCAGCTCGATCCGGATGGTGTCTTGAGCGTAGCGCAGCGCGTTGCCGATCAGATTGTCCAGGGCGCGATCGAGCAGGCGCAGGTCCGCCTTGACGGTGACATCATCCGCTGTGGAGTCCACCCCGAGTTGCAGTGATTGCTCTTGCGCCGCGATGAGATGGCGGTTGACGGCATCCTGGGCGAGCTGCAGCAGCGAGAGCGGCTGCAGGTCCAGCCGGTTCACGGAGGCGCCACGATGCGCGGGGTCCAGGCGGGCAAACGTGAGGACCTCTTCCACGAGTTCGTCGATGCGCTGCACGTCCTCGTCACAGCGATCCAGCGCGGAGCTTTGCCCGCTGCGCGCCAACTCCAGCGCCAGGCGCATGCGCGCCAGGGGGGAGCGCAGCTCATGGGAGACATCATGCAGGAGTCGGTCCCGGTCGGTCACCAGCGCCTGAATACGCCCGGCCATGGCATCAAAGTCTCTGGCCAGTGCAGCCAAGTCATCCGACCCGTTGGTGGCCGTTGCAGGCACCCGGGCGGCCAGGTCACCGTCGGCGAATTGGCGGACGGCCGTCTGAATGGCGCGGACGGGGCGGGTCAGTCTGCGCGCCATCCAGGCAGCGACGGCCGTAATGACCAACAGCGAGACGAGTAACTGCAGGCCCATGGCCAGCGGCGGGGCGATCATCGGTCGGGCGTCGTCGCGCCGCAGCGCGACCGCAAAATAGGGTTGGCCGTCCGGGGCGAAGATCTCGACCACCACGGCCAGACGCCCCCGGGGGAGTTCGACGACACCTGGAGCCGCCTCGATCAGGCGTTGTCTCCACCGCTGCAACTCGGGCGGCAGGGGCCGTGATTCACGCATCAGCAGCAGACGGAAACCGCGGTGACGTAGACGGCGGTGGACGGCACCCATGCCTTCGCGACCCCGGTACTGGGCAGCGGTGACTGCGTCGGCCAGGGTGTCGGGGTCCAGCGCCGTCAGGGCGCGATAGCGACCCATTTGCTGCGTGATGAGCAGGGTCAGCACCAGTGTCACCACCAAGGCCAGCCAGAACGCGACCAGCAATCGCAGGGTCAGGCTACCGCGCATGGTCATCCACCAGCAGGTAGCCCGCGCCGCGCCGGGTGTCGATACGCACGCCGGCCTCGACCTCACCCAGCTTTCGCCGCAGGCGGCTGACGTGCACGTCCACCGCGCGGTCATAGCGCTCCAGCGGGCGGCCAAGGGCCTGCTCGGTCAGTGTTTCCCGGCTGACAGTCCGGCCCTGGGCCCGGAGCAGGTGGCGCAGAATTTCGAACTCGGCGCCGGTGAGAGTCAGGGGCACGTCACCACTGCGCACCGACCGGTCAGCCGGGTCCAGCACCAGGCGCCCGAGACGAAGGCCGGTGTCCGCATCATCTTCCGGGCCTGCACGCACCGCCTGACGTCGCAGGAGGGCGCGCAGGCGCGCGACGAGTTCGCGGGGCATGGCCGGCTTGGCAAGATAGTCGTCGGCGCCAAGTTCCAGGCCCAGAATGCGGTCCACCGGTTCGCCACGCCCGGACAACATCAGCACGGGCAGATGCCAACGGGCACGAATTCGGGTCAGCGCGTCCAGTCCGGAGATGCCGGGCAGCATGACATCGAGCACCAGCGCATCGGGCAGCGGCTGTTCCTGCTCCAGCGCGGCCAGGGCTGCTTCGGCACTGTGCACCGCCCGGGCGGTCATGCCCTGGGTGGCGAGATAGTCGATGAGCAGATCGCAAAGGGCGACATCGTCGTCTGCGATCAGGACGTCTGGCGGATTGTTCATGTCGGCAGTGTGCCGAGTTCAATCGGGCTTCGGCGAGGGCTTTACCTTTCTTTACCTCATCGCAACGCAACTTGACGTGGGCAATCGGTACAAATGTGTCGTCAATCACCCCAGGAGTACGAAGATGAAACGACTAATCACCGCTTTGCTGATTGCAGCCACGGGTTGGGTCGCCATGGCCGGCCCCGCGATGGCTCGCCCCGACCATGACAATCGCCGACACGGCCCGCATGAGGGGCCGGGACACATGATGCGGATGTTCAAGGGTCTGGATTTGAGCGATGCGCAGCGGTCCCAGATCGAGGGCATTCTCCAGGCCAACAAAGCGGATGGCCAGGCCTTGCGTCAGCGCTCCAAGACACTGCGCGAGCAGATGTCCGAACTCGACCCGATGGCTTCGGACTACAGCACCGAGACCCAGATGCTGGCGAACCAGGCGGCGGAACTGAAACGCGAGCAGGTATTGCATCGCAGCGAGTTACGCCGACAGATCGCCGCGGTGCTGACTCCCGAGCAACGGGCTGAGCTCGAGGCCAAGATGGAGGCCAAGCAGGAACGGTTCCGCGAACGTGCGGAACGCTGGGCATCCAAACCGGACGCCTAGGCCCGGCGTTGGTCGCCAGGCGGCACGTGGTGGCCGATGCGCAGTGCAGGCATCGGCCACCACCCGTTGACCATCCGGCAGGTGAGGTGGATCGCGCGATACACTAGGGACGCCCTGATTGATTCCCGCCGTTGCACGAAAGGCCGCCCATTCGCATGACCCTGTCCCACCTGCATTGGTTTGTCGAAGTCGTGCTGGCCTCCGCATTGGCGGTTGCGCTCTGGAAGCTACGGCAACAGCGCACCCAGCCCCGGACCGCGGGCGAAAGAGATCCGGAAGCCGGATCTGACACCTACATCGCCATCCGTATTCTCAACCCCATGGAATTGGCGCGGCGGCAATCCTGGCTGGCCGGAACGCTGGCCGGTATCTCCCCCAATTTTGTACGGCGGCTGGTTCACACCCGCACGGTGCAGATTCTCAAGGATCAGCTGCTGGACTACGGTGTGCAGGCCGATGTGCGCCTGGAGCGAGGCCGGCCGGCACCGGGTTTGCCGCTTAAGGACATGCGACCCCCTGGCGTCAGCAGAGGCCCGGACGAGCCGTCATGACAGTCGTGTCGAGGCCACCAGCAAGCAAATCCAGCCGCCGAGCAGCAGCACCCCGCCAACGGGCGTGATGGCCCCCAGTCCGCGCACACCGGATAGCGCCAGCGCGTAGAGACTGCCCGAAAACAGCAGCACGCCCAGTGCAAACAGGCTGCCGGCGGCCGTTAGCCAGGCCGAACTACCGCGTAGCACCAGGATCCCGACAGCCAGTAGGGCCAGGGCGTGCCAGAACTGGTAGTTCACCGCCGTTTCCCAGACCCGCAGCATGTCGGATGACAGCCGCGCTCTCAGCGCATGGGCGCCAAACGCGCCAAACGCCACGCCGAGAAAACCAAAGAGAGCGGCCAGCGCCAGCCAGGGGTTAGGCATGTCGGAATGTCCTGCGAAAAGGGGCCGCTAGGGAAACACTAATCTACTCGCGCCGCCAAGTTGCTGCCTGCAAACAGGCCAGGCAAGGCGCGAGGAATGAAGTTTGGTCATTCCAAATGAACAACGAGCAACGCAGTCTGGCCTGTTTGCAGGCGCAATCCAGACGGAACGGGCCGGTTTTCCCGCGATCCTGCGTTGCGAAGCGCGTCCATGCGCTTCGCCCTTCGGGCCGGCCTACGGCCGTCCGAATGCGTTCCGTACGCATTCGTGTCGTTCGCTGACTTGGAATGACCAAGCGGCACTCACTCCGCCTGGGCTCGCGGGAAAACCGGCTCCGTCTTGGTGGTGCGAATAGATCAGTGTTTCCCTGGTGTAGGGAATCTGGCCGGGCGTCCCCAGCTGGCTACAGCGTGTAGAGCAGATTCAGCATCCACTGGGTGCGCGAGTAGCCCGTGCTGCCGCGGCGGAGCATGACGTGATGTGCGGCGGCATCGATGACCAGTTGCCGCGAAATCTGCCGATTCAGGCCCAGCAGCAATCCGCCGCCCGTGCCGTCGCGGCGATAGGCGGGCTCGCCGGCGGGGTCGAAGGCTCGATCGACCGTTTGACCTGACTGGATGCTGCCCCCAGTCACGGTGGTCGTGAAGCGCCCGTTCAAGGCATCCAGGCGACCGTAGACAATCTGGGCAGCGGAGGGCTGCCAGTCGATTTGCAGGGACAGGCGATGCAGTCGCGTGTCAAACGCTTTGCTCTGGGTTTGCCGCCAGCGAGAGGCCAGCTGCCACGCACCGCGAAGCCGCGTGGTGAACTGTCTTTGCGCCCCCGCATGCAGCTGCAGATGCCAGCCGTCGCGCCGGGTGTCGGCCGACCATCGCCCGCCGCCCCGCAGTCCGGCCGACCAGCGTGGGGCGCCAAAAGCGGCCGAGTGTTGCCAGTGGCTCTCGACCCCGATGACGGGCTCCACGCGAGAAAGTCGCGGATAGTGCAGGGCCTGAACCGCCTGCAGCCCCATGCGGGCGTTCAACCGCAGTTGTGACCCGCGGGCGAGCAGGCGTTGACCGGTCAGGCGCTGGCTGACTTCCAGCGAATCACGCGATCGCAGGCCGTCTGCAGCCAGCCCGGCATTGCTGTCCAGCCGGATACCGTGATCTCCCTGCCACTGCCAGGTCACGGCCGAGGCCATCCCGGGCAGGGCCAAATTCAGTGCAATCCCCAGCAGGGCTGATAGTGCGCCCGGCCGGGCACAGGGCCACGGCCGGGACGGGGTGCGGGCCATGGTCAGGGTGCTTGCGGTTCTCGCCGTGACCAACCACTGATGGCCAGCGTGGCCACGATGCCGATCAGCAGTCCAATCCACGGCGCGAACAATGCGATGGCCATGCCGATGAGCAGGACGGTGCCGCGCTCAGCCGGCTCCCGGGGGATGGCCATGGCGACATAAGCGCAGGCGAAACCCGTGAGGATGAGCGTTAATGACAAGGCAATGCCCATCAGCGGCTTCAGTCCGGTGAGCAGCGGCAGCAGCAGGAAGATGATGGGCAGACCCATCAAATAGTACGAGGCAATCCCGCTGTGCAGGCTGTCCATGCCCGCACGGCCCTGTCGCCAGCGCTGGACGATGATGACATGCACACCTGTCCACATCGCGCCCTGCGTCGGGAAGAACGGCGCGGCCACGCCCATGATGGCGTTGCGGATACCCACAGAGAGATGCGAGCGGGTGGGGTTGATGTCCACATGCTCGTCGGGTCGATCGCTGGCGGCTTCGCGAATCACCTCGTTGCCGGTCACCAGATCGCCGAACAGCATGATGTAGGTCATCAGCGCCAGTGGCATGACCTGGATGAACATCTCGACACTGGGCCAGCCAATGGCAAACGGCGAGACCTTCGCCCACAGGTCTGCAAAGGGCGGAATCAGGATGCCCCACTGGATGTCGTAGTCCACTTCGCCAACCAGCGGTCCGACGATGGCCGCGGCCAGAAAACCGGGTAACAGCCCCAACGCGCCGATCAAGGCCAGCCAGCGGTGCCGCTCCTTCAACGCCTGCAGCGGCAGCGAAAAGGTGATGATCAGGCACAGCGCGCAGGCCACCGTGGTCGCAATGGGCTGCACATGCAGAAATCGCTCGGCGTCGTCGATGAACACCCGCTTGAACGCCGCGATGGCGGCGCCGAGGATGATGCCGGCCTTGAGCGTGTCCGGCAGCCACAGCATGAACCGCTTGCCGAGGCCGGTGATGCCGAGAATAAGTACCAGGGCCGCGAAATCCAGTGACATGGCGGTCATGGCCTGCCAGCGTTCGACCGGGTCGCTCATTTCGCCGATGACCACCGCAAGCACTAGCGGCAGGGCGGGCGTGACCCAGCCGGGGGCATAGGGCTCGCCAAAGATGATCGATGCCGACGAGATCAGAAAGGCATGGATGAGCGAGCAGGCGACGGCTTCTTCGAAGGTCAGGCCAAAGACGCCTGTCATCAACGGAACGAGCGCCAGTCCGGTCGCCGCCGAGACGAATAGGCCTTGCAGGAATTCCTGCCAGTACAAGCGCGTGTGCAGAAACGGCACACGCAGAGTAAACAGGCCCCAGCGCCAGCCCGCCTGTTCGCGGGCACGGGTGTTGTTCATGGTCTCCCCTTTTTGTGATGGTTGTCCCCCGGTCGCCCGCAGCATAACCAGCTTGTCTCTGCCAGACCATCGTCCTGCGCGTGCGGTCCTGCTACCGTCAAGATCGGCTGATCGCATTCAGAGAGGCGGCAATGGTGGACGACCCGCGCAGACGCTGGCTGATCCGGGCGCTGGCGGGCGGTTGGCTGGGTGCGGCATGGCCGCGCGTGCTGCAGGCTGCGCCGTTTGGCCAAGTGCCAGCACCCCTGGGCCCAGAGCAGTCCGTGTTCCGCGTGGTGGGCGATGTTCGCGTCAATGGCGAGCCTGCCGACCGGCAGACCCGCATCGGCATGGACGATCACATCGAAACCGGCGAGCGCGGTGAACTCGTCGCCGTCGTGGGTTCGGATGCGTTGCTGATTCGTCGCCAGTCCAGCGTGCAACTCGGGCTGGGGCAGGCCAAGCAAGCGCTACGTTTGATCACCGGCGCGATGCTCTCGGTGTTCGGGCGCCGGACACGGCAATCACTGACCATCCACACGCCCATCGCCACTATCGGGGTGCGCGGCACGGGTGTTTACGCCACATCTGAGCCGGATCGTTCCTACCTATGCACCTGCTACGGCCGCACCGAACTGGCGGCGCGGGGCGAGCCCGGTGCTGTGGAGCAGATCACGGCCACCCATCACGATGCACCCCGCTATGTGCTGGCCCAGCCTCGCGAGGGGCGCTGGATTGTGCCGGCGCCATTCATCGATCACAGCGATCTCGAGCTGCGCATGCTGGAGGCGCTGGTGGGCCGAGAGGTGCCGTTCACCATCACGGATGACCCCTACCTACGCCCTCGGCGCGACTATTGAGGAAGCATGGATTGATTCGCAGCGCCAAGTTGCTGCCTGAAAAGAGGCCAGACTGCGGGGCTCGTCGTTCATTCGGAACGAGGCCAGGGATTCAGGCCGCCACTTCAGCCGGGGCCTGATCCGTGCGATCCACCACCCCGTCTGTCATCCAGCAACCGGGACAGTCAGCGGAGTCTGATTCGGCCAACACAAAGAGGTAGAGTCGGACCGCGCCCTCCTTGGGGTAGACCCGGACCGGGAAGACCAGCCGGCCATCGGTCGCAACGGGAGGACCGACCTCGGCCCGTCGGTGATCGAGCAGCGGTGCGTAGCCCGTTTTCACCATCGCCGCAAAGCGGGGCAACGGACCGGTCTGCGCGCGATTGCCCGGCGAGGCAAATGCAAAGGCGGTGGCAATGCCGCTGTCGGGCGTGGGCTCATCATTGGATTGCAGGGCCCGGAGAACCGTTTCGACCACCGCTCGCGGCGCGAGGTCGGCATGCGGCTTCGCCGGGTCGTCGAGTGACCGGGAGCAGCCCAGGCACAGCCCGGCACCGAGCATGAGCAGAACCGCTAGACGCAGCGACATGGCAAGACTCGTCAAGAACAGGGCCTCAGTATGCGTGCACCGGCCTCGGCAAGCCGCCGCCGTTCAGGATGCAACCAACCAGGGCGCTGGCGCATCTGACAGATGACCGGCGGGTCTGGCGGCTACCGCCGGGCGCTCGAGAGGCATAGACTGGCCAAGCGGTCGCATCGAACGGTGCCAGCAGAGCGCCACGGGCCGCAAACAGAGCAAGGAGGAGAACAATGACGCGATGGATGCTGCCGGCACTGGCCGGAATCAGCTTGCTGGTGGGCTGTCAGCCGGCCAGCACCGAATCCGCTGCCACCTCGCCCGAGGCGGCTTCACCCGATTGTCTGTTGACGGTGGGCTGGGATCCCTGGGAGCCGTACAGCTACGAGAGCCTGGAAGGGCGGATTACCGGGTTGGACGTGGATCTTGTCCGTCAGATGAGCGACGCCGCGGACTGCGAAGTGCGGTTCCACAAGGGCAACTGGGTGGCGTTGCTGGACGAATTGCGTGCGGGGCAGATCGACGTGCTCATGGCCGCGACACCCACCACGGACCGCCGCAGCTTTGCGCATTTCTCCGAACCGTATCGCGACGAGTCCTTCGCCCTGTTTGCACCGCAGGACCAGGTACAGATGTACCAGGGGGCGTCGCTGGAATCGCTACTTGCCGACGGCAAGCGTATCGGGATTACAGACGGCTACTACTACGGCGATGGTGTTCAGGCGTTGCTGTCCGATCCGCAGTTCGACGCCCAGATCGTCGCGGCGCCTGTACCCGAGGCGAATTATCGCCATTTGGAGGAGGGCACCGTGGATGTGGTCATCGGCGACCCCTACGTGGCCAGTGCCGTGCTGCGCCGGACCGGGCTGGGTGCGTCAATCGAGCAGTTGCGTGGGCATGTGCATTCCGGCGCGGTCACATTCATGTTTTCGCGCGAGAGCGTGAGTGAAGCGCAAGTGGCGGCCATGAATGCCGCGCTGGATCGCCTGGAGTCAGCCGGGCACATCGCGGGCACGTTGGATCGTTATCGCGGTAGCTAACACGACCGCTCCCACCGTCACGGTCGTCCGTGACGGTGGGAGCGGCGGCGCTGCTAGCTGCGCGCCGATGCCAGGCGCATGAACAAGCCCAGGCCGATGCCCCAGGCCGCGTTGAGAATGAGCGCACCCACGATGACCTGGGGGTTCCAGCCGCCAGCGACGCCCAGGCCCTTGATTGGAAAGACAATGAACAGCGCAACCGCGCTAGGCAGCAGCGCGCCGAATAGGGCTGCGCGGAGCCAATAGGCACTGCCCGTGGCATGGCGGATCAACAGCCAGATCGGCAGGCCCCAGACCCCACCCCAAAACGCCAGCGAGATCACGGCCGGGATGCCCAGCGGAGCCGTTGCGGCCATGTTGAATGGCGGGGCGGGCAGATCTGCCCCGACCAGATAAAACAGGGCGTAGACGCCTTGATGAAAGATTAGCGTTGCCAGAAATCCGCCAATAAACGCTTTGCCATAGGCCATGTTCGTCTCCCCAAGAGTTCATGAGCGATTCGGTCGCCCAACGGACCGCCGAACCTGTTCGTCGCGCACTGCGCGCGTTGTGGCGATAATATACGCGGCCGTACTTCAGCGCCCGCGGTGGCCAGCACCATGAGTTTGTTCGCCCGATCCAGCCTGACCGTCTCGCCCAAAGAGGTGCCAGACCCGGTTTATGACCCGACGCCGGACAGCCATTCGGCACTGGCGGTGCTGGCCGGCGGCTGCTTCTGGTGTGTCGAGGCCGTGTATCGCGAGCTCGCCGGCGTCACCGAGGTGGTGTCCGGTTATTCGGGGGGAACGGCCGAGACGGCGGACTACAAAACGGTTTGCACCGGCCAAACCGAACACGCCGAGGTGGTTCAGATCGCCTACGATCCAACACAGACCAGTTACGGACAGATCCTGAAAATTTTCTTCGCGGTGGCCCATGATCCAACCCAGTTGAATCGACAGGGCAACGATATGGGGACCCAGTACCGCTCGGCGATCTTCTATGCTGATGCGCTACAGCAGGAGGTGGCGGAACGCTACATCCAACAGCTGGAGCAGGCCGGCGTCTTCAGTCGCAAGATCGTCACCCGTTTGGAGCCGTTGGAGCAGTTTTTCGAGGCCGAGGCCTACCATCAGAATTACGCAGCGCTTAATCCCGGGCAGGGCTACATCCAGGCTGCGGCCCTGCCCAAGGTGGACAAGCTGCGTGCTTATTTCGGGGATCGCCTGCGCGAATCCTGACATTGCTGTCCCCGCAGCAGCGGGGCAATCCGGAATTCACAACTAGACCTTCTAAGGAGTCCAGATCATGGCTGATTACAAAGCCCCCGTTCGCGACATGAGTTTTGTCGTCAACGAGGTTCTCAAATTCGATGCACTGCGCGAGACGCTAGGCTACGAGGATGCCACCGCCGACACCATTGACGCGGTCTTTGAGGAAGCGGGCAAGCTGGCCTCCGAAGTCGTGCACCCGCTGAACCAGATTGGTGATGCAGAGGGTGCCAAGCTGAACGACGGTGTCGTGACGCTGCCCGAAGGTTTCAAGGATGCGTTCGACCAGTACAAAGAGGCCGGCTGGGCATCGCTGCATGCGGCCGATGAATTCGGTGGCATGGGCATGCCGCATCTTGTCGCGGTTCTTGTCGACGAAATGTTCTCTGCCGCCAACCACTCCTGGTACATGTATGCATCGCTGACCCATGGCGCGGTGAGTGCGATCCAGACCTGGGGCACCGACGAGCAAAAGGCCAAGTACCTGCCCAAGATGGCCACCTGTGAGTGGACGGGCACGATGAATCTGACCGAGCCCCACGCCGGTACGGACCTGGGCATGCTCAAGACCCGCGCAGAGCCCAACGGTGACGGCAGCTATGCCATTACCGGCACCAAGATCTTCATCTCC
Source organism: Abyssibacter profundi (assembly GCF_003151135.1). Lineage (NCBI taxonomy): Bacteria > Pseudomonadati > Pseudomonadota > Gammaproteobacteria > Chromatiales > Oceanococcaceae > Abyssibacter > Abyssibacter profundi. Next base: position 118,149 of record NZ_QEQK01000003.1, read on the forward strand.
TGCGGTGAGCATGAGATGAGCGAGAACATTGTTCATCTGGTGCTGGCCAAGCTGCCGGACGCACCGGAAGGCACCAAGGGCATCTCCATGTTCATCGTGCCCAAGTTCCTGGTGAACGATGACGGCTCGCTGGGCGAGCGTAACTCGCTGAAGTGTGGCTCCCTCGAACACAAGATGGGCATCAAGGCGTCGGCCACCTGCGTCATGAACTACGAGGGCGCCACGGGCTACCTGATCGGGGCCGAGCATGGCGGACTCAAGGCCATGTTCACGATGATGAACGCCGCCCGCCTGGGTGTTGGTGTCGAGGGTCTGGCCAAGGCTGCGCTGGCCTACCAGTACGCCACCAGCTACGCCAAGGAGCGGATCCAGGGTCGCGCGCTCACCGGCCCGCAGGATCCCGACAAGCCGGCCGACAATATTCTGGTCCATCCGGATGTCCGCAAGATGTTGCTGACGATTCGCAGCTTCGTCGAAGGCGGCCGACTGCTCGCGGGCTACACCGCCATGATGTTGGATGTGCGGCACAAGCACCCCGATGAGGAGAGCCGGACGCGCGCTGAAGACATCGTCAGCCTGCTGACGCCGGTCATCAAGGCCTTCTTCACCGACGAAGGATTCCGCGGTGCGAACTTGGGTATGCAGTGCTACGGCGGCCACGGTTACATCGTGGAATGGGGCGCTGAACAGATCGCCCGTGATGCGCGTATCAGCATGATGTACGAGGGCACGAACGGTGTGCAGGCCATGGATTTGGTGGGCCGCAAGCTGTTCTGGCATGGCGGCCGTGCCGTTAAGGCCTACTTCCAGGAAATGAGCGAGACCCTGGCCGCCGCTGCCGGGCGTGACGACCTGAAGGATGTGGCCGAGCAGGTCCAGGCCGCCTTCGGATCGCTGCAGACCGCAACGCAGTATCTGGCCGAACAGGGCCGCAGCGCTCCCAACAACCTGGGCAGTGGCGCTACGGATTACCTGCGGCTGTTTGCCGTCACGGCGGTCGGCACCATGTGGCTGAAGGCGGCCATGACGGCAAAAGACGCGCTGGACGCGGGTTCGGCCGAGCAGGACTTCTACGCCGCCAAGCCCGTGCTCGCCCGGTTCTTCGCCGAGCAGTACGTCTCGGAGCACAGCTCTCTGCTGGCGCGCGTGCAGACCGGTGCCGACACCATCATGGCCCTGGACGCGGCCGCGTTCTAAACCGTCGGAGCCGCGTCAGACGGGACCCACGCGGTCCCGTTGTTCTCACCACAAGGCCGCGCTCGTCGCGGCCTTGTGTGTTGAGGGAGGGCGTCGCGCGTTAAATCTACGATGGGCGGGGCCATCGCTAAGGCCTAAGCTGGTCGCCAGCCTGCGTTTGTACCCTCCCATGTCAGAGCCCCGTCGCACCTACGAAATCCGAATCGATGAGCGCCGTGCCCGGGTTGAACTCGCCACGATGCAGGTTTCCGGCAGCCATTTACGTCCGGGACGTCGCGAAGGGGACGACATCCTGGACGATCCCGTGACGTTTCACGCCGTCTGGTTGGAAGATGAGGACGGTTTCGATCACGAGCTGACATTGGAGCCGGGACTGTTCGACGCCCGCGTCGGCGACACGGTGCAGGCACGCATGCTGACCGACGGCAAGGTCATTCGCTTTCTCAGCGTGTTCAACAGCCGAACGGGCCAGCGCATCACCGTCAATGCCTTGAGCCGTGCTGTGGTCGACTGCCATCTGACCGAATCCTCTGCCGAGATGGTGGGGCGGATCTCCCTGGCCGCGCTGGGCAGTCTGGCGGTGACCTATGTCCTGTCGCTGTTGTATGTCATCGGCTCCTGGGCCGAGTTCGGAGTCGCGGCGCTGGTGCTCTGGGCCGTTAGCACTGCGCTGTTGATCGGCTCGCGCCGCCGCCGTGTGGCACGCTGGATCCAGGCGATTACGGCCGCGCCCGATGTCGACTTCCGCAAGCCCTTGACCTGATCTGCGGCCGGCTGACGCGCCGGCGGCATGCCCATGAATCCGCGAGGATGCCGGGGGCTCGGCAAGCCTTCCGTCAGGCGCTAGGCTGACGCCGGTGCGCCGAATCGTTCACATCGACATGGATGCGTTCTACGCCTCCGTGGAGCAACGCGATGACCCCCGCCTGGTGGGTCAGCCTGTGGTCGTGGCCTGGAAAGGGCCCAGGTCCGTGGTCTGTGCGGCGTCCTATGAGGCGCGGCGCTTCGGCATCCGGTCGGCCATGCCCGCAATGCGGGCTGCTCGACTTTGCCCCGACGCCGTGTTCGTGCCGCCGGATTTCAAGCGCTACAAGGCGGTTTCGAAGCAGGTTCACGCGATTTTTCGTCGCTACACCGACCAGATCGAACCGCTGTCGCTGGATGAGGCCTATCTGGATGTCACGGCACAGCGTGGTGGTTTGGAAACAGCCACGGATGTCGCGTCGGCCATCCGTGATGCCATCCGCGAAGAACTCAATTTGACCGCGTCGGCCGGTGTGGCACCCAGCAAGTTTCTGGCAAAAGTCGCCTCGGATTGGCGCAAGCCGGACGGGCAATTCGTGATTCCGCCGCAGCGCGTTCAGGCGTTCCTGGAGCCATTGCCGGTCGGCAAGATTCCCGGTGTTGGCCGGGTGACCGAGGCCAAGCTGGCGGCCCTGGGGGTGCGCACCGTCGGTGACCTGCGCCGCTGCGATGCGGCGGCTTTGCATCAAGCCCTGGGCCAGTTTGCGTCGCGGCTGCTGCGCCTGTCCCAGGGGCAGGATGATTCGCCTGTCCGCACCGAGCGCCGGCGCAAGTCGCTGTCAGCCGAGGACACGTTTGCCGTGGATCAGCCGCTCGAGGCGCTAGAGCCGGTGATCCGCAGGCTGGCCGATAAGGTCTGGGCCAGCGCGCAGCGCCAGGGTTACGTGGCCCGGACTTTGGTGTTGAAGCTCAAGACGGCTGATTTCGTGTCGCTGACACGTCAGCAAACGCTGGCGACTCCGCCCGCCACGCAAGCGGATTTTGTTGCGGCATTACTCCAGCTCCGCAGTCGCGTGGATCGACCGGCCAGCACCTTGTATCGGTTGGTCGGTGTGGGTTTTGCCCAGATCGAGCCGCCGGGTCCGGCGCTGCCCGACTTGCAGCCCTCGCTGTTCGATCTCGAAGGCTGCTGACCGGCTGCGGGTGTTTGTGCAGTGTCTTTGCGAGCCGGCCTTCCTCCGGCGTCTCGGCTAGACTGGCGCGCATGGGACTGACTGGAGGGCGATCTCGCACCTCGTCTGTCCATCTCATTCCAACCTATCAGGACACCATGCGACGACTTATTGTTCTTGTGGCTGCAGCCTTGACGGCCTGCGCCCAGCAACCGCTACCCATTATGAAAACCGATGCGAACCCGCTGTTGCAGCCGAGTCCGCTGCCTTACGAATATCCACCCTTCGACCGGATCCGGGCTGAGCACTTTTTGCCGGCTTTTGAGGTCGGGATGCAGGAGTCGTTGGCGGAGCTCGATGCGCTGGTGTCTCAGGATGCCGAACCCACCTTTGAAAACACCATTGTGGCAATGGAGCGGGGCGCGCAGACGCTGCAGCGGGTGGCGACGATCTTCTACGGGTTGGTAGGCACGCACGGAACTGACGAGCTGCAGGCAATCAACAAGACGATTTCGCCGAAGCTGGCGGCGCACCAGGACAAGCTCTACCTCAATGCGGCCGCGTTTGCCCGTGTCGATGCCCTGTACCAGAAGCGCGCATCGCTGGGGCTGGATGCCGAATCGCTCCGCCTGTTGGAGCGCTACCACACCGACTTTGTCCGTGCGGGCGCCCAGTTGGACGAGCCGCAGCAGGCGCGGTTGCGCGAAATCAATGCCGAGCTGTCGGCCCTGACGACGCAGTTCCAGCAAAACCTGCTCAAGCATACGAATGAATTGGCGGTGGTCGTGACCGATCGCGAGGAACTGGCGGGGCTGTCCGATACCGAGATCGAGGCCGCGGCTGCGACGGCCAAGTCCCGCGGTGTCGAGGGCTACGTGCTGACGCTGCAGCTTCCGACATTGCAGCCCCAGCTGGCCGATCTGGACCATCGCCCGCTGCGTGAGCGCATTCATCGCGCCTCGGTTCAACGCGGTCTCACGGACGGGGCATTGGATAACCGGCCAGTGATTCTGCAAATCGTGTCGCTGCGAGCCGAACGGGCTCGGTTGCTGGGCTACGACACTCATGCGGATTACGTTCTGGCCAACGCCACGGCGGGCACAGCAGATGCTGTGAACACCCTGCTGGCCAAGCTGGCGCCGCCTGCGGTGGCAAATGCTCGCAAGGAGGCCGAGCGTCTGCGGCAGGCTGCGGGCGAGGCGGTGGATCTGAAGGTCTGGGATTGGCCCTACTACCGCGAGATCGTCCGTCAGGCGGACTATGACTTCGACCAGAATGCACTCAAGCCCTATTTCGAGATGGAGCGCGTGCTCACCGAGGGCGTGTTCTACATGGCCAAGGCGCTGTACGGCCTGCGTTTCGAGCGTCGAGATCATCTGCCGGTCTACCACCCGGACGTCACGGTCTACGAGGTCTTCGAAGAAGATGGAGACGCCTTGGGGCTGTTCATCTTTGATCCCTTTGCCCGCGAGACCAAGCGGGGCGGTGCCTGGATGAACAGCTATGTTCAGCAGTCGCGATTGCTGGGCAAGCGGCCGGTGGTCGCCAATCATCTGAACATCACCAAGCCGGCGGGTGATGAGCCCGTGCTGCTGACCCCGGGTGAAGTGAACACGATGTTTCACGAGTTCGGCCATGCCCTGCATGGCTTGTTCTCCAACGTGCACTATCCGTACTTCTACGGCACCTCAGTCCCGCGGGATTTTGTCGAGTACCCCTCACAGGTCCATGAGATGTGGGCATTCTGGCCGGAGGTGATGGCGCGCTACGCCCGTCATCATGAAACCGGCGAACCGTTGCCACAGGCGATGATTGATCGCTACAAGTCGACCGAGCAGTTCAATCAGGGTTACGCCACCACTGAATACCTCGCGGCCTCGCTGCTGGATCAGGCCTGGCATCAGCTGCCGGCCGATGCCAGCGTCGAAGACGTAGAGCGTTTCGAAGCTGAGGCGCTGGAGCAGGCGGGCATCGCATTGGAACTGGTGCCGCCGCGCTATCGCAGCACCTACTTTGCCCACGTCTTCGCCGGTGGATACGCGGCCGGTTACTACTCCTACGTCTGGTCTGAAGTGCTGGATGCCGACACGGTGGCTTGGTTCAAGGCCACCGGCGGGCTCAGCCGTGAGAACGGCGATCGCATGCGGCAGGGCATTTTGTCGAAAGGCGGCACCATGGATGCCCAGGCCATGTATGAGGCCTTCCGCGGGCGTGCGGCCGAGATCGGCCCGCTGCTGGAGCGGCGCGGCCTAACCGCCAACTAGTGCCAGCGGCCCGTCAGCGCTTATCCGGGCGCTGACGGGCCGCCCACCGGATGTGTCGCTGCACCGTTTCGTCAGCGCAGATGGCCTCCAAGGTGGCGTATTCACGGCCCAGCGTGACCTCGTCGAACTGTCGATGCAGAAAGCGATGGCACAGTCGACAAAGCCAGATGCCTCGGTGGCTAAGGGAAGCACTGATTTACTCGCGCCGCCAAGACGGAGCCGGTTTTCGCGCGAGCCCAGGCGGAGTGAGTGCCGCTTGGTTATTCCAAGTCAGCGAACGACACGAATGCGTACGGAACGCATTCGGACGGCCGTAGGCCGGCCCGAAGGGCGAAGCGCATGGACGCGCTTCGCAACGCAGGATCGCGGGAAAACCGGCCCGTTCCATCAGGATTGCGCCTGCAAACAGGCCAGACTGCGTTGCTCGTCGTTCATTTGGAATGACCAAACTTCGCTCCTCGCGCCTTGCCTGGCCTGTTTGCAGGCAGCAACTTGGCGGCGCGAGTAAATCAGTGCTTCCCTGGGGTCTCCCGATCGTAGCGGCGGGCAAAGTAAGCCCGCTTGTGAACCTTGCGCGGGATCAGGTGGTGAAACTGCAGTGGCGTTTCGCGGCCACATAGCTGGCAGTGTTGGACGGTGGCGCGGGTCATGGTGCCAGTGTAGAGCCTCGGTCATGGCCATGGTGGGGAGCGACCCAATCGAGCAGGCCTGCCTTGCAATCGGGCCGCTGCGAGGGATCGCCTGCGCCCGACGTGTGCCTACACCAACTTGGCCAATTGCCGCCAGCCCCTTGCGACCGGTACCTTTCCGGACACGACGATCAACTGGGGAGCCCGCATGCTAACCGTCCACCACCTGGAGCATTCCCGCTCGCAACGGGTTCTTTGGTTGCTGGAAGAATTGGGGGTCGACTACGAGGTCAAGCGTTACGCCCGCGACCCCAAAACCTCATTGGCGCCGCCGGAGCTGCAGGCGATCCATCCGCTGGGTAAATCGCCGGTCATCACCGATGGCGATCGTGTCATCGCGGAGACCGGGGCCATCATCGAATACCTGATCGAACGCGAGGGTCAGGGCAGGCTGCTGCCAGACGACGAGTCAGCACGCCTGGACTATCGATACTGGATGCATGCAGCCGAGGGCAGTGTCATGCCTCTGCTGGTGATGACGCTGGTGTTCAACCGCGTCGAAACCGCGCCGATGCCGTTCTTCATCCGACCGATTGCCAAGGGCATTTCGGCCAAGGTCAAGGGTTCGTTCATTAACCCAAGCCTGGAACGCATGCTCGCGCATATGGAGGCTTCCCTGGCAGAGACCGGCTGGTTTGCGGGCAAGACCATGACGGCGGCGGACATCATGATGAGCTTCCCGGTCGAGGCCGCGAGCGCACGCACGGGCGGCGGTCAGCAATATCCCAACCTGCAGGCATTCGCCCAAAAGATTCACGCGCTGCCCAGTTATCAGCGCGCGCTGGAGCGCGGTGGCCCCTACGAGCTCATGGCCTAGGGCGCGGGGTCGGTGCCTGCGAGCATCCACAGCGGCGTGTCCCGTCCCTGTCGGCTGGCCTTTAATGCCGTGCGCGGCTTGCAGGGCTGGGGACATGTCCCGGAAGTGTCTGGTGGGCATTCGTGAGTCTTGCGGAACACCTGATCGGGCAGGCTGGCGAACTCATCATCGCACTGGACGCTGGCGATAGGGTGATCGCGGCCTGGGGTCAGGATCCCGTTTCGCGTGCGCCGGCGCGGCAGTTGATCGAGCGCAGCCTTGATGACATCTGGTCGGAGGGTTCCCAGGCGCTGCTGGAGGCCTTGAACCGGCAGGCGGCCGAGCAGCGCCAGTCCTTCGATGTCTCGTTGAGCGCGGCGGGCAAGACCCTGGCGGTTCGTGTGCGTAGCACGGTCCTGGATGGTGCTTACGCCGGGGCGCGGGTTGTGTTCATCGATACGCTGCAGGAGCGGTTTGCGACGTCGGGGCTTGTGCAGCATCTGATGCATCAGCACCCGGATTACATCTTGGTGGTGGATCAGCAAGGGCAGTTGGTCGATTCCAACACGGCTGTTGTGCGCGACTTTGCCACGGGCGTGTCGGGCCGCATTGCGGTTGACGACCTGCTGTCCGAGTCGGCGCAGCGTCAGTGGCGGGGGCAGGTGATGTCGGCCCTGTCCCAGGGCGCGGACTGGTCGGGACATAGCGTGTGGCTGTCGGCTGATGGTCGGCGACTGCCCATGCAAATGCATGTGGTGCGCCTGGCGCGCGAGCAGACTGCCGGCCAGGGGCATATCGCTATTTTTGCGCGTGACACCTCGGCCGAACAGCGCGTCGAGGCCGCGCTGCGAGAGAGCGAACGCACGTTGCGCAATATTCTCGATGGCACTCCCGTGGCGCTGCTGGGTCTGGAAATGAGCGGCGACATCGTCTCGGCGAACCAGCGCGCCGGTGTGTTGCTGGGGCGGGACGCGGGCGATCTCATTGGCATGAATCTGCACCGGTTCATGGATGACGATGCCTTCGAGGAGGCGGCATTCCGGCTCGAGTACGCCTACAGCGAAGATTCGCTGGAGCGCTGGAACGCCCGTATCGAGCGGCGCGACGGCACGGCGCTAGACGTCGCGGTCACAGTTCGTGGGGTGCTGGGACGAGGCGGGCATCGCATTCTGCTGGCGGCCTTCGAAGATGTGACCGACTACAACCGACTACAGGCCGAGATCACCTACCAGCTTGATCACGATGTGCTCACCGACCTGCTGAATCGACGGGGGCTGGAACGCGTCCTCAAGCAGCGGGCAGGTGATGAGGATAGGCGTGGGTACGTCTTCCATCTGAATATCGATTATTTTCGCTACATCAACGAATTGATCGGCCAGACCGAGGCCGACACGGTGCTGTGGCGTATCGCCGATATGTTGCGCCGCCGCCTGCAGGGCGAGGGTGCGGCGATTGCCCGGGTGGGTGCCGATGAATTCGTGGTGGTGCGGTTTGATACCGGCGATGCCGATGCGCGTCAGCATGCGACGGGTTTGCTCGAAGCGCTGGCGCAGGTCGAAACACCCCCCACCGATACCGCGCTGTCGCTCACAGGCTGCGTCGGCTACGCGCCATTGGGTGACGGCGGGTGGTTACATGCCCTGACGGCCGCCGGGTCGGCCTGTTACGCGGCCAAGGCCGCCGCGCGCGGCAGTATTCGCGAATACACCGCCGAGGAGCCGGGTGACTCCCAGGATGCCCGGACGGTGATGGCGGCCGCGCAGTCGGTGCGTAACGCCTTGTCGCAGGAGGCCGTCCTGCTGTATGCCCAGCCGATTTACCGCACGGCAGGCGCCGAGTCGGGGCAGCCGCACTGCTTTGAGATTCTGGCGCGTTTTCAGGACCGTGACCGGGCCACTTTCCCGGTCCATCTGCTCAGCGCGGCCGAGCGCTTCGGCCTGATGGATCGATTCGATCGCTACATGGTCCGGCGCGCGCTGGCGTGGATGGCGGCACATGAGACCGTGGTGGATCAAATCGATCATGTGGCGATTAACCTGTCGGGCAATTCGGTCTCCGATCCCCTGTTTCAAGAGTTTCTTGCAGAGGCCGTACAGGGATCGTCGATCGCGCCTGACAAGCTCTGCTTCGAGATCACCGAAACCATTGCCGTTCGCAATATCGCGCAGGCGCGGCGTTTGATGCGCCACATCGGGGAGTTGGGCTGCCGGTTCTCTTTGGACGATTTTGGCGCCGGCATGTGCTCCTTCCACTACCTGCGCGATCTACCTGCCGACTACGTCAAGATCGATGGCAGCTTTGTTCAGGGCATGGAAGATGACCCCGTCCGGCATCAGCTGGTGCGGTCGATCAACGAGACGGCCCAGGTGCTAGGTAAGCAGACCGTCGCCGAGTTCGTCGATAGCCCGGCGGCGTTGCAGGCACTGGCCGAACTGGGGGTCGATATGGTCCAGGGCTGGTTGTTTAGCCCGGCCGTGCCCATCGACGAGATCCCCGCGGTGATGGCGCGAGGCGCTTGAACCTTTGCAGCTGGTGCCGGTCTTCTACGACAGCGCGGCGGGTTGCAGTTCAAAAAATGCTATGCGTCGGTACACCGGCAACGGATGTCCCGCTATCATCTGCCGCCCATTCGGACTTAGGCGCGTTTTCACGCCTTGCCCGACAGCGGCATCGCCTGAATGGCTAGGCGGTGTTTTGATCCGGGACAGGGATTGTTCCAACACCGTCGCCTCGCTTGGCAGAGGCGGCATGCGAAGTCCAAAACGTCTTATGTACTCACATCGGAGGAGACTATGTCCCGATCGATTGCTCGCCTCACCGGCATGAGCTTGGCGGCTGCGACCGCCGTGGTGTCATTGAATGCACACGCAAAGGTATCGGCGGAAGAGGCGGCTAAGCTGGGGAGTGAACTGACCCCGCTGGGTGCCGAACAGGCCGGCAACTCCGCAGGGACCATCCCTGCATGGGATGGTGGCTACCACAATCCTGACTGGCCGGAAGGCAAGCGATTCGAGAATCCGTGGCCGGACGACAAGCCGAAGTTCGAGATCACCAAATCGAACATGAGCCAGTACGCGGCCAATCTGAGCGAAGGCCAGAAGGCCATACTCGAGAAGTACGACACGTACAAGATCCCGGTTTACGAGACGCGTCGTTCTGCGGCCAATCCGCAGTACATCTACGATGCAACCAAGGAAAACGCCACCCGCGCCGAGCTGACTAACGATGGCGAAACCCTGGTGAACGCGGCCATCGGTGCGCCGTTCCCGATTCCGAAATCCGGCAAGGAGATCATCTGGAACCACCGGACGCGTTACCGTGGTCCGTCGCTGGTTCGCTACAACGTCCAGGCGGCGGTGCAGACCAGTGGTGCGTTCTCGCTGTTCAAGCTGAAGGAAGATGTCCGCTTCAACTACACCGAAAAGGGCATGACCCCGGACGGCCTGAACAACGTGCTGCTGTACTTCCTGCAGAGCATTGAAGAGCCGCCGCGCCAGGCGGGTCAGATCCTGTTGGTTCATGAAACGGCCGACCAGGTGAAGGAGCCGCGTCGTGCATGGCTTTACAACCCCGGCCAGCGTCGCCTGCGTCGCGCGCCGAACGTGGCCTACGACAACCCGGGCACCGGCTCTGACGGTCTGCGTACCAACGATCAGCTCGACACCTTCAACGGCGCCACCGATCGTTACACCTGGAAGCTGGTTGGCAAGAAGGAAATGTACATCCCGTACAACGCCTACGAGCTGCACAGCGACGACAACGAGTACGACGACATCATCAAGCCCGGTCATATCGACCAGGATCTGACGCGCTACGAGTTGCATCGCGTCTGGGTGGTCGATGCGACGGTCAAGGATGGCACCAGCCATATCTACGACCGCCGGACCTTCTACGTGGATGAAGACACCTGGCAGATTGCCCTGGTGGACATCTATGACAAGCGTGGTCAGTTGTGGCGTGTGCAGGAAGCTCACGCGATGAACTTCTATCGCTATCCGGCCACCGCGCAGATCGCCGGTACCGTCTACGACCTGCTGGCAAACCGCTACCTCGTGCAGGAAATGAATAACGAGGAAGACGAGCACATCGCCGAGGACTTTGACGAGGGCTACTTTGCCCCGGGTAACGTCAAGAAGCTCGCTCGTAAGTAATTCGACGAGTCGCCGTTTCGCGGGGTTCGTAACCGCTCATCGGCACAAAAAGGGCCTGCGATCGCAGGCCCTTTTTTTTGTTCGCCGCTCGTCGGACCCGACTCACGTATCGTCACCTTTGCTCACAGCTTCTTTACGTGGCCGCGTAGGCTGCCCAGCATGGATGTCATGCCTCGCCAATCAGTTCGCATCACCATGGTCGGCTTCACGCTGGTCGAGATGATGGTGGCGATCGCCCTGTTCGCGATCGTCGCGAGTCTGGCCGTGCCCGCCTATACCGACTTTGTCATGCGCAAGCGCGCGGCCAGTGGTATCAATGACTTTCTGGTGGATCTGAATGTGGCTCGCGGTGAGGCGACCCGGCAGCGACGCACCGTCGTCATGTGTGCGCGCGGCGGCACGGCCGAGCTTTGCGACACCACGACTCAGGACTCCGCTGCCTGCGCCTGCGATGAGGAGGCGCGCTGGGAGAATGGCTGGATCATGTTCGTGGACTTTGACGGGGACAATGCCTTGAGTGCGGCATCCATCGACACGCTGGTCGGCGTGCATCCGGCGCTGCCTGAACCCATTACGTTCAGGGAGGCCGACGGCGACCATCTGGTGGCCTTCAACAGCCGGGGCGCACTGGGCGGGACCACGGCGCGGTTTGCGCTGTGCATTAACGACCGGGCCGGGACGGACGATGATGAAGACGTATTGGCCCGCGCCCGTTTTGTCGATGTGGCGCTGACGGGGCGCGCCGTTGTCAGCCGCTCGGTGGAAAACCCGGGTTCGGCGGCCGACGCCTGCTATCACACGCCGTCATGATGCGTCGCATGCAGGGCATTACGCTGCTCGAGGTGTTGATCACGCTGGTGGTCATCGCCATCGGCATGTTGGGAATGGCCTCGTTGCAATTAGGCGGCCTGCGCAGCAATCACAACGCGTACTACCGCTCCCAGGCGACCGGCATCGCAGCTGATCTCACCGACCGGATGCGCGCCAACCTCCAAGAGGCCCGCGCGGGCAGCTATGCCGCCAGCGAGCCGCCGGATGACCCTGGCTTCGATTGTCGGACCAGTTTCCCGGACGGGACGACCTGCACCCCGGCAGAACTGGCCCAGGCGGACCTATATGCCTGGTACCAGATGCTGGGCGATGCCAACTCCGGTTTGCCCGGCGCAACCGCGACCGTCGTGTGCACCGGCGGCTGCGGTAGCGGAAATCCATACACCATCTCCCTGGCCTGGGACGAGAATCGCAATGGACAAATCGATGCGGCGGATGTCGCAGCGACAGAATCCGATCCTGCGATCGAGGCCGACCCGACGCTTGTCCTGGAGTTCGCGCCATGAAGCAGCAGGGCATCTCCATTATCGAAATCATGGTGAGCTTGGCGCTGGGCTCGATACTGGCGCTGGGCGTGATCCAGATCTTTGCTGGCAGCCAAGCGTCCAACGACATCATCATGGGTGAGGCCCGACTGACCGAGAACTCGCGATTTGCGGTGGATACGGTCGCGACGACGCTGCGGATGACCGGGCATCGCAGTACGCCGGAAGATCTGCCGTCCCTGATCTTCGGCGCCACAAACCCGGCCGTCACCGCCAGCGACGGCGATGACGAGGCGCTCGACACGGCATCACCGCGCAGCGTCGAGGTGACCATGGGCGGCGCAGACACCACGCTGGATGCGGTCAAGGCCAACGCCGATACCATCACCGTGCAGTACCAGGGGCTGGATGACGATAGCGTTCTCAACTGTCTGGGGCAGACGGTTGCAGCCGAAACCGTGAGTGTGGATACGTTCTTTGTGGCCGAGGGCGCCACGGTGGCGGCGACCAGCACCGAGGCCGCACAGGCACGGGCCTCGCGGCTCGCGCTGTACTGCTCGGCCACCCTCATCGATGCGTCGGGGGTTGCGGCGGCCCCCACGACGCTGGCCATCGCCAACGATGTGATGAATCTGCAGATCGAACTGGGCGACGACAGTGACGGGGATGGCGCGGCCGATCGCTTCGTTTCGCCGTCGACAGCCGGACTCAACATGGAAGACGTGGTGAGCGTGCGTATGACCATCACCATGTATGGCGCACGGCCGCTGTCGCTGCTGGATCGGTTGGATGCCGATGCGGACACCGTGGTTGAGCGCGAGTTGCGACGTCAGTTCGTGCGCACCATCAGCTTGAGGAATTTGTTGTCATGATTGCTCCGGCCCCATCGAGTCTTGCGCGTCAGCAGGGCAGCGTGTTGCTGATCAGCCTGGTCATGTTGCTGGTTCTGACCGTGATCGGCATTACCACGCTGCGTACCACGGTGAGCCAGGAGCGCATGTCCGCCAACGACCGTGACAGCCAGATCGCGTTCCAGGCTGCCGAAATCGGGCTGCGGGACGGCGAGCGTTGGATTAACCAACAGGCCGAGCTACCCCATGAGCTGACCTGTATCAGCGATTCCCCCTGCCGCGGGGCGGATTTCTCCGGCGTGTTCATGATCTCGGCCGTCGAACCCCGCTTCGACTCGGTGAGCGACCTGCTGGCGATGACCCTGGATGATTGGGTAGTCGAGGCCGAACCGCTGCAAAACCCCATTTACTCGACCAACCCGGTTCAGGGGGTCGCCGAGCAGCCGCGATTTTTGATCCGGGAGGCGAGAATCATTCGCGACAGCCTGACATTGGGGCGTGGGGATGAAACCCAGCGCCACCTCTACGAGGTCACCGCCATTGGCGTCGGCGCCGAACCCGACAGCCAACGCGTGCTGCAATCCACCTTCATCCGGCGGTTCTGATGATGACCAGGTTTGGTAATCGGCTGTGGGGATCCCGGGCACTGGCTGCCACGGCAGCGCTGTGCCTGTCGGCGGGAACGGCGCTGGCCGTGGAATTGCCGCTGGATACGCTGTCCGGTGGTGGCTCCCAGATTCCGGATGGCCCGATCGAGCTGGGTGTGTCGCCGCCGCCGGTGGTCATGCTGCTTATCGATGACTCTCTGTCGATGTCATCGAATTTTCTGGTGGATGACGAGGACGCCCAGCGCGAGTTCGGGGTCCAGGCCCTGACCTATCGCTGGATCTACCCCCTGCCGGTGGATGCACCGAGCAGTAACAGCGCCTACAGCAACGCCTATCTGCACCGGTTGGCGGTGCCGACCGAAGCATTTGTCAACGCCTGGAACGACGAAGACAACGATTTTCTGCGCGGCTCCGAAGCCATGCTGGGGCCGGAATACGCCGGTGTCTGGCGCGCACGGAATGCTCAATACAACAGTCTCTACTACGATCCGGCTGAGACCTACGAGCCTTGGCCCTACGGCGTCGATGCCGCCGGTGCTCCCTTTGCCGATGCCTCGGCCAGTGCCGCGCGGCTCGATCCCTATAACCCCAGCCAGACACTGGATCTGCGCGCGGCACAGACATTCACGACCTCGGTGGTTACCGAAGACGGCGACATCGTGTCGGCCACACACGAGATTCGCTGCACCACATCCGGCCTGGGCTGTTTGAATCCGGCGAATTACGTCGATTTGCGTGAGACGACCGCGCACTACTACACCTGGACCGATACCGACGGCGATGGCGTGGTAGATGCGGATGATGCCCATACCCGGGTCAACATCACCGATGCGGCCGAGTTACAGAACTTCGCCAATTGGTTCCAGTATCACCGGTCGCGTGAGCTTCGCTTCAAAGGACGGCTGTCCGAGTTCATGGCCGGGGTGGGCGAGGCCTACATGGGCGTGGCCACGGTGAATAACAACAGCACCGCGCGCACCGAAGTCCTGGCACTGAACGAAGACCCCAGCATCGGGAATCGCCGCCAGGTGATGAATGCCATCTTCAGTGCGCGTGGCAACGCGGCCGGCACGCCGCTGCAGTCGGCGCTGTACGACGTCGGCGAGTATCTCGAGTGCACCGGCGGCACGAACTTGTTTGGCAACACCAATTGTCCGCGCCTGGCCGAAGAGGACGATGGCCAGTGCCAGCAAGGCGCCATCATGCTGATCACTGACGGCTACGCCAGCTCTGATGGTGCCGCCGTGACCAGCACCGGGACACCCGGCAGCCATGGTTCGGCGGGTTCGGCTCACAGCGTCGGCAATGCCCCGTTCGGGGGTGTGGCCACAAATGCTGACGGGGATGATTCCTCGGAGTTCGATGGAGGCGCCTACGGCGACAGCTTCAGCGATACGCTGGCCGATGTCGCGATGCACTTTTACGAGCGTGATCTGGACGCCGCCCTGGACAGCCGCCAGTTCGTCGAGACCTACGTGCTGGACCTGGGGCTGTCCGGGAGCTTGTCACGGCCGACCAGTACCTCTGAGCTGGTGGCCTGGGGGAATCCCGATCCGGGCGATGCCAGCTTCGTGCCCGCCAATCGCTTCGACGATTTGTTACATGCGGCCTACAACGGTCGAGGCCAGCAATGTGGCGTGGACGACCCGGCTCTGGCCGAGAAGTTTGCCGAGGCGCTGCGTGTGCGCGTGGGCGAGGCCCAGGGTACGACCTCGGTCGGCCTGTCATCCGGGTCGATCCTGTCGGATCAGCGTGTGTTCCTGGCCACCTACGATGCCGAATCCCTCACCGGCGATTTGCTGGCCTATGACCTGAATCTCGATGGCACGCTGGGCGATCCGGTCTGGAGCGCTGCGCAGGAACTCGACGACAAGCTGGACTCGCAGGGGGCGGACGAGCGGCTGGTGTTGACCTACGATCCGACCTTGCGCCGGGGCATTCCATTTACCTGGGGGCAGTTCAGCGATCCGGCCTATCGGCTGGAGACCGTGCAGTCGCTGCAACTGCCGCCGGAGCTGTTACTCACGCTGGAGGCTCTGGTCGACCTGGCGAACCCGATTCTCGATGTGGTGCTGGCAGCTGAGGGCACCATTCTGGAGTCGGTTGTCGAGCCGGTGCAGCAACAGTTGCTGGACCCGATCCTGGAACAGACCGCGCTCAATGGTCTGGGCGTGTCCGAGTTGGTCGATACGGCAGTCTCACCGCTTTATCTGAACGAAATCGACGTGTATAGCCTGCTCGGCCTGTCGCGTCAGCTTAGCGAAGGGCGGGTGGATTACCTGCGGGGCGATCAGTCGCTGGAAGAGCAGAATGGCGGCGGGTTCCGTGATCGAACCACCCGGATGGGGCCAATTTATCATTCGCGTCCCGTGGTCGTCGGGCCGCCTGATACGGATTACTCCGATCAGTTCCTGGATGACCTGTTCGGCGATGTCACGCCGGTGGAGGATCGCTACAGCACGTTCCGCGCGGCCTATGCCGATCGGCGCAGCATGGTGTACGTCGGGGCCAATGACGGCATGCTGCATGGCTTCGACGCCACCACCGGAGAGGAGTTATTCGCCTATGTGCCCGGCCGCTTGCTAGGCAAGGTCTCCGAGCTGACCGAGCCGGACTATGAGGCGGGCACCTTCGTCGATGGCCGCATGAGCGTGGTGGACGCCTATGACGCCTTTCCTGCCTGCGGTGGCAATGGCGCGGAGTGCTGGCGCACGATTCTGGTGGGCAGTCTGCGGGGTGGTGGCCAGGGCATCTACGCGCTGGATATCACCGATCCGGAAGCCTTCATCGCGGCGGATACGCCCAGCGAGCAGCAGGCGTTGGCCGAATCCATCGTGTTGTGGGAGTTCACAGACTCTCCCGGGGCCGGTTTGCTGGGTGTGGTGTCAGGAGCCAAGTTCCTGCTCCAGGGCATTTTGACCGACGGGCTTTATGACGTGCTGGGCGAGGTACTCGATCCGGCGTTTGTCGAGAGCGTCATCGAGAGCACGGTGGAGCCGGCCTGCGAGGCGATTCTGGGGCCGTTGAGCGTGACCTGTAGCCTGGTCTCTGATCT
This sequence comes from Abyssibacter profundi, assembly GCF_003151135.1. Taxonomy (NCBI): domain Bacteria; kingdom Pseudomonadati; phylum Pseudomonadota; class Gammaproteobacteria; order Chromatiales; family Oceanococcaceae; genus Abyssibacter; species Abyssibacter profundi. The sequence goes on from NZ_QEQK01000003.1 coordinate 134,992, forward strand.
GTCGGACCTGCTCATCACCATTGCCAGCCCGGTCTTGGCGCTGCTGTCCGACCTGCTAGGCCTGTCGGCGGTGGTCACAGATCTGCCATTGCTGCCCACCGTCACGGATCTGGTCGATGACTTACTGGAGGTCTTGCTGGGCATGGACGAATATCCGGGTTCGCCGGAACTGGGCTACACCTTCGCCCAGCCGAATATCGTTCGTCTGGCCGATGGGCGCTGGGCCATGGTGACCGGTAACGGTTACCACAGCACCGACATCGATCTGCGCGTGAGTGATCAAAGCAGCCCCGCGCTGGCGAATCTGGGCTTTAGCGCCACGGGCAACGCGGTGGTCTTCGTCGTGGACCTGGCCACCGGGCTGTTCGACCCCGATGATCAGGGTGGCCAGTTCGATACCGGCTCGGGATCGTGGATCTCTCCAAGCGAGTTGACGAACCCCGGTGACACGCCGGTCAGCGCCAGCGTGCCGTTGCTTGAGGATGTGAGCGCGCTTAGCGAGCTGGGTGTACCGGCGGCGCGACCCAATGGCATGGCCGATGTCGCCCCGGTGGATCTCGATGGTGACGGCATTATCGACCGGCTCTATGCCGGGGACGAGCGCGGTGCCCTGTGGCGGATCGATGTGGATGACGCAGACCCTGACAACTGGCGCTTCGCCTTTGCCGATGGGAGCACCCCCGAGCCCCTGTTCGATGCCTCGGTGGCCTCCTCACGATTACAGCCGATTACCACGCGGCCGGAGGTCACGTTCCACCCCACACTGCCGGGTTACATGGTGTTGTTCGGGACCGGCAAATTCCATGAAGTTGAAGATTTGTCTGCCACCGGCCTGGATACGCAGAGCTTCTACGGCATCTGGGATCAGTACGCCGGCGGGAGCACCGCACCGGACATCGATGACGCGGATCTGCTGGAACAGACCATTGATGACGAGTCGACCATCGAAGCGGATGTGGACGGTGATGGCGTGACCGAGCCCACTCGCTTCCGAGTGACCAGCAACAATGTGCCCAGCTGGCGCACCGGTACGAATACCGGGGCGGATACCCACCTGGGCTGGAAGCTGGACATGCTGGTGGACGGCGAGACGGACAACCAGGGGGAGCGCATTCTCGGTGACCCGCGGCTGCGCAACGGGCAGATCAGTTTTGCCACGGTTATACCGGGTGAATCGCAGTGCCTGTTCGAGGGCAAGTCCTGGTTCTTCAGACTGGACGCTGGTTCGGGCGGTCGCACGCTGATCGCGCCCTATAACAACTACATTGATGATCTACCGCCGTCAGCCATTCAGAACGATGCGATTTCCGAGCTGCCGCAGGTTTTGCTGACGCCAACGGGGCAGGAGGTCAACCTGGCCCGCGACGAAGGCGGTGAGATCAATGCCGTGCTCACCGAGCCGGGGGGCTTCGAGCGTCAGCGTGCAACATGGCGGGAACTGCGATGAACCAGAATCAGGGCGTCACGCTCATCGAGCTGATCATCACCGTGGCTATTATCGGCATTCTTGCTGCGATCGCCTTTCCCTCTTATGAGAAGTATGTGCAGCGCACCCATCGGTCCGAGGTGATCGCCAACATGAGTGAGATGGCGCAATGGCTGGAGCGTCAGTACAGCAAGAACAACCAATATCCGACCGCGGCGCAGAGCGCCGCCCAGGTCAGCGCGGCCGGAACCGATCGATATAACGTCGCCATTGCATTCACCCAGACCAATGGGCGTAACACCGACTACAGCATCACGGCGACGGCCACCGGGCCCCAGACCAGCGATTCTGCAGACGGCCAGTCCTGTGCCACGCTCACCCTGACCGCCATCGGCAATCAGACCCCTGCAGCCTGTTGGAACTAGGCTGACCGATGGCCTCGTCGGGTGGGTCCAGCCTGAGCGCAGGCCGCAGACCGCGGCCCCCTAACGGGCCCGTGCAGCCGCCGTGGTGGGTTTCGCTTGCCGTGCGCCGCCGGGCTGTGAACACTAGTCCCTGAATATCCAAGCACAGGGATGGCTTATCACTTCCGAGCAATCAGGTCTGCGTGTCGGTGTTGATCTGGGTGGCACCAAGATCGAAGCCGTGGTCATGGACCACGCGTCGCAAATCGTGGCCCGACAACGCCGCCCCACGCCTCGTGACGACTACACGCGCATCCTCGACACCATTGCCGAGCTGGTCGGGGCAGTTGAAGCCGATGTGACCGCTGGCCCACTGCCGGTGGGTATCGGGACGCCGGGCAGCCTGTCGCCGGCGACCGGACGCCTGCGTAACTCCAATACGGTGGTGATGAATGGCCAACCCTTTGTTGCGGACATCCAGTCTCGGCTCGACCGGGAAGTGCGGATTGCCAACGATGCCAACTGCCTGACCCTGTCCGAGGCTTCGGATGGCGCGGCGGCCGGATGCGGTGTCGTGTTTGGTGTCATTCTCGGCACCGGTTGTGGTGGCGGCGTGGTCGTCGATGGCCGGCTGCGGGCCGGGGCCAATGGTGTGGGCGGCGAATGGGGACACAATCCGCTGCCGTGGCCGGATCCCGCTGATGCACAGGAATCACCGGGCCATGTCTGCTGGTGTGGACGTCGGGGTTGCATGGAGACGTATCTGTCCGGCACCGGGCTGGCCCTGGAGTACCAACGCAGTGGCGGGAGCGAGATAACGGGGCAGCAGGTGATCGAGCGGGCCGAGGCGGGCGAGGCTCACGCCCTGGCGGTGCGCGAGCGCTATGCCCATCGGTTGGCCCGCGGCTTGGCCTCCATCATCAACCTGCTTGATCCCGATGCCATTGTGCTGGGGGGCGGGCTGTCGAATGTGGATTGGCTGTATGCTCGCGTGCCGGAACTGTGGCAACAGTGGGTATTCAGCGACGTGATCCACACACGTTTGCTGCGCGCCCGCCACGGGGATTCCTCAGGCGTGCGTGGCGCCGCCTGGTTGTGGCCAAGTACTTAAGACATCGCATGCTAAAGCTCTATACCAACTATCGCAGCGTCTCGACGCATCGGGTGCGTATTGCCCTGAACCACAAGGGTGTGCCCTACGAGCCGGTTTATGTTGATTCCGATGCTGGCGAGCATCTGAAGATGGAGTACCTGTGGCTTAACCCTCAGGGACTGGTGCCGGCGCTGGTCGTGGATCAGAACCTGATCATCACGCAATCGTTCGCGATTCTGGAGTACCTGGATGAGCGCTACCCCGAGCGGCCACTGCTGCCCGAAGATGTGAGGCAACGCGCAAAAATCCGCTCATTTGCCCAGGTTGCGGTCGCCGACATGAACCCGCTGAACATCGTCCGGGTGTTCCGTTACATGCGAGACCAGATGCAGGTGCCGTTCGACGCCCGCCGCAAGTGGTTTGAGCATTGGGCGCACAAAGGATTCGCGGCCATGGAATGGATGCTCGCGCAGGAGCCGGAGCAGGACTTCGCCTTCGGCATGTCGCCGACCCTGGCCGATGTCTGCCTGGTGCCGCAGGTGCACAACGGATTGGCCACGGGGCTGGACCTGTCTGACTACACCAACCTGCGGCGCGTGTACCGAAGCTGCCTGTCGTTGTCGGCCTTTCAGGCGGCGGCGCCTGAAACCCAGTCCGACACGCTCAAATCCTGACGACCCACCGCGCTAACGCACGTCATAGCGGCTACGCCCCACATCCCGCCTGATTTCGCGTGGTTTGAACACGCCGCGGCGGGCACCGATGATGATGAGCACCAGCAGAATCGGCAGACCGAACACGAGACTGGCGATCACCAGCGGCCCGTCGTTGAGCGTGATGCCGGTCGCGCAGGGCACCTCAAAGGAAATATCCGGCAAGGTGGTGCGCGCGGCGGTGGCGCAGAAGTCATTCGTGGCCGATAGCTGGTCTTCCCGGACCAGGCGGCATTCCGCACATTGCTCAAAGTACGTGGGCGGCGCCAGCGTCGGGTAAATCTGCCGCGCCGTGTTGTTGGGCAGCACGTGATAGAAGTAGCCCTCGGCATTGCGCTGGATGGTTCCCGCGCCCGGGTAGATCGCGAAATTGTTGACGCGGAACTCAATGGTGTTGGCGATCCGATCTCCGATGAACCAGGCGCAAAGCGCCCAGATGAGCAGGGCAGCGGTGATCAGGATTGTCCTGAGATTCATGGGCGTCTCTCGGCAGCAGCTGAAACGGGGAAGGCGCTGAGTATACGCAGCCCGTCCTGCTCGTGACGCGGCCGGGCGCGGGCGTATACTCGGTGGCCATCAGGCATAGACCTGAACCACACGCGCCAATGCGGGAGACGAGCCTTGGCAAGCAATCGATTTGAGCGACAGCGAGAGCTGATCGACTCGCTGCTAGACGACGTCAGCGATGCCTCTGACGATTTTCGGGAATTCCTCCGCCAGTGCGTGGACCTTGCGCCGCTGGAAACGCTGGAGGGGTCGAAACCCCAAGCCCTGGTGGCGCTGGCCCGTTCGTTATACGACGAGACCGCCACACTGGATGGTGTGCTGGTGTCGATTCGGCGGCCGGATGACGAATCGCCGATGGCGCATTTGTCCACCGCCTGTATCGACCGGCCATTCCTTGTCGATTCCCTGTCCATGGCGGTTCGTGACACCGGTTCATCCATCGACTGGCTGATTCATCCGGTGATTCGCGTCGAGCGCGATGATCAGGGGCGTCGGCAGCGGGTTGTGCCTCGGGACGCGGATGGCGGACAGGAGGAGTCCTATATCCGGCTCATCTTCGATCCGCTGGCCGATGACGACGCCTATCAGCAGCTGGAGCAACGCGTACACCGGGTCATGGCGGACCTGCAGGCCGTGGTCGAAGACTACGTGCCCATGCGTCGTCGGGTGCAAAGCATCATCGCGGAACTCAAATATCCGGCACCGGGCTGCGACGAACAACAGTTCGCCGAAGCGCAGGCGTTTCTGGAATGGCTGGATGAGGATCACTTCACCTTTTTGGGCTTCCGGCAAACCCAGCTCATCGGTGATGGTGAGCAGCGCGAGCTGCAGTTCGTGCCAGACAGCGGCCTCGGTCTGCTGCGCGACGAGCGGACGCGCGACCTGGACGCACCCTATGTCGCGCCCCCGCAGGAATTGCAGAAATATGCGAACTCCTCACGGTTGGTCGTCATCACCAAGTCCGCCGCACGCTCGCATATCCACCACCCCGACTACATGGATTCAATCTCGCTCAAGCATTACGACGAGCGGGGCGAGGTGGTTGGCACGTATCGCTTTCTGGGCCTGTTCGCGAGCAACGTCTACGTCAGCCCGACCAACAGCATTCCGATCGTGCGCCGCAAGCTCGACTACGTGGTGGCCAAAACGCGGTTGCCCAGCGACAGTCACGCGGCCAAGAGTCTGCGGGATGTCATCGAGTCACTGCCGCGAGATGAATTGTTTCAGGGCGGCGAAGGCGAACTCTATGAAATGGCCCTGGCGATCCGGGCCTTGCGCGACCGCCAGCAACTGAAGTTCCTGATGCGTCGCGATCGCTACGGCCGGTTTTACTCCTGTTTGATCTACATGCCGCGTGACCGCTACGGCTGGCAGGTGCGCGGCCGCATGGAGGAGATCTTGCAGCAGGTCTTCGATGCCACCGGTATTGAGCGCCAGGTCCAGTTCATGCGCGATGGCTTCGCGCGGATTCATTTCCTGGTCCGGACCCGGACCGGGACGCAGATCGAACAAAGCGCGGCCGAGATCGAGTCGCGCCTGCTGGAGGCCACACGCACCTGGCAGGATGCCCTGCGCGAAGAACTCACCCAGCGGGCGACGCCGCAGGAGGCCGCGCGGCTCATGTCCCGGTACGGCGACGCGTTTCAGGCCGGATACATCAGCACCGTGTCCGCGGCGGACGCGGCTGACGACATCGCCGTCCTCGAATCTCTGGACGACGACACCCCATGGCGGCCTCGGCTGCTGCTCGGTGACCCGGCCCGGGTCAAGCTGTATATCTCCGGCGAGCCGGATGCCTTGTCGAACGTGCTGCCCACATTGGAGCACTTCGGTTTGTCCGTCGCCACGCAGCGGCCGTATCGCTTGGCAGGTGATGCTCGGCATTTGTGGATTCAGGAGTTCGAGTGCCGCGGCGTGCCCGACGATTCCGACGAGCAGGCGGCCAGGCGATTTGAGGCTGTCATGGAGGTTGTCCGCAGCGGTCTCCATGAGAACGATCACCTCAACTCGCTGGTGTTCTCGGCGGGTCTGAATTGGCGCCGTATCGGCCTTGTTCGAGCCTGGCTGCGCTATCTCGTGCAGACGGGGATGCCGTACTCACCGTCGTACATGGCCGAAATCATGTCGTCGCATGGCGAGTTGATGGCCAAGATCGTGGCGCTATTCGAACGCCGCTTCGATCCTCAGTCCGCAGCACCTGAACAGAACGACGCCGACGAGCAGGCCGTGCTGTCGGCCCTGGATGCTGTCGACAGCCTGGATGCCGATCGGCTGCTGCGCGCCTGCCTGGATGTTGTCCGGGCCTGCTTGCGGACCAATTACTACCAATGTGGGGAAGACGGGCAGCCCAAGCCTTGGATCGTGTTCAAGCTGGATCCATCCCGCATCGCGGAACTGCCCAAGCCGCTGCCCAAGATCGAAACCTTTGTCTACGCACCAGACGTCGAAGGCGTGCATCTGCGCGGTGGGATGGTGGCGCGAGGCGGGCTGCGATGGTCAGATCGACGCGAGGACTTCCGCACGGAGGTGCTGGGCTTGATGAAGGCCCAGATGGTCAAGAATGCTGTGATCGTGCCGGTGGGCGCCAAGGGCGGGTTCGTGGTCAAGAAGCGCGTTGCGCCCCATGATCGCGATGCGTACCAACAGGCCGGTATCGCCGCGTACAAGACCTTTATCCGCGGGTTGTTGGATATCACCGACAACCGGGTGGGCAATGACATCGTCAAGCCGGAGCATGTGGTCTGCTATGACGACGATGACCCCTATCTGGTCGTGGCTGCCGACAAGGGGACGGCCTCGTTCTCGGACATCGCCAATGGCATTTCCGAGGACTACGGCTTCTGGTTGGGCGACGCCTTTGCCTCGGGTGGCAAAGCAGGCTACGACCACAAGAAGATGGGCATCACCGCTCGCTCGGCCTGGGAATCGGTTAAGCGACACTTCCGCGAAATGGGTCGGGATACCCAGAGCGAGCCCTTCACCGTGGTCGGCATCGGCGATATGTCGGGTGACGTCTTTGGCAATGGCATGTTGTTATCCGAGCAGATTCGCCTGGTCGGCGCCTTCAATCATCTGCATATCTTCATCGACCCCGATCCCGACCCGGCTTCAAGTTTCGCCGAGCGCAAGCGTCTATTCGAAATGGGGCGCTCAAGCTGGACGGATTACGACCAGAGCAAGCTCTCGGACGGCGGCGGCATCTTCGAACGCAGCGCCAAGCGCATCGAGCTCAACGACGCCATGCGCCGCGTGCTGTGCACTGATGCCGAAAGCCTGCGGCCGAATGAGCTCATCCAGGCGATGCTGACCGCGCCGGTTGATTTGTTGTGGAACGGCGGGATCGGCACCTATGTCCGCGCCTCGGACGAAGCGAATGCCGACGTCGGTGATCGCAGCAACGATGTGCTGCGTGTGACCGCGCGGTCGCTGCGCTGCAAGGTGATCGGTGAGGGCGGAAATCTGGGCTTGACCCAGCGCGGGCGGATCGAATTCGCGCTGCAGGGCGGCCGTATCAACACCGATGCCATCGACAATGTCGGGGGCGTCGCCTCGTCGGATCGTGAGGTCAATATCAAGATCCCGCTGAATGAGGCGATTCGGGCGGGCGATCTGGACGAGACAACGCGTAACGACTGGCTCGCCGAGGCGACGGAGGATGTGGCGCGGTTCGTCTTGAGTGATGCCTACGAGCAGGGTCGTGTCATTTCGATGATGCAGACCACGGCAGCCGTGCGGCTCGACGAGCACGCGAACCTGATGCGCATGCTGGAGCGCAAGGGCTTGCTGGATCGGGCCATCGAATTCCTGCCCAACGAGGATGAGTTGGCGGAACGGCGTAACCGCCGCATCGGGCTCACCCGCCCCGAGCTGGCCGTCCTGCTGGCTTACAGCAAGATCGCGCTGTTCCAGACGCTGCTCGACAGCGAGCTGCCTGATGATCCCGGCCTTGAGCCCCTGCTGACAGCTTACTTCCCCGAGTCATTGCGCGGTCAGCGGCCGGACGCATTTGCCGAGCACCGCCTGCGGCGTGAGCTCATCGCGACCCAGGTGACCAACCATCTGGTGGATACCATGGGGATGGCCTTTCCGCATCGCATTGCCGCCGAGCAGGGTGTGGGGCTGCCAGCTGTGGCACGTGCCTTTGTTGTCGCGACTCGCGTGCTCAAGGCGCAGAGCTACTATGAGGACATCCAGGCACTGGACGGCGAACTGCATGCCAAGGTGCAGTACCAGTTGATGTCTCGCGTTGCCGGTCTCATCAAGCACGCCTGCACGGTGTTCCTGCTGCACCCGGACCGGGCCTTGTCCATCGAAGAGCAGGTCAGCGGTTACCACCAGGACCTGGAGGCTATCGAAACCGGGTTGCCGCAGCTGCTGCCGACTGACTATCGCTCGGACTGGACCTCCGCCGCCGAGCATTGGCAGGACCAGTCGGTTCCGGAAGCCTTGGCGCTGCGCATCGCCAGTACCCGAGTGCTGGGCCCCGCATTGGAGATTTCGGCGCTGCGTCAGTCCAGTGGGCGGCCGCTGGAATTGGTCGCACGGACGTTCTTCCATGTCGGTGAGGCCTTCTCAATGCTCTGGATGCATCGCGCCATCAACTCGCTGGAAGTGTCGGGTCGCTGGCCTGCCTTGGCGCGCGCCACCCTGCGTGACGATGCGCATCGGCTGCACGGACTCATCACCGAGCAAGTCTTGCGTGAATCCGGTGAGGCACCTGAGGACTTGTTCGAAGCCTGGGCACAGCGCTACGAAGAACCCGTGGCCTTTGCCCGCCGCCGGATCGGCGAGATTCAGGACAGTTCGGATGCTGCAGATTTTCTGGGGCTATCGGTGGCCGTCCGCGAGCTGCGCAAGCTGCGCCTAATGGACGACGGCGGCGGCTAGGAAACTAAGCAAACACTGATTGATTCCCTAGGCGCGGTGCGGCTCGTCCAGATAGGCGCGCGTCTGCATTTCGGTCAGCCGGCTATAGGTGCGCTCAAACTCGAACCGTAGCCGCTGACCGCAGTAAAGCGCGTCCACACCGACCTCGGCCTGGATCACCAGGTTCACGCGCCGGTCGTAGCATTCGTCGACCAAATTAATGAAGCGTCGGGCTTCGTTTTCCAGTTCGCCGCCCAGCTGAGGGACGTCACTGACCACGATCCACTGATACAGGTGGGCCAGTTCGATGTAGTCGTCGGCGCCGCGGGGGCCGGTACATAGGGTTTCGAACGTGAACCAGGCCGCGCTATCGCCGGCTTGCTCGGTCGGTAGCACCCGGTCGTTGATCTCCAGGTCGATGTTCGCCTGTGCCTGGGGAGCAACCCGCCGGAACAGTGTCAGCACCGGGCTCAGGTCCGGGCCGGTGACATAAAGCGCCAGCTGCTCGAGGTCGCGCAGCCTGTAGTCGGTGCCCCCATCTACCGCCAGGACATCGCAGTGCCGACCGATCCGTTCGATGGCCGGCAGGAATCGCGCACGCTGCAAACCGCCCTGGTAGAGCTGATCCGGCGCGCAGTTGGAGGTGGCCACCAGCGTGACGCCGCGCTCGAACAAGGCTTCGGTTAGCCGTCCCAGAATCATGGCATCGGCGATGTCGGACACATAGAACTCGTCGAAGCACAGCACGCGGGCTTCACGCGCCAGGTCTTCGGCAATGGGGTCGAGCGGGTCGCTGCGGTCGGCGTACTGGCGTCGGCGCTGGTGAACATCGCGCATGAAGCGATGAAAATGGGTGCGCCGCTTGCGACTAAAGGGCAGGTCACCGAAAAAGGCGTCCATCAGCCAGGTCTTGCCCCGACCCACGCCGCCCCAGAGGTAGGCGCCGCGCACCGGTGGCCAGCGGGTCATGCGACCGGGCAGCCAGCGCAGCGCCAGGCCCGATTTGGGCGGGTAGGCGATAAGTTCCTGATACACGCGTTCCAGCGTGTCCACCGCCGATGCCTGGGCGGCATCCGGCACGAACTCGCCGGTGCTCAGCGCGGCCTGATACCGGTTTCGCGGGCCCCGTGGGTTGCTTGGCGCGTTCATGCCGCGGCGCGATCCTGTTCATGGCCCAGCGCCAGTAAATTCACGCGTGCCTGCGCCAGCAACGCGCGGGCATCCTCGCGGCTGGGGCCTGACGGCATGATGGGTTCTAGCACATGCAAATCGAGGGCGGTGCGGGCTGGCAGGCGCGCCTGGTCCGGAAAGAGCACGCGCGTGCCCCGTATCCAGACGGGCACCAGCGGGACCGCTGCCTTGGCCGCCAGCAGGAACGCGCCGATCTTAAAGGGTTGGAGGCCGGGCTCGGGCCGGATGGTGCCCTCGGGGAACATCGCCACGGATCGGCCGGCGCGCAGCTGTCGGATTAGCACCCGGATCGCCCGTGAACCCGATCGTGCATCGGCGCGATCCATCCAGATCACGCCGACCCGTTCGAGCATGAAACCGAACAGCAGTGTCCGTCGGGACTCGGCACGGACCACGAACGTGTAGCGCGCCGGTAGCGTTGCGAACAACACCAGTCCATCCAGCTGGCTGGCATGGTTACTCACGCAAACCGCCGGCGTTTCGGGCAGGCGCAAACCACCCTGGACGCGGACGGGCACGCCGATGAGCAGCAGGGTCAGCCGCATGATGTGACGACCCAGCCGGCGGCGGCGCATCTGCCCAGGCACGACGGCCAGCAGCGCTGTGGCGATCACAGCGGCCAGCAGGAACGTGGTGAGGGCGTAGCCACCGTAAAGGGCGCGGAGCAGGGGAGCCATGACGGGGATTATAAGAACTCTGAACCGGGCTGGCTGCCAGCAGGCATCCGCGCGGCCTATCATGGCGGGCATGCCTGCCGCCTCCACGCCGTTGCCCGATGTCGATGCCCGTCTGATCGACCGGTTTGTCGACATGCTGTGGATGGAACGCGGGCTGTCTGATCTGACGCTCACGGCCTATCGCAGCGATCTGGAAGGGTTTGCGCGTCAGCTCTATCAGCAGGGCATTGCGGACCTGCTGTCAGCAGATGCGGCTGCCGTTCAGGCCTGCCTGGGGGCGCGACTGCAACGCGGACACAAACCGCGCACGGTGGCTCGGCTGTTATCCAGCCTGCGCAGGTTTTATCGCTACCTGGTGCGCGAGGCCATCATCGAGGCCGACCCGACGGCGCTGATCCAGTCGCCCCGCTTGGGGCGCCCCTTGCCGAAGACCTTGACCGAGCAGGACGTGGAACGCCTGCTCAACGCGCCGGATACCCGCACCCCGCTGGGCCTGCGTGATCGCGCAATGCTCGAAACGCTTTATGCCAGTGGGCTGCGTGTGTCCGAGCTGGTGGGGCTGCAGGTCCACGAAGTCAACCTGCGCCATGGCGTGCTGCGTGTGACAGGCAAGGGCGGGCGTGAGCGTCTGGTGCCGCTGGGAGAGACCGCCGCCCAATGGGTCGACCGCTACCTGCGAGAGGCCCGGCCGGCCTTGGTGGAAATGCGCCGCAGCGATGATTTGTTTGTCACCCAGCGCGGCCAGGCCATGACCCGCCAGAATTTCTGGCGCATCATCAAACAAACGGCGGTCCGTGCCGGCGTCAGCAGCCCGCTTTCGCCGCATACGCTGCGGCACGCCTTCGCGACCCACTTGTTGAATCATGGGGCCGACCTGCGTGCGGTCCAGATGTTGCTCGGTCACGCAGACTTGTCGACCACGCAGATTTATACTCATGTGGCCAAAGCACGGCTCGCCGAATTACATGCGCGCCATCATCCGCGCGGATAACCGCGTGTGAACCGGGCGGTCTTCGGACGGTCCCATCTCTGCAACCAAGACACCAATATCATCATGAAATCAGTATTTCCCGCCGGGGTCGTCACCTTTCTGTTGCTGGCGCTAGCATCTGGCTGCGGGCAGGCCGGCCAGAATCAATACACCGCCAAGGCCACTGCCGACCGTGAGGAGGCACCAGCCGAGACCAAGACCGAACCGTCGGCCGAGCAGATGGCACCCGAAGGCGCCCCGGACGTTGAGTTGCTGACCCAGATTTATCCGGGGCTGGACATCGAGAACATGCGCCAGACCGAGGCAGGTCTCTGGGAAGTCAGCCAGGGGACGGCCTACGGCTACCTCACCGGTGACGGTCGTTATCTGGTTCAGGGTGATCTTGTGGATTTGCAGTCGGGTGAGTCGCTCACCGAGAACCGACGCAATGAGAGTCGCAAGCAAGTCATCGACCAGATCGGCGAGGCGCAAATGGTCACGTTCGCGCCGGAAGGTGAGACCAAGCACGTGATCTACGTGTTCACGGACGTGGACTGCGGCTACTGCCGCAAGCTGCACCGCGAGCTGGACGACTATCTGAGCCGGGGTATCGAGGTGCGCTACCTGTTCTACCCACGCAGCGGCCCGGGTACAGCCTCGTTCAAGACAGCCGAGTCGGTCTGGTGCGCGGACGACCGCCAGACGGCCCTGACCCGGGCCAAGGCCAATCAAAGCATTACGCCCAAGCAGTGTGACAACCCGATCATGACTCACTACGTCGCCGGGCAGCAGGTGGGCCTGCGGGGCACGCCCCTCATTCTGCTGGCGGATGGCACATCGATTAGCGGCTACATGCCGGCGGAGCCGCTGGAGCAGCGCATTCTGGCGAAGGGGCTCTAGGCACCCACCACCAAGCGCAAACAAGAAAAAGCCCGGTTTTGACCGGGCTTTTTCGTTGAGACTGGACCGAGGCTGCGCGCTAGCGCTCCAGCAGTTCCAACTTGCCGGGCTTGCCATCCCAGTCGGTGGCATCGGCCGGCGGATCTTTCTGCTCGGTAATCACCGGCCAGCTCTTGGACAGATCGGCGTTGAGTTCCAGGAAGTGCGCCTGATCCTCTGGCAGATCATCTTCGGCATAGATGGCTTCGGCCGGACACTCGGGCTCGCAGAGCGTGCAGTCGATGCACTCCTCTGGATCGATCACGAGGAAGTTCGGGCCTTCGTGAAAACAATCCACCGGGCACACCTCCACACAATCGGTGTACTTGCACTTGATGCAGTTTTCGGTGACGACGAAGGTCATTCGGGGCTTCTCCGGATCACAAATCGGGGCGGTATGGTAACGGATCAGCGCGGTTTGCGGGCAGGTCGACGAATTGTTCTTGTCAGCGGGCCCGTTTCCCCCAGCGCTGCGCCGCCGGTGTCGACATAGTGTTGCAGCGTCACCTGCATGGTCGGGAACGCGAGTTCATCCCAGGGAATCTCATCCGGATGGACCAGGCGAGTCTCCAGACTCTCCGGTCCTGCGCCGTGTGCGCCCGCCACCAATTGACCACGGTAGATCAGGTAGAGCTGGCTGATCTGGGGCACATCCAGCACCGCATAGAGGCTTAGGTCAGTGACTTCGGCCTCGGCCTCTTCCAGGGTTTCTCGCGCGGCCCCTTCGGCCGCTGTTTCTTCCCGTTCCATGAAGCCCGCGGGCAAGGTCCACAGGCCGTGCCGCGGCTCGATGGCGCGCTTGCAGAGCAGGATGCGTCCCTGCCACTCGGCCAGACAGCCGACAATAATCTTGGGATTGACGTAGTGGATGGTCCCGCAGGCATCGCAGACATGTCTGGGCAGGCTATCGCCCTCGGGGATGCGGAAGCCGACGGGTTCGGCGCAGTGGCTGCAGTAGTTCATGGTGTGCTGGGCACGCTCCGATCAAGCGCCTGCCTCTGCGGGCAGGGTGGGTAAAAAGTGGCGAGATGATGTTGATTGCGCAGATCTGTCTTGCCGGGCCGCTCGGTTTGCGAGCGGGGCCATGCTGTCGTTGATGGATGCCACAATCCAGACGGCATCGCCAGGCCGCAGGCTGGCGGCGACGATGAGAATGTCGTCGGGATGCATGCGAACACAACCTCGGCTGACCGCGCGGCCGATCGACGCAGGGGCGTTCGTGCCATGAATGCCAATCGCATCACCCAGGGCAATGAAGTGGCTGCCCAGCGGATTGCCGGGGCCGGGCGGTACACGACGAGGCAGTCGGCGGCCCTGCCGGGCCGCATCGCGGTGCATGGCAGGGGTTGGATACCAGGTTGGATTGGCCGACACCGCCTGTACCGTGCGCCGACCCAGCGGTGTGGCATGGCCCGGTCGCCCGACCGCCACCGGAAACGACCGGGGGCCATCGGGTGTCATCAGCCAGAGCTGCCGGGCGGAGCGATCAATGAGCGCCTGGCTACCGGAGTCGACCCAGCGCTGGAAGGCGGTCGTGTAGGCGGCGGGCCGGGCCTGGCGTTGCAGCGTGGGCGCGGCCGGCCGAGGGGGCGGAGTCAACCGGATATGCCAGCGGCCGTGTTGATCCAGGCCCTCGGAGGTGTCCACGTCCCATTCAGCCTGCGGCTCGGCCAGAACGGCCAGCAGATGTTGACGCGTCGCGCGACGCACCTGCGGTGTCAGGGGCATGCCCAGGAATCGTCCCAGGCCGCGGTCGATGCCTGCGGGTGCCGGCGTGCTCAGCTCAATACTGCGGATCAGGTTGGGTTGCAGGGTTTGCGCCGCTGCCTGTGCAGAGCTGGCAAACAAGCTCTGCAGCCCGATGGCGACAGCGGCCCAAATCCATGCGGAGAGGCGGGAGCGCCCGGTCGTTGCCAGCGCAACGCAGGCGAGTCGTTCGGTGCGGGCTGAAGCCCTGGCTGGGCAAGCAGACGCAGTTGGAATGCCCAGGGCGGGCTGGCCACGGACCTCATCCGCTGCACGCACGGGAGTTTCAGCCCGCTGACGGGGTAGAAAGACAGCCCGATATGGGCGATGATCGCGTCTCAGGACAGGCAGGTGCATCGCGGCATAAATTACAGCAGATCGCGATGCCGTGACCGGTGTTTCATGCACATTGGGGGAGACCGATGAAGAAGTTTTTGGTGTTGACGGCCGGGATGCTGGCAACAGGGACCGCCGCAGCCATCGATGATTTGCATTTTTATCTGGGTGCGGATCAGGCTGAGCTGGACGTGGTGACCTTCGTCAACCTGGGGAATGATGGGGATCCCGCCACGCCGCAGCAGCAGCGCGTCGAGGCCGAGTCATCCATGATTCGCCTGCGCGGTGGTATCGCGGTAAACGAGAATCTGGCGCTGGAGATCCAGTACGGTTTGGAAGGTGATGACACCGACCTGTCCCAGGATCCGCCGCAGGTCGCGCTAGAGAGTTATCTGGGTGTTTTTCTTGTGCCCAGTGCCTACCTGACCGACTACATGCAAATTGAAGTGCCCATCGGTTACGGCGAAGTCGAGTTCGACGGCGCGGAAAGCGAAGGCGATCGCGCGTACGGCGCCAATCTGAACTTCTATCCGTTGCGTGTCTTCAACGAGGACGGTTCCAAGCTGGTCTCGCTCAGCGGTGGGTTCATGGTGTACTACCGTGGCGACGACGAGCGCGTGGACGGCTTCAACTTCGGATTGAAGGTCTTGTTCGGCAACGAGGAATAAGGCCGGCGACGGACACAAAAAAGCGGGCCTGGTGCCCGCTTTTTTGTGTCTAGCGCATATGGTTGATGCGCCTAGTCGCGATACTGCGCCTGAATCTGCTCGGTCGTGTCCTTGGCATCGATGCAAAGCGTGGCCGTGGGGCGGGCGAGCAGCCGCGGGATGCCGATGGGCTCGCCGGTCTGCTCACAATAGCCGTACTCCTTGTGCCGGATGCTTTCCAGCGCAGAGTCGATCTTGCGCAGCAGCTTGCTTTCCCGGTCGCGCAGCCGCAGATCCAGCCAGCGCTCTTCTTCGGTCGCTGCGCGGTCGACAGGGTCGGCAGCGGATTCGCGATGGTTGAGGCGTTCACGAATTTCGCGCTCGCGTTCCAGCACCTCAGCGCGCTGTTCCAGCAGCCGCTGACGAAAGAACGCCAACTGCGCGTCGTTCATGTACTCGTCTTCGGACATTGCCCGAATCTGCTCTTCGGTGAGCAGTCCGCCCTGACTGGCTTGCGCATCTGCCGCCTGCGCTGTCTTTTTCTTCGCGTTGGCCATGGATTTTCTAACCCACTGTTAATTCGGAAAAACCGTCCGAGCCCTGGCTGCTGTGATCAACCCGACTCGGTGACGGGCGCGAGACGGTATATCAAAACGCGTGACAGGTCCATGACGGTCTGCTAAGCGCAGCGCCCATCGCCGACCAGCGTGGCCGTGACCTGTCGTTGGAGGATGATCCGTTAGGGGCGCCTGGAGTCAGGCGATGGTGGGCCAGGTGAGAATCGAACTCACACTCCCGAAGGAACAGCATTTTGAGTGCTGCGCGTCTACCAGTTCCGCCACTGGCCCAGTGGGGACGCGTAGTCTACAACAAGGCGTGGCGATCGGGGATGGTCTGTGCCGAATCGGTCATCCGGTCTTGCGCTTCTTGGGGCCGAGCATGCGCGCACTGATTTTTGTGAGCAGTGCACGCGGCATGAAACGCCCGCTTTGGGTCATGAGCTTGATACTCAAACCGGGCACGACCACCGGGCGCCCCTTGTCGAAGGCCTCCAGACTTTCACGCACGCAGCGCTCTGCGCTGATCATGGGCGTGGTGCTTAAGGCCTTTTTGAGTGTCGGACTGCCGGAGGCCTCAAAGAAATTCGTGGCCACCGGGCCAGGGCACACCGCCATGACCTGGATGTTGTCCGGTTCCAGTTCCGCCCAGAGCCCCTCGGACAGGTGCAGCAGAAACGCTTTGGTCGCCCCATAGGTGCTCATGTATGGGGTGGCCTGAAAGCCGGCGCTGGAGGCGACGTTGATGATGGCGCCCCCGCCGCGTTCCACCATGCCGGGTACGAAGGCATGGGCAATCTCCAGCGGCGCCAGCGCATTGAGCAGGACCTCACGGCGCTCCTGCGCGGCGGACTGGCGCGTAAAGCGACCGTGCGTGCCGAAACCGGCGTTGTTAATGATGAGATCGGCCTGCAGACCGGCACTCTTGACGCGATCGGCCAATCCGCTGGCCTGATCCGGATCACTCAGGTCAGCGACCAGCACCTTGGTGCGGCAGCCGTGCTCGCGGCCAAGCGCGTCCGCAAGCGACAGCAGCTTGTCCTGGGATCGAGCCACGAGGATGAGGTGCATGCCGCGGGCGGCGAGTTGATGGGCAAAGGCTTCCCCAATCCCGGATGAAGCACCTGTGATCAGAGCAGTCTTTTCGCGGTAGTCAAAGCGGGTCATAGCCGGGTTTCCGTCATCGGGCGAGACGCGCCAGTGTAGTCGGGATGGCTGGTCATTGCCCGAGACGGTCGGGGCGTCCACCGGTGCTACGATCCGGGGCAGACGCACCCAAGAGCGAACGAGCGACGTGAAGAGAATATCTCGATGATTCCGCTGGATCTGGCGCTGGCGATGATCGTGCTGGCCGGTCTGGTCATTCAGACCATGACGGGCTTCGGCTTCAATGTCGTTGCAGTCACGCTGGGCGCCTTGTTGTTGCCGATCAAAATCTGGCTGCCCGTGGTCGTGGCGCTCAACCTGCCGATGTCAGCCTGGGTGGCCTGGCGGAACCGTGACGCCATCGATTGGGCGCTGTTACTCAGGCAGATTCTCCCTGTGATGGCTGTGGGGTTTGCGGTCGGGGTGGCGGCGGCCTTTGTGCTGTCGGGCAACTGGCTGCGAACCAGCTTCGGCGTGTTGGTCGTGCTCTTGGCCTTGCGTGAATTGCTGCGATTGTCGGGCTGGGTCCAGGCGGCGTCTGGGGCGGTGCCGCAGTCCCGGCCGGCGCGGTTGTGGGTCTTGCTGGCCGGGTTGGTCCAGGGCCTGTATGCCTCCGGCGGACCGCTACTGGTTCACGCGCTGGCCCGGATGGAGATTCCGCGGGCGCGTTTTCGCGCAACACTGATGACCATCTGGTTCACGCTGAACCTTGTGTTGAGCATCGCCTATCTCAGCGGCGGGTTCTGGACAGTCGACATGGGCCTGCGGGCCGCATGGCTGGTTCTGCTGGTCCCGCCGGGCATCTGGTTGGGCGATTGGCTGCATCATCACGCGTCGGAACGTGGATTTGCCGTGGCCGTGCAGCTGGTGCTGCTGGCGGCAGGACTGGCACTGGCGTTCGGATGAGTTTGCCTAGGGCATACGGCCTGACCGGGCTGGCACTGTGGCGGTAAAGTCGAGCAAGCCCATGTGGGCCTGGGCCGCCTATGACTGGGCGAACTCGGCGTTCGCCACATCGGTGCTCGTGGCGTTCTTCCCGGTCTTTTTTGCCCGGTACTGGGGCAGTGACTTGTCGGGCCAGGACAGCACATTCTGGCTGGGTATCGGCAGTTCAGTTGCCAGCTTGTTGGTCGCACTGCTGTCACCCATGCTCGGTGCTGTGGCGGACCGGGGCGGCCTCAAGAAACGCCTGCTGGCGGTGATGACCGCCCTGGGTGTGGCGGGGACTGCCGCGCTTTGCTGGATCGGGCCAGGCGCCTGGGGCTGGGCCATGACCGCCTTTGTCATCGCTCAGGTTGGATTCGCACTCGGCATCTCCTTTTATGACGCGCTGATCGTTGACGTCTGCGAGCCGGCGCAACGCCATCGCGTGTCGGCGCTGGGGTATGCCCTCGGCTACCTGGGGGGCGGGCTGCTGCTGGTGGTCCACGTGGTGATGACGCTCAAGCCCGCCTGGTTCGGGTTGCCGGATGCCACAGCGGCCGTGCGTGTGGCCTTCGGGTCGGTCGCGCTGTGGTGGGTGTTGTTCTCGCTGCCGCTGTTCCGGCACGTTCGTGAGTCGCGGCCCCCGGTGTCGGTGCCGATGACGCAAGCGGCATTGGGGGCCTTGCGCCAGCTGGCGAAGACCCTGCGCAGACTGCGTCAGTACCCCGATGTGGTGACCTTTCTGATCGCTTACTGGCTGTACATCGACGGTGTCCACACCATCGCGCGGATGGCGGTCGACTACGGCGCCAAGCTTGGATTCGATACCAACGCGCTGATCCAGGCGCTGGTGATCACCCAGTTCGTCGGATTTCCCGCCACGTTGCTCATGGCGCGCCTGGCGGGGCGGGTCGGCACCCGGCCGGCTTTGTTCGTCAGCATCGCCATTTACATCGCGGTCACAGTCTGGGGGTTTTTCCTGCAGACGCAGGCCCAGTTCTTCGTCATGGCGGCGGTGATCGGTCTGGTGCAGGGCAGTGTGCAGGCCTTGTCCCGGTCGTACTTCTCGGTGTTGATTCCCGCAGAGCGCGCCGGCGAGTTCTTCGGCTTCTACAACATGATGGGCAAATTCGCGGCCGTGTTGGGCCCCGTGCTGGTCGGCGTCTCCGCGGTGGTGACGGGTAGCTCGCGCTTGTCGATTCTGTCCATCGCCGTGCTGTTTATCTTGGGTATGGTGTGCCTGCTAAGGGTTCGGCCGGCGGAGGAGGGCAGGCGATGAATACGCGAAGCATGAGGATGTCCTGGCCGGCTGCGCTGGCCGTCGGGCTTTGCCTGGCGGCGCCGGCCGCGCAGGCGGCCACGATGACGGTGGAGCGGCTCAACGCGCTACGTGCGGCGTCGCCGCTGTTGACTTGGCAGGTCAACGTGGCGGCCGGCGACTGGGAGACCGTCCTGGCTGCGATTCCGGCAGTTGAACCCACAGCGGCGCCGCGCGACGCGTCGCACGAGCTGGCGGCCGAGCAACTCGCTCTTGCACTGCGGCAGGCGCCGATCACAGCGATGGGGCGACAGTGGTTGGCGCAGGTCGCGCAGTGGCCCGTCCTCACACGGGTGGCCTTGCCAGACGCCGGGCGCGGCATACCGGTGCCGGCCTTCCCGGCGGGTGCGGCCGCGCGCGCCACCCTGCGTGTGTGGCAGGCCCGTGAGGCGGCCGCCCGGATTCAGCAGGGACTCGATCAAGGCGCAGTCCTGCCTGACTTCGAACTCACGCCACAGCTATTGGCGCAGTTGACGACGGAGCAACTGCGCGCCCTGCGCGATCGACTTCCACGGCCGCTGCCAGCCGATTGGGCACTGGCCTTGTTACGTGTCGTCCCCGATGTGGATCGCCTGTCCGACTGGCTGGCTGCCGAGATGCGTGCTGACGAGCGGGCCAGCGCCTCGCGTCGCGTGGCGGGTTGTCGGTTCGTGCTCTCCACCGGCCAGGCAGCCCTGTTCGACCAGCTGGCAGAGGCCGCGCTTGCCCATGACGGCCTGCGCGCCGCCTGGCTGCAGGCACTGGCCGCCGACACCGGGGCCCGCAGCCGAGCCGCCCTACAGAACGAGGTGTCCGACACGCGATATGGACTGGACGCGCTGCGGGCCCTGGCGCGGCGTCCCGATGGCCGACGCTGGCTGCTGGAGCAACTCGAAGAGCCCGGTTTGCCGCGTATGCAATTGCGGCGGGTCTTGATCGCGCTGGCAGAACAAGACGAGTCCGCGGTGCTTCGAGACTGGGTGCAATCGCGGCGGCAGCAGCACGCTGAACTGGCCGAGGAGGTGTTGGCATGGCTCGGGGACTAGTGTTCGTCGCCATCGCGTGCTGGGCGCTGCTGGTCCACACGTCAGCAACCGCCACGGTACAGACCTACGTGGAGTCGGGTGCCGGGACCAACGAAATCGAACTGGGCTATCCGGTGCCCACGCCGGTCGACAGTGCCTTGCCGGTGGCTGGATTTCGCAGCTACGCCAGCCTGCTGGCGCGGCACCGGGATCTTGCCGGTCTTGGCGTCATCGAAGAGCGGCGTGTCGGTACCACGCTAGAGGGACGGCCGATCTGGGCCTACGTCATCGGCGACGCCGACCTGCGATTGGCCGATGGCAGCGGCCGGGAGCCCGCCATTGTCTTCAACGGCGGCACCCATGCGCGTGAATGGGCCAGCCCCGAGGTGGCCACGGCGTTGCTGGAGACACTGGCTGCCGGCGCACAGGACGGCGCGTTCATCGAGTTTCTGATTGATCAAACCACCATCGTTCTGCTCCCCGTCCTCAATATCGACGGCTTTTTGCACACCCAACGCACACCCGCCCAGGTGCTGCGCACCCGCTACAGCGGGGATCCCTCGAACTGGCCGCGCGATGGTCGGATGCGACGGAAGAACATGCGCGGGGTCGATAACGACTTGACCACCGAGGCCGACGGGATGTTGGGCGTGGACCTGAACCGGAATAACAGTCCGTTCTGGGCCACCAGCAGCCGCTCCAGTCGCGACACGGCGTCGCTGGTGTACCACGGCGCCGGCCCGGCGTCTGAGCCGGAGGTTCTGGCTCTACAGGCGGCGGTGGCCGACTGGGAAGATCGGCTGCGACTGTTCGTCGACATTCATTCGTTCTCCCGGGTCTTTTTCGCAGCCGACACCGGACATGCCCGGCGCGACGCCATTGCACGGCAGGTCGCCAACATCATGGGGGCCGCCACCAGCGGCTACGGTTACGACCCCAGTCCGGCGGGTGGGGGCATTGGTGCCCTGGACGAGTACTTTGCCTATCGCTACCAAATCCCTTCGTACACGCTGGAAATCGAACCCGGCGCAGCCGGCGCCAGCGAGTACGGCCATAACGGCGTGACCCACGACGGTTTTATCCTGCCGGAAGACCAGGTGACGCGGGTCCGCGACGAGTTGGCCTCGGCCCTATTGCTCGGCGCCTATCGACAGGCCGGTCCGCCCGTTGTCCATGCCTTCCGCCTTGAGGCTGCTGACGGGATGATGCTGGCCGAGGGCGCGTGGCAGCCCGATGGTCAGCAGGCGCGGCAATTGGATGATCAGCCCGCCACGCAGCTGCCGACCGGCGAGTTGACCCTGGCACTGCAGTTTGACCGCCCCATGCGTCAGCACGACGGTCAGCAGGTCCTGCAGTATCGCGGCCAGTCGGTCCCGCTGTTGCCTGCCGTGACGCTTGTGGGCCGAGACGCCGACGACCAGCCGTTTGAGTGGTCCGTGGCCGCTGCAGACATGCGCTGGAGCGGGGTGAGCGATTCGGCCCGCTATCGCGCCGACACGCTGTTCATCACGCTGGATGTGGAACCCGGTTCGGGTCTGGCTGCGGCGAGGCGCTTGGACGTCGTCGTCGACGCGCAGGATTTGTCCGGCCAGCGGCTGGACGCCTTGCCGGCGACCGTCGCGGACTGGGCGGACGGCGGATGGACGCGGTATGAAGATGCCGATGGTCGCAGCGGGGATGTCGGCGGCGCCTCTGCGGCCTTCCGTCTGGTCGGCGCCGGCGGTCCGGATGCGCCGGTTCCATCTAGCTCCAGCGGTGGTGGGGGTTCGGGCGCCGTATCGCCGCTGCTGGGGCTGGGTGGGTGGTTACTCGTGGCCTGGCGTCAGCGTCGGCGGCGGGGCAGCGCGCGTTCAGCTGCCTGCAGCCGGGTCAGCTCGGCGCGACCCGCGTAGCGCGTCGCCACGTAGGCCTGGACCAGGGCGTCCACTGCTGGGGCCAGGTCGGGGGCCTGTTCGCGCACACGGTCGGCGTAGTCACTGGGGCCTTCGGCCGGCGCAGGACCGATCCCGAGCCGCTGCAGCCGCCTCGTCGCGCGGTTCCAGATCTGGCGTGCCGGATCGACCGGGGCGGCGCTGCGTGATTGCCACAGCAACCACAACCCCAGCGCGGTTAGCAGCAGGGACACCAGCCCGGTCAGTGCCAGAATCATGCTGCGCCAATCCGGTAGCCCGATGCGAGACAGCACGGATTGCTGCAACTCCGGGCCATAGGCCAGTACCCAGTAGTTCCACTGCGTATTGATCGCGTCCCACTGCAGGCGCAGCACGGAGAGTAATGAGGCGGTTCCTCGGGCCAGAAACGGTACGGGCTCACCCTCGGGCAATGCCGCACCCAGACCCACCTCCACACGGTCGGGCGCCACGGCCGCCGTGGGGTCGACCCGCTGCCAGCCCTGTCCCGGCAGCCAGACCTCGGTCCAGGCGTGGGCATCTGACTGGCGCACAATCATGTACTGGTCATTCGCACTCATCTCGCCACCCTGGTAGCCGGTGACGATGCGCGCGGGCACACCCGCAGCGCGCATCAGCACGGCGAATGCGCTGGCGTAGTGCTCGCAAAAGCCGCGACGGGTGGAGAACAGAAATTCGTCGACGCTGTTCTCGCCCAGTGCAGGCGGCTGCATGGTGTACACAAACGGCTGTTCGCGGAACATGCGCAGGGCGCGGTTCACCAGCTCCGCGTCGTCCAGGCCATCATCGCGCCAGCGCTGCGCCAGGGCGCGTGTGCGGGGGTTGCCGGTACCGGGCAGGCTGAGGGCAATGCGTCGCGCCCAGTCCCCAAGCGTGGGGTCCAGCCTGTAGTCCAGGGCCGACTCAACCGTATAGAGCCTGCGTTCGCGAACAGGTTTGCGTGAGATCAGTTGCCGGGACGAGGTCAGCCGGGCGTCGGCGGGCAGGGACATCGGAACATCTAGCGCCAAAAGCCAGTGATGCCGATGCGCCTCCAGCGTGACGTCGTAGCGCAGCAGCCGTTCGGCGTTGGCGACCGTGCCCGCTTGCTGGCGATTGGGCGAATAACCCGGCTCCCAGGCGCGGCCGTCGAAGGACCACAGCACCGGGCCACGCCAGTAACGGTCCGGGCGGGGTGGAATGCGGTCTTCGAAGCGCACCCGAAACGCCACCTCATCGGATTGACTCAGCTGTGAGATGTCCCCCGGCGACATGCGTTCGCTCAGCCCCGTCACCGCATTGGAGCCGGAGTCGGCCGGCAAGCCCCACAGCGGCCCCGGGATTCGGGGAAACAGCACGAAGAAGATCAGCATCAGCGGCAGCGCCTGGGCCACCAGCAGACCGCCGGTTCTCAGGCTGGTGCGCGGCGGCAGTCCGCCGTCGGGATGGTTGATATCGACCAGCACGGCGGTGAGCAGCACGCCGCAGACCAGTAGAAACCCGATCATTGGAATGCTCTGATCGAACAGGAAATGCGTGCCGAGCAGGAAATAGCCCAGGAAGGTCAACACGGTGTAGTCCCGCAGGCTCCGGGTTTCGGTGAGCTTGAGGGCGACCATCAGCACCAGCAACGCCGCGCCTGGTGTCTGGCCATTAATCGAGCCGAACGACGCGAGGACCGAGGCGAAGGCCAGGGCAGCCAGGCCGGCACGTACCAGCGTGCCGGGCATGCGCCAGCCCCGGCGCGCAACGCCGAGGCGCCAGAGCATCATGGCCAGCGCGAATGCCGGTATCCAGATCGGCAGATTGCGGACATGCGGGAGGATGACCACGGCCAGCACGGCCAGTAGCCGGGGCAGGCTGCGCACCGAAACCGGGGGCTGCTGGCTCACGAGGCGACCGCGCTGGAGCTTTGAAAAAGCGCCAAGGCCGTCAGGCAGCGGGCGCAATGGTCCGGTCCCGAGCCGGCCGGGACGCGTTGATCTGGCAGCACCAAGGACCAGCTCAGGCCGCGTTCGGTCGCATCGAGCACCCAGCGGGCCAGCTGCGAAAGGCGCTGCTCGGGATCGGGGGCGGTTAACCGGTCGAAGTGGAGCACGATTTCGTCCCGACGCGCCTGGGCAAACTGCTTGACCACGAGTTCTCCGGTGCGCGCGGTCACCTTCCAGTGAATGGCGCTGAGCGCATCGCCACGGTGATAGTCGCGCACGCCGGCAAAGTCGTCGTTTCCGGTCTGCTGACTGCTGTGATCGGCCCCCTCATCGCCCTCCAGCGTAGCCGGCAGGCTCGCTCCCAGGGGCTTGGGGTAGGCGATGCCGCTTTGATCCAGTTCAAGCCAGGTCCAGGCATAGAACAGGCCGAGCGGAAATCGGGTCGAGACGGCAAACCGGGGAGCGGGAATGCGTCCGCGCCGTGGTGCCGGGACATCCAGGCCGGTGGCGACATCCGCCCCCGCAGGGACATCGACCCAGTGATCGCTCCACTCACCCTGACGCAGCCCCGTGCCGATCACATGACGGGGGCGACGGCTGGGGTTGTGGATGGCCACGACAAAGCGCAGGGTCTCGCCAGCGAACACCGGTGTTGATCCACGGGCAGAGATGCGCAGATTCACGAGATTGCCATGGGTGTGGTGCATGCAGACCAGTCCCAGCCCCGCGAGCAGAAAGGTCAGGGCAAAGCCGAGGCTGTTGGAGTAGTTCATCGACCCCAGCAGCAGCGCAAAGGTCATCACGCCAAACACCACGCCCTGACGCGTGGGCAGGATGTAGATCCGCTGCCGTCGAATCGCGACCGGACCAGGCAGGCGCTGGACCCGGGTCGTCACCCATTGCTCGATACGCCGGTTGATACCGCGCACCGGATTCCAGGCCATGTGCAGGCGCCTCGCGATAGCGCTAGGGAATGGCGACGTGTTCGACGATGCCCTGCACGGCTTCGGCCGAGAGCGGGCGCCGATCCGCGCTGCGTAGTCGATGCGCAACCACCGCGGAGAACACCGCCTGCACGTCCTCCGGCTGCACGTATGGCCGTTCATCCATGTAGGCCCAGGCCTGGGCCGCACGCTTAAGCGCCAGCCCCGCTCGCGGGGACAAACCGTCGCGGACCTCCGCGGATGCCCGTGTGGCCCGGATGAGCGCCAGAATGTAACGCAGCACCGGCTCTCGGGTTTCCACGGTCTCGACGGCTGCCTGGACGGCGACCAGCTGCTCGGGGCCGGCCACGGGCAACATCTCCTCCAGCAAGGCGCGGCGGCTGCGTCCGGCCAGCAGTTCCAGTTCGGCCTCGGCCGAGGGGTATCCCAGCTCCAGGCGCATCATGAACCGGTCCAGCTGGGACTCGGGCAGCGGGAATGTCCCGATCTGCTCCCCTGGGTTTTGTGTGGCGATGACGAAAAAGGGTTGGGGCAGGGCCCGGGTGGTTCCGTCGATGGTCACCTGGCGCTCTTCCATGGCCTCAAGCAATGCGCTTTGTGTCTTGGGGCTGGCACGGTTGACCTCGTCAGCCAACACAACCTCCGAAAAGACCGGGCCGGGGTGGAACACAAAGCCGGCCTCTGAGCCCTCGAACACCGAGACGCCCAGAATATCGGCCGGCAGCATGTCGCTGGTGAACTGCACGCGGCTGAAACGCAGCCCCAGCAGCCGCGCCAAGGTATGAGCCAGCGTGGTTTTGCCCATGCCCGGGACATCGTCAATCAGCAGATGCCCCCCGCCGATCAGGCAGGCGATGGCCAGCCGCAACTGTGGTTGTTTGCCGACGATAATTTCGGCCGCTCGGGCCTGGACGGTGGTTAGCAATTCAACACCAGCGATCGTGCTCGGGGTCATCAGGTCGTCCACGGTGCGGGCTCAGCATGAAGTCCAGCCAAGACTAACCGACGTGCGACAGGCTCTGCAGGGGTGGTGGCGTCTGTGGTCTGGTCTCCGCCAGCACTTCGCGAAACGTTTACACCCTGCGATGAGATTAACGTTAAGCTCGTGATGAACGAATCGAACCACAAGGCGGGTCTGAATGGCCAACGCACGTGAATGCCGCCGCGCCATGCGTCATGCGCCGGACTATGGCACCTGGGCCGATGCCGCCCAACAACTCGATGCGCTGACCGGCCGAGAGGATTGGAAGGCCGAAGACGAATCGGCACTTTATGACTTTCGCATGATCCGGGCGCGCAAGCGCCAGCTGCGCCGATTGCGTGAGCGCGGTGATACAGCCGGGCTGATGCACGAGTTGCGGCAGGGGTTGCACTGGAACATGGGTGGAATCGGTAGCCCCTACCTGTATGCACAGTCCCTGATTGGCACCAAGCGTCTGGTGTCGGACTACATCGATGAAGTTTGCTGCGCACTGACCGAGCTCGCCGCAACGGCCACCCCGGCCAACGCCAAGCAGCGGCAGCATTTCCTTGAGGAAACCGCACTGTCCTTTGGGCGCACGGGGCTGATGTTGTCCGGCGGCGCGACACTGGGGTTGTTCCACATCGGTGTCATCAAGACCCTCTGGGAGCACCAGGCGTTGCCCAGGGTGATTTCAGGATCTAGTGCCGGGTCGGTCGTCGCGGCCACGTTGGGCACGCATACCGACGATGAGGTCGAGGCGATTTTCGATGCCGATATGGCGCGCTTTGGCTTTTGGCGCGGCCTCAGCCCCAGCTCGATCATCAAGCGCCGTGCGCTGATGGATCAGGCACAGGTTCGCCGTGGGATTCAACATTTCGTCGCCGACATGACCTTTGAAGAGTCCTATCGGCGCACCGGTCGGGTGGTCAATGTCACGGTCTCACCGGCCAACACAGCGCAGTCACCCAAGCTGGTCAATCACGTTACCTTCCCGCATCTGTGCATGCGCGAGGCGGTGCTGGCGTCGTGTGCGGTGCCGCTGGTGTTCGAGCCGGTGTTGTTGTATCAGCGCGATCAACACGGTGCCAAGTTGCCGTTCCTGCCCAATGTGAAGTGGGTCGATGGGTCGATGAAAAGCGACCTGCCGCGGCTGCGACTGCGGCGGCTGCACAACGTCAATCACTTCATCGTTAGCCAGACCAACCCACATGTGGTGCCGTTTCTGGCGATGCGGGGCTCGCGCTCACGCGGGGGCCGCGCGGGCATTCTGCGCGCCTATGCATTGGAGTCGTTGAAAGAGCAGTCCAAGCTGCTGGCGGGCCTGGGACGTGATCTACTGCCGCCAGGTGGGCTGCGTAATCGCCTGGACACCGTTCACGGGCTGCTGGAGCAGGAATACCGCGGCAACATCACCATCGGTCCCAATTTCAGGTTGCGACAGTTCCGGCAGATGATCACCAACCCCAGCCTGCAGGCGACGCGGGACATGATTCTGGCCGGGGAGCGGGCCACCTGGCCGAAGTTGTCGATGATTCTTCACCAGACCCGCATCTCACAGACACTGGATGCGGCCGTGCGTCAGGTGCAGGGCGCCGCGCGCCAAGCAGGCGATGCCGGAGTCCAGCGCCGGCAGTTGAAGACAGGCTAGCGCGGCGGGCGCTGTCGCTCGTAGTCACCCTCGATGATGACGGGCTGATCCAGGTCGGGCCGCGCCGTGGCCAACGAGCCGACCGTGCGTTCGGCCAGGCGGCCGCGCAGCTTGGGAAACAGCATGGAGAAGCCGATGGCGTCGGTGAAGAAACCCGGCGTCATCAGCAGCACGCCGGCCAACAGCAATAGCACCCCCTCGACCATTTCAGCCGCCGGCAACCGACCCTCGGCTTGCGCCAATTGGATTCGCCGAATGGTGCTAAGCCCCTGTCGCCGCGCCACGGCCGTGCCCACGATAGCGGTGAGCACGACCAGGGCGATCGTGGGCACCGCGCCGATCACGCCGCCAACCTTGATGAGCAGCCAGGTCTCCGCCAGCGGGATAACGAAGAGCAGAACAAACAGACGGGTACCCATGGAATTGACCTGTGAAGTGAGGGCGGTTTGCAGAGAGTCCGACCTACAAGGCCGCGATCCGTTCCCGCTGGCTCTTGAGTTCGGCCAGGGTTTGTCGGTGCTGTTCCAGGCGCTCGCGCTCCTGATTCACGACCGCTTCCGGGGCCCGGGCGACGAACCGCTCGTTGCCCAGCTTGGCCTCTGAGCGCTTGACGTCGCCCTCGGACTGGGCGATCTGCTTCTCCAGTCGGGCCAATTCCGCGTCCTTATCGATCAGCCCAGCCATGGGCACGAGAATTCGCATGCTACCCAGCAGCGACATGGCGGCTTCCGGTGCCTGCTCCCCCTCGGTCAGCACGGTCACGGATTCCGTCCGCGCGAGGAAGGCGATGAGTGGCTCGAATCGGCTCAGGCGCTCGATGTCAGCTTGCGAGGCATGCTCCAGCAGCACCGGAATCGGCTTGCTGGGAGCGATGTCCATTTCACCGCGAATGCGTCGCACGCCGAGGATGAAGTCCTGGAGCCATTGCACGTCCGCCTCAGCGGCCTCGTCGCGCTTGTCGCTGTCGGCGGTTGGCCAGGGGGCCAAGGCGATGGACCGGCCGGTCGCACCTGCCAGCGGTGCGACCTTCTGCCAAATTTCTTCGGTGATAAAGGGCATCAGCGGGTGTAACAGGCGTAGCAATGCCTCCAGCACCCGCACCAGTGTGCGGCGCGTGCCGCGTTGTGCGGCCGCATCGGCATCGCCGGTCAGCACCGGCTTGGACAGTTCGAGATACCAGTCGCAGTACTCGTTCCAGGTGAAGTCGTACAAGGCCTGGGCGGCCAGGTCGAAGCGATAGGCATCCAGATGCTGGGAGACCGTGGCCTCGGTGGCCTGGAGTCGGGAGATAATCCATCGATCAGCCGCTGACAGCGTGACATCTGCGTGGGAGTCCAGCCCGGTGTCCTGGTCTTCCGTGTTCATCAGCACGTAGCGCGCCGCATTCCACAGCTTGTTGCAGAAATTGCGATAGCCGCCGACGCGACCCAGGTCGAAGCGGATGTCGCGGCCGGTCGAGGCCAGCGCCGCGAATGTGAAGCGCACGGCGTCGGTGCCAAAGGCTGGAATGCCCTCGGGGTAGTCCTTGCGCGTGGCCTTTTCGATGGCGCGCGCCTTCTTGGGCTGCATCAACCCGGCGGTTCGCTTGGCGACCAGCGATTCCAGGTCGATTCCGTCGATCAGGTCGACCGGGTCGATGACGTTGCCCTTGGATTTCGACTGCTTCTGACCCTCTGCGTCGCGAATCAGGCCGGTGATATAGACGTCACGGAAGGGCACGTCGCCGGCGAACTTCAGCCCCATCATGATCATCCGGGCAACCCAGAAAAAGATGATGTCAAAGCCGGTGACCAGCACGGCGGTGGGGTAGAACGCCTGCATCTCCGGCGTTTTGTCGGGCCAGCCCAGGGTCGAGAACGGCCACAGCGCAGATGAGAACCAGGTGTCCAGGACGTCGGGGTCCTGACGCAGCTGCGGTGCCTCGCCGCCAAACTGTTCCTGCCAGCGCTGGCGTGCTTCGGTTTCGTCTCGACCGACGACGATGCGACCCTGGTCGTCATACCAGGCCGGCACGCGGTGCCCCCACCACAGCTGGCGGCTGATGCACCAGTCCTCGATGTTGCGCATCCACTGGAAGTAGGTGTTCTTCCAGTTGTCCGGTACGAAGCGGATCTGACCCGATTCCACCGCTTCGATGGCGGGCTCGGCCAGGGGCCCGGTCTTCACGAACCACTGGTCGGTCAGATAGGGCTCCAGCACTTCACCGGTGCGGTCGCCGCGCGGCACCATGAGGGTGTGGTCGTCGATGCGCTCCAGCAGCCCCGCAGCTTCGAGGTCGGCGACGATGCGCTTGCGCGCCTCGAAACGTGGCAGGCCGCGATAGGCGGCTGGCGCCTCATCGTTAATGCAGGCGTCATCGTCAAAAATATTGCGTAGCGGCAAATCGTGCCGCTGGCCCATGGCGTAGTCATTAAAGTCATGCGCCGGCGTGATCTTGACGCAGCCGGTACCGAACTCCGGATCGACGTAGTCATCCGCAATAACTGGAATCTGCCGGCCGGTCAGTGGCAGTTCCAGCGTCTGGCCAATGAGGTCCTGGTAACGGGCGTCTTCAGGATGCACCGCCACGGCGCTGTCGCCCAGCAGGGTTTCAGGGCGTGTGGTGGCAACGATGACATGCCCCTGCCCATCGCTGCGGGGGTAACGCAGATGCCAGAGGTGCCCCTGTTCCTCGCTGGACTCGACCTCCAGGTCGGAGACGGCTGTCTTGAGGACAGGGTCCCAGTTGACCAGGCGCTTGCCCCGATAGATCAGGCCCTCGTCGTAGAGTCGGACGAAGACTTCGGTGACGGCCTTGGACAGGCCCTCGTCCATGGTGAAGCGTTCGCGCGACCAGTCCACCGAGCTGCCCATGCGTCGCATCTGACGGGTGATGTTGCCGCCGGACTCCGCCTTCCAGTCCCAGATCTTGTCGACAAAGGCCTCCCGGCCCAGGTCATGGCGCGAGGTGCCTTCGGCGGCCAGACGGCGTTCGACCACCATTTGCGTGGCAATGCCGGCGTGATCGGTGCCCGGTTGCCACAGGGTGTTGTCGCCGCGCATGCGGTGGTAGCGGGTCAGCGCGTCCATGATGGTGTGCTGAAACGCGTGCCCCATGTGCAGGCTGCCGGTGACATTGGGCGGCGGGATGACGATGCAGTACGCCGCCCGGTCTTCGTTGAGCTGTGCGGCAAAGTCGCCGGCAGACTCCCAGGTCTGGTACCAACGGGGTTCGATCTCGGACGGGTCGTAGGTCTTATCCATCAACGTCTTGGTAGGTGTCGAGCTGATAGCCCCGGTCACGGTAGAACTGGAACCGTGTCCGACCGGCGGCTTTCAGGCTGTCATGGGAAGGAATGATTTCAGCCACGCGCGCGAAGCGGCTGAAGAACAGCGGCACGTCGGGCGCGAGATTGATCAGGATGTCTGCATGGTGCTCGGGCGGCTCGGTTTGGCCAATGAGGATAGGTGTTTGCGCATCCTCACCCGCGCCCAGTACGTCATGCGGAATAAAACTCTCGGGGCGCTCGGTCCAGAGCGCTTCGTCGATGCGCCGGACCTGCTGCGCATCCATGGCATGCACATACACCTGCTGACCGCGTCGCAGTAACTGCTGACATAGCCGGCAGACAAAAGCGTGCGGCTCTGAGGCTCGCAAAATGTAGAAGCCGATACGGGTCATGCAGGCGTTAGCTACGGCGTCGCCGGCGTCTCCGGCATCGCGAGAACCCGGTAGGGTAGCGCAGCGCCGGGATGGCGTCATGCGGCGGGTCGTGACCGGGCGCTGGCGCAAACGACAAGGCCGGCAGCTAGGCCGCCGGCCTTGATCGCAAACCCCTGGGTCTTGGATCGATCAGGCGGCTTTCTGCTTCTCCAGGCGGTCCAGGAGGAACTGCACCAACAGACCGACCGGACGGCCAGTGGCGCCCTTGCTGCTGCCACCACTCGTCCAGGCCGTGCCGGCGATGTCCAGATGTGCCCATTTCTGCTTGCGCATGAAGCGGTGCAGGAAGCTGGCCGCGGTGATGGCGCCAGCGCCCGGCCCGCCGATATTGGCGACGTCGGCGAAGGGGCTCTTGAGCTGCTGCTGGTAGTCCTCCCACAGCGGCATCTCCCAGGCGCGGTCGTAAATCGACTCGCCAGCCGACAACAACGCCTTAGCCAGCGACGGCTGATTGGAGAACAGCCCCGTGGCATGCGCGCCCAGCGCGACCACGCAGGCACCCGTGAGCGTGGCCATGTCGACGATGACGTCGGCATCGTAGTTACGCTCGGCGTAGGTCAGGGCGTCGCAGAGAATCAGCCGGCCTTCGGCATCGGTGTTGAGCACCTCGATGGTGATGCCGGCCATGCTGGTCACGATGTCGCCGGGTTTGTTGGCATCGCCGTCGGGCAGATTCTCCGAGCTGGGCACGATGCCGACAACATTCATGGGCAGGTCGAGTTCGGCGATGGCATGCATGGCGCCGAACACGGAGGCACCGCCGCACATGTCGTACTTCATCTCGTCCATCTTGGGCCCCGGCTTGATGCTGATTCCGCCGGCGTCGAAGGTCAGACCTTTGCCCACGAAGATGACCGGTTTCTGATCCTTGGGGCCTTTCATGTGCTCCATGATGATCAGCTTGGCCGGCTGCCGGCTGCCCCGGGAGACGGACAGCAGCGCGCCCATGCCCAGGGCTTCCATATCGGCCTCTTCCAGCACCTT
Source organism: Abyssibacter profundi (assembly GCF_003151135.1). Classification (NCBI taxonomy): domain Bacteria; kingdom Pseudomonadati; phylum Pseudomonadota; class Gammaproteobacteria; order Chromatiales; family Oceanococcaceae; genus Abyssibacter; species Abyssibacter profundi. The sequence goes on from NZ_QEQK01000003.1 coordinate 167,519, forward strand.
GGTCTTGATGCTGCTGTAGTCCTTGGCCAGCTGCTCGGCCCGTTCTGCCAGGTAGGTGGGGGTGCAGATGTTGCCCGGCAGGTCGCCCAGGCGCTTGGCCGTGTCGACGCCTCGGGCAATGCCCAGTGCGTCATTCAGTCCGGCCTCGCCTTCTTCCAGGTCGCTGCGACGGGGCACATCGAAGGTCATGCGTTCGATCTTCGGGGCCTCCAGCCCCGCGCGTGCGTCCTCGCCACGGCACTCATTGAATTCGTAGAAGGTGGCCTCGGTGACCAGCGCCGCCTGCTTGACCTTCCAGCCATGGGATCGGCCCTTGACACCGGCATGTGTCAAATAGCTCACCGCATCCTTTGCGCCTGACTGCTTGACTGACTTGGCCGCGACCTCGCAGGCCTTGCGGAAACCGGCGTCGTCCAGATCGCGTTCCTTACCCATGCCAACCAGCAGCACGCGGTCAGCAAACATGTTGGGCAGGTTATGCAGCATCAGGGTCTGGCCCAGTTTGCCGTCCATGTCCCCACGACGCATGACACTGCCAATCGCGCCCGCGCTGACATGGTCCAGCGTACCGGCGGCGTTCGAGGTCTTGCGGCGTTCGAAGATGCCCACGACCACGCAGCCGACGCGCTGTTTCTCCGGGTGGCCGCTCTTGACAAAGTATTCCATGTGTCGTCCTTTCTCCTTGGTATTAAACTGACACGAACAGACGGCAACGCTCTGCATGGGAGCGGTCCGCTGATGTGCCAGGCCGAGCCTCCGGGCATCGGTCTGGCGAGCATTCGTTGAAGTCCGGCACTTTCGCCGGGGGCGCCCATTCTAGGCGGTTTGTCATTTTTTTCATCCCGAGCGGTTTTTGAACATCTATTTCACAACTCAGGGGGTGCGGCCATGCGCCCCCTGATTCTCGATCGCTACCTTTTTCGCGAAGCCGGGCTGACCTGGTTGGCCGTCACGCTGGTGTTGCTGGCGATCATGCTGTCGACGCGGTTTGCTCGCTTTCTCGGCCTGGCTGCCAGCGGGGAATTGCCTGAAACCTTGCTGCTTCAGGTCGTGGCACTGTCCAGCGTGCAGTATCTGGTGATCTTGATCCCGGTCTCGCTGCTACTGGCGGTGATGCTGGCTCTTGGCCGGCTGTATCGAGACAGCGAAATGGCTGCGGTGGCCGCCTGTGGCGTCAGTATGGCGACGCTGTACCGACCGTTTATCCGCTTGGGGATTGCCCTGGCTGCGATTACGGCAATTCTCAGTTTTGCGCTCTCGCCCTGGGCGGGGCGTACCGCTGACTTTCTGATCAAGCAGGCCCAGCAGGAGTTGGCATTCTCGGCGTTCGAGGCCGGCCAATTCCGGACGATTCCGGGTGTTCCTGCCGTCTTCTACGTCGAGCGCAGGGATGCGGCGGAAGGCACCATGGAGCAGATTTTTGTGCGCAGCTACGGTGATGCGCGCGCCGGCGTATTGATGGCGGCAGAAGGCCAGGAGGCCGTGGATGCCGATTCTGGGGATCGCACGCTCGCATTGCGTCATGGCTATCGCTACGAAGGCGAACCGGGTCAGGCCGCCTTCCGAGTACTGAGTTTTGCCGAAAACGGGTTTCGCTTCCCCGCGCCCAGTTTTGTGTATGAGGTGGGCAAACGGAAGATCGCCGCGACCGCCGATCTGGTGGCATCAGGACAGCCTGAGGACATTGCCGAATTACAGTGGCGCGCGTCCTCGCCGATCACCGTGTTACTCCTGGCGTTGTTGGCCGTGCCGCTGGCGCATACCTCACCGCGTCAGGGTCGATATGCCAAGCTGATTCTGGGCATCGGTGCCTACATTGTGTACGTCAACGTGCTGGGTGTGGCGCAGGCCTGGGTTGGCAAGGGGCTGATACCCGCTTGGCTCGGAATGTGGTGGGTCCATGCCCTCGTGGCGCTAGCCGTGGTCTGGCTTTATCTGTACCGCGACGGTCGGGTGCGCTGGCCCGGGAGGCGGCGGGCATGAGGCGCATCGATGCCTATCTGCGACAGTCGGTGTTCACGCTGACGCTGGTGGTCGGGGCCGCGTTGCTGGCCATTTCGACGTTCATCACCTTTGTGACGGAACTCGAGGACCTGGGCCGTGGCCAGTACGGCATCGGCGCCATTCTCCAGTACGTGGCGCTGCAGATTCCGGAGACGGTCTACATCATGTTTCCGGTGATCGCCTTATTGGGAACCTTGATGGGCCTGGGCGCGCTCGCCGCAAACGCAGAACTGGTGGCCATGCGCGCAGCTGGCGTGTCGGTGACCCGGCTGGCATGGGGCGTGGCCAAGGCGGGTATTATCGTTGGCGGGTTTGCTTTTTCATTGGGGGAGTTCCTCGTTCCCGTCACGACGCCCTTGGCGGATGAAATTCGCAGTGTCGCCCGCTACGGCGAGAGTGCGCGCGGGAGCAAGGATGGGGTTTGGCTGCGTGATGGTCGCCATTTCGTGTTTATTGGCGAATTGGTCAACGAACGCGAAATCCGACAGGTGGAGTTATTCCGTCTGGCCGATGACGGCAGCCTGGATGCGGCGATTGCTATTGACACCGCCCGCTATGAGGACGATCACTGGGCATTTCAGGGTGTGCGCCGAACCGAGTTCGGGCCTGATGCCGTGGCGGTGGAGCAACGTGAAGTCGAACCCTGGCCAACGGACCTGACGCCCGAGCTGACACCGGATGTTCTACGCCTGTTCGTCCTCGAGGCCGAGAGCCTGTCGGTTTGGGGGCTTTGGCGCTATGTGGAGTATCTGGACCGCAATGGGTTGGACGCCGAGAGCTCTGCGCTGGCGTTCTGGCGCAAGTTGGCGGCACCCATCACGGTCATCGTCATGATGTTGGTGGCCGTACCTTTTGTCATCGGGTCACTGCGCCAGGGCGGTGCAGGTCAGCGATTATTTGTCGGCGTGCTGTTCGGAGTGGGGTTCTACCTCGTCAACGAGGTGACGTCCAGCACCGGGCTGATCTACGGGCTGTCGCCGGCGCTCACGGCCTTTCTCCCAACACTGACCGTGGCCGCGCTTGTGGGCCTGCGCCTGCGCTCTATGCGGTAGCGTCGTCCAACGGTCCGGGCAGGCGGAAGAACCGCTGTGCGGTCTGCGTCGTCGTGGTGGCAAGCGCCTCGATGGGTTCGCCACGCGCTTGCGCCAGGGTTTCGAGCACTCGCGGCAGATGCATGGGCTCGTTGCGCCGAGACTTGGGCCGGGGCCGCAGGGTTCTGGGTAACAGGTAGGGTGCATCCGTTTCGACCATGAGTCGGTCCGCAGGGATGCGGTGGACGCAGTCCAGCAGGTGCGTGCCGCGCCGCTCGTCGCAAATCCAGCCGGTGATGCCAATGTGGCAGTCCAGTGCCAGATACGCGTCCAGCGCTTCGGCGGTGTCGGTGAAGCAATGCACCACGCAGTCAGCCAGCTGCGGTCGGTACTCACGAATGATGGCGACGAAATCGCTGTGCGCATCCCGTTGGTGAAGAAACACCGGCAGCTGCGAGTCCACTGCGATCTGTAACTGCTCAACAAAGGCCTTGCGCTGGTCGCCGCGGTCCGACAGGTCGCGAAAGTAATCCAGGCCGCATTCTCCGACGGCGACCAGGCGGTTCCGTTCCGCGAGGCTGCGAATATCTTCGTCCAGGGCCGCTGTCCACTGCGCGGCGTAATGCGGGTGCAGGCCGGCCGTGGCGGATAGCCGCTGCGGTGCCAGCGCTCGGATCTCCTGCACGCGACGATTGCTCCTCTGCGAGGAGCCGGTGAGCACGATGTGCTGGATGCCGGCGGCCCAGGCGCGTTCCAGTACCGCGGCCCGGTCAAGGTCAAAGCTGTCGTCTGCCAGGTTGGCACCGATATCGATCATGCGGGCGTCCTAAACGACTGCGGCCCGGCGAGAGCCGGGCCGCAGTGGGCGCGATGGCGCGGTTGTGAACTACGGGCAGCCGGGCAGAGGCACGAGGTCACAGACCGGATCGGACGGATCACCGCCGTCGCCGCCGTCGCCACCATCACCCCCGTCGCCGCCATCACCGCCGTCATCTGGGGTGTCGACCTCTTCGGTTTCTTCGGTGTCGAACACTTCGGTGCCGATGGCAGCTAGCCCGGCGATGCCGACAGCCAGCAGGCCAAAGTCGATCACGGAGTAGCCTTCGAATGCTCCGGCCGCGTTCAGTCGATAATGTGTCGTTAGCACGTTGACGCCACCGACTTCGAGGCGGTTCATGCCCATCGGTGCCATCTGGTTGCCGTTGAACTCCATGCGCAGCATCTTCGGCCGTTCGATCTGCTCAAAGCCGTGGGCCACGTCGAACTGGAATCCATACCGCAGTTTCTGCACGAGCGGCTGGGCCGATGCGTCACCGAAGCCCATTTCCAAGAACATGAGGCCCTCCGGCGAGGCGTGTCCGTAACTGCCCGCGGCTGCCGGGGCCGAAGCCGCAAGTCCCAACAACATTGCTGCTAAAGTGTGGCGACGCATGTTTGTCTCCGCATTCCGTTCAATGTGAAATTCAGGCGCAACACTCCCTGTGCGCACCGTCGGCTGACTATAGACGCCCGTTTTCGGTGCGACAAGCGGGGCCTGGGCTGGATTGGCATGGTGCTGCTCAGTGCGCTGACCAGCGCGGGCTGTGTTTCCCCGGCGCCGTCGACAGAATCCTTTGCGCTGGCGGGCGTTTCGACCGCGCTGTCTTGTCACAGGGTTGCGGATCGCTACGCCCGATTGATCCGACAGGCCGATGTGGCCTCTGCATACGGCCAGCCCTTGGCCGGTGCACCGTGGTTTCGTGTTCTGCGCGGTTGGGCCGACTGGCCCGTCCGGACGGACGAGGAGCGATCCCAATGGCTGCAGGCGGCCGCGACACTTGGCCAGACTGTCTGGCGGGCCGAGTTGCGTAATGCCGGCGCCCCGGCCCTGATGGCGGACATGCAGCGCTGCGCGAAACAGCAGTTGCCGGCGGTCTCCGACGAGTCGCAGTGGCAGGCATGGCGGCAAAGCGCCCGTTTCGATTCGGAGTACGTCACCTGGCAGCGCATGCTGGGGGTCTACCCGCTGAGCCGGTTCGGGCTGCGTGCCGGGGTGCGGGCCTGGCAGCAACAGTTTCTCGCAGACTACGGGCCGCGCCCGGATCAGGCTGCATGGTCGCGGTGGCAGCCTCAGGTCAGCCGCGAGGTGGCGCAACGCGTGCTGGCTCAGGCGCCTGTCCTGCCGGGGCTTGCGCCGCCTTCTCTTGATCAGTTCGAGGTTTGGCTAAGACAACACGCGCCCCGTCTGCGCGTACAGATGGCTTCCTCTGCAGATCGGCCAGGGCAGCCAGTGTGGCGAGAGGACCTGGCGTTCGATGTGTCGCGGCCGGTCCTGCATGTTCAGTTGTTGCCAGGCCGCGATCGGGGTGCGGCGATCTGGCAGCTGGTCTTCACCGTCTGGTTTGCCGGCCGGGCACCGGTATCTAGCGTCGACCCCTACGCCGGCGCGCTGGACGGGGTAGTTTGGCGGGTCATGCTCGACGCCAAGGGCCGGGTTCGGATGCGTGACAGCATCCATTCTTGCGGTTGTTACCATCTGGTTTTTCCGCCCGACGCCGTCGCAGCGGCGCCGGGGTTGGACGAACCGCCGCTGCTTCCAGAAGTGGTCGCTGGGCAGGCTCGGGTCGAGTTGGCGCTGCGCGCGGTCGACCACATGCTGGTCGACGTGCGGCCGGTTGCGGAGCGTCCCGCCACCGGGCAGGCATTACCGCTGGCCGACTACAACGCCTTGCTAGCCATGCCGACCCCGTCAGGTCGCAGCCGCTCGTTGTTTGACGCCCGGGGCCTGGTCACGGCTTCGGCGCGCCCCGAGCGCTGGTATCTGTGGCCCAGCGGCGTGCTGTCTCCCGGCGCAATGCGGATCTGGGGGCGGCATGCAACGGCATTTGTCGGGACGCGGCATTTTGATGATCCGGATCTTATGGCCACGCTGCTGGTGGATGACGGGCGATAGATGTGGGGATCAAAACGAGCGGACTCCGGTCGAAGCAGGCGCTTTGATAGACTCCGCGGCCGCGTTCATGCCGCCCTACGTCACGCTTCATGGAGGAATCTGTGGCTCATCGAGTAATCCTGCTGTCTCTGTTTTCACTGGCGATGATGGTGCCGACCGTCGCCACGGCCGAGACGGCGTATGTCAGCGATCAACTCGAGATTACGCTGCGACGGGGGCAGGGAACCCAATTCGGCATCCGGGCCATGTTGGACAGTGGCACGCGGGTGGAGGTGCTTGGTCGGGATGAGGCGTCGGGCTACACCCAGGTGCGGACGGCCTCCGGCACTGAGGGTTGGGTGCTGACGCGCTACCTGCAGAACCAGCCCGCGGCGCGGGAACAGCTGGCCGCCGCGCGACAGGCGCAGACGGCGGCAGAGCAAAAAGCCGCCGAGGCCGTGGCGGAGCTGGAAGCTGTCGAGTCGGCCAACGCCGACATGCGTGCCCAGATTTCTGGGCTGGAGACGCAGGTGGCTGATTTGCAAACCGAGCTGCGTCGGGTGTCTTCAGCGGCGGCCAGGCCGATGGAAATTCAGCGTCGCAACGAGCAGCTCGTCGAGGAGGTCCGGACGCTGGAGCAAGAGCGGGATCGACTCGGCATGGAGTTACGCGCCGAGCAAAGTCTGCGCGACAACTGGATCACCGGCGCTGCCATCGCGTTTCTCGGGTTGGCGGTCGGCCTGCTGGCGCCCCATCTGCGTCGTCGCAAATCCGGCTGGGAAGGCCTCGGCTAGCCGCCGCCGTCAGGCGTTCGGGGCTGCGGGCAGCCTGTCTTGTTCAGCCTGTCCGGCATGCCTCGGGCTAACATCCTGACCGGTGTCGGACGATTGCCGCAGGTCTGCGCTGATCCGGTCGTCGTGCCAGCAAGCAAACTCAATCATTCCTTTCCTGCCAGCGTCGGCGGCTGTGCTATAACCGGGTGCCGCCCGCCGTTGGCGACCATGTCGAATTCATGACTCACGACCTACTGAATGTACTCGTGCTGGTGGTCTCGCTGGGCGTTATCGCGCAGTGGGTTGCCTGGCGCCTACGCCTGCCGGCCATTGTCCTGTTCCTGATTGCTGGCGTCATTGTCGGACCTGTTTTCGGGTGGGTGCGACCCAGTGTTGATCTGGGTGACGTTTATCGTCCGGTGGTCAGCCTCTGTGTTGCCGTCATCCTGTTCGAGGGCGGGCTGACGCTGCGTCTGCACGAATTCAAAGAGGCGGCCTCAGGCGTTAAGCGGCTGGTCAGTATCGGGGCGATATTCGCCTTCGGGCTGGGCAGCTTGGCGGCCAAGGGCATTGGCGATCTGGACTGGCCCGTGGCCCTCGTATTTGGCGCCATCATGGTGGTGACCGGTCCGACGGTGATTATCCCGCTGCTGCGCCAGGCACGGCTCAATCGCCGCACGGCCAGCTACCTGAAATGGGAAGGGATCATCAACGATCCCATCGGCGCGCTGGCCGCCGTGCTGATCTTCCAATTCTTCGTGTACTCCGGTGGGGGCGACCCGCTGGATTCGGTGCTGATCTCTCTGGGCATCGGTTCGGTGGCTGCCGTGTTGATCGGTGGCGGCGCCGCCTTGTTAATCGGTTGGGCATTCCGCAATGCCTACGTGCCCGAGTACCTCAAGGCACCGGTCATGCTGGCGGGCGTGTTGGTCGTCTTTGCAGCCAGCAACATGGTTCAGCACGAGGCGGGCCTGCTGGCGGTCACGCTGATGGGGATGGTGCTGGGCAACTTGGAGCTGCCGAACTTCGAGGAGATGCGGCGGTTCAAGGAGTACATCACCATCTTGCTGGTCTCCTCGGTGTTTGTGCTCCTGACGGCGGATCTGGATCCGGTGACCATCTCGCACCTGGATTGGCATGCCATCGCATTGGTGGCCTCCATGCTGATCATTGTGCGGCCGCTGGCGATTCTGCTGGCGACCATCGGCGCCGACATGAAGTGGAATGAGCGGCTGCTGTTGAGTTGGATTGCCCCTCGAGGGATCGTGGCGGCGGCCGTGGCTGGCCTGTTCGGCCCGGAGATGCTTGACGCGGGTTACGAGGACGCCGAGTTGTTGCTGCCGCTGGTGTTCGCCATGGTGCTGTCCACGGTCACCCTGCACGGCTTTACGATCAGCTGGCTGGCCAAGCGCCTGGATTTGGCGACGCCGGATGACGGTGTGCTTATTGTCGGCGCATCCCCGTGGACGACCGAGCTGGCCGAGTCGCTGTCCAAGGAACTCAATCTGTCCGTGTTGCTGGTGGACTCGTCCTGGCACCGTCTACGTGAAGCACGGCTGGCAGGTGTCAACGTGATTTACGGAGAGATCCTGTCCGACGAACTGCAGCTATCCCTGCAGCTCAACGGCGTCAATGTCGTGCTTGCAGCGACCAGTAACGACGCCTACAACGCCCTGGTCTGCCGCAACTTTGCCGGTCGCTTGGAGCATGATCGTGTGTTCCAGTTGCCCATGTATGCGCCGGACGAGGGCAATCGTCAGAAAAGCAAGGCGGTGGCGCGACCATTTACCGGTATTCCGGCCTTCGCGGATAACGCCCAGTACGAAGAACTTTGGCGCCGGCATTTCCAGAACTGGAAGTTCTATAAGACCAAGATCACCGATGCCTTCACCTACGACGATTTTCTGGCCGACCTGCCGGACGAGTCGATTTGCATTGGTGTGGTCCGCGAGGGCAAGCGGCTCACCTTCCATGCTCCGCACGCGCCGATTAAGCCCAAGGCAGGTGAAACGGTGGTTTATTACGCGCCGAAGAAGCCCGGTGCGGCTGAGTCCGAAGCCCGTAGCCGGGCAGAGGAGCGCAAGCAGACCGGCAACGACGTGCTAAGCGCCGATCCGGCGGATGACGCGTTGACCTCATCATGACCGACCCCAAGCGCTACACCATTGAGGGGGCAGTCGGCGCGTTGGAGGTGGCGTTGGGCGAGCCGGAGGGGGATCGCAGGGGCGTCGCCGTCATTTGTCATCCGCATCCGCTGTATGGCGGCACGCTCGACAATAAGGTGGCGTATACCCTGGCCCGCGCGAGCGAGCAGCAGGGTCTGGCGTCGGTGCGATTCAATTTCCGTGGTGTTGGCGACAGCGAAGGTCTCCACGATGGCGGCGCCGGAGAGCTGGATGATGCCTTGGCGGCGATTGCGCATGCACGCGAGCTGTTTGGCCCGGGCGAGCCGCTGCTGGTTGCTGGATTCTCTTTCGGGGGCTGGATTAGCCTGCACGCGGCGGCCCGCAGTGATGCAGAGCAGCTGATTACCGTCGCGCCGGCGCTGTCGTACTCCGCACTTGGCGACCTGCCGGCGCCGGGCTGTCCCTGGTTTTATATCCATGGAGAAGCCGACGATGTCGTGCCAGCACAGGGTAATCGCCACATCCTCGAAACCTTGCAAACCACACCGGACCAGGTCTGGTTGCCGGAGGTCGGGCACTTTTTTCATGGGCATCTGACTGACCTGCGGCGCCGGGTGTCGGCGGTGCTGGATGAGCGCTGGTCCGCACTCTAACCGGGCAGCCGTCAACGGATAGTCCGAAGGGTTTGCTATTCTCCAGCGGCCTTTTTCCAACACGAGTGCAACGCAATGTCGAAACGAGTGATCGCGGCAGCCTGTCTGGGTTTGCTGCCCGCATCTGCGATGGCGGTTGATCTGGACTTCACCGGGGGAGATCAGTCTGACTTCCGCGGTGTTGGGGAAGACTTGGCCGCGGCTTTCGCCTACCGCTCGGCCAGCCCGGCCGAGACCAAGGGCCTGCTGGGCTTCGATGTCGGCGGCATGATCAGCTACACCACGGTCGAGAACGGTGACGATTGGCAGGATCTGGTCGGAGAAGACCCCAGCGGCCTGGGCTTTGTGAATCTGGTGGCCAGTAAGGGCATCCCGCTGATCAACGTCGAGGTGGGTGCACAGCTGGGTCTGGTGCCCGGCACCGATGTCACCCTGCTGGGCGGCGAGGCGCGCTACTCCTTCGTTTCCGGCAACGTGGCCATTCCCGCCGTGTCGCTGCGCGTGGGGTATCAGTCTGCAACCGGCGAGGACGATATCGAGGTCGAGTCGCTGTCCTACGATGTGTCGGTCTCCAAGGGCTTCCTGCTGGCCACGCCGTATGTCGGTTATGGCCGCGTTGATTCCGAGGTGACGACGGATGTCGCCGGTTTTTCGGATGAGGACTACGACCTGGACCGTGTATTCGGTGGCGTGAAGCTGTCGCTGGCGCTGCTTAAGATCACGGCTGAGGCCGAGCAGATCGGTGACAACTCCTCGTTCAACCTGCGGGTCGCATTCGGCTTCTAATGCCGTCTGCACTCAAGCAGCTGGCGTCGAAACTGTTTTCGACGCCAGCTGAACAGCAAGACGCTTCGGCGGATCTGGATGACGTTCAGCTCGCCGCCGCGGTCCTGATGGTCGAAGTGGCCCGCGCGGACTTTTCGGAAGACGCGGTGGAACGCCGCGCGGTCGAGCACGAACTGCGCAGCGCCTTCGGGCTGGACTCGACACAGGTCAAGCGCCTGATGGATGCGGCGACACAACGGGCAGATGAGGCCATCTCCCTGCATCGGTTTGTTGCCACCATGAACGAATCGCTGTCCTACGCTGACAAGCTCGACGTGCTGACGCAGCTGTGGCGCGTGGCCTATGCCGACGGCGAACTGGACAAGCATGAGGAGCACCTCATGCGGCGGTTTTCGGATCTGCTGCACATCCCGCATCGGGATTGGATACAGCGTAAGTTGGCGGTGGCGCCGGACTAGGCCTCAGCGCAATTCGTGGCCGGTTCAGTGGTAGAACTGGCGCCGAAACGTTGCGGTTAGCGGTCGGGGATGTCCGTTGACGGTGATGTCCAAATCGAAGATGAGCGTTTCCAGATTGGCGACGGGTAGCGTCGCGATGGCGTAATCCACGTCGGCGTCACGGATGGTTCGGAAGGACAGCGTTCGCGTCTGACCGACCAAGTTACGCGCTTGTCCGGTGACCTCGGCCTCGCGCGACTGGCGTTGATCGCCCTCCAGGCGCTGCGCATGGACCACCACCAGGGCGCGTTTACGACTACGTGGAATGCCCAGGGCACCGGCGATCTCGGGTGTTAGGTCCGCGGCGGTCATGGCGTTGTAGTGCACCACAATCTGGCCATCGCGCACGGATTGCTCTGCCGACGCCAAGGCGGTCCACATCAAGCCGCACAGCAGGCTGAGCGCTGTCAGCCACCTCATCGGGCCGCAACCCGGTAGACAGCGATTTCACCCAGCAGATTGGGCATGGCCTGCATGAGTCGGTTGGATCGATGTCGTTGATCGACCATGACGCGCTCCAAAATTCGGACCCGTTGGACCGTACACAAGTCTTCAAAATCTCGCACGGTGCACAAGCGGACGTTCGGGGTGGCGTACCAGGGGTGGGGCAAGGCCTCGGTCGTGGGCATGTGACCGCCAATGGCCAGTGCCCAGCGGGTGCGCCAGTGTCCGAAGTTCGGGAAGGTGATCACCGCCTCGCGCCCCACCCGCACCATCTCTTTGAGCAAACGCTCAGGCTGCGAAACGGCTTGCAGTGTCTGCGTCATCACCACAAAGTCGAAGGCGCCGTCGGCAAAATCCGCCATGCCACCCGAGAGATCTCGCTGAATGACGTTCAGCCCTCGCTCGATGCAGGTGGTGACCAACTCAGGCTTGATCTCCACGCCAAAGCCGACGACCTGCCGATCAAGTGTCAGGCTGTGCAACAAGGTGCCGTCACCGCAGCCCAGGTCGAGCACGGAAGCGCCGGCGGGAATCCAGCGACTCATCAGCGCAAGATCGGCGCGCAGGCTCATGCAGGAACGTCCATGAACGCGTGGAGCGCCCGGTGGTACAGGTCAATGGGCATCAGAAAGGCGTCGTGTCCGAAGTCCGATTCGATCTCCAGGTAGCTGACCCGTTTCTTGCGGGCAAGCAACGCCTGGACAATCTCCTGGGAGCGCTCGGGTGAGAATCGCCAGTCGCTGGAGAACGCGATCACCAGAAATCTCGCCTGGGTCGGCTCCAGTGCCTGTGCGAGATCACCGCCGGTGGACTGGGCCGGGTCGAAGTAGTCCAGCGCCTTGGTCATCAGCAGGTAGGTGTTGGCGTCAAAGCGGTTGACGAAGCTCTCGCCCTGGTAGCGCAGATAGGACTCGATTTCGAACTCCACGTCGAAATTGAAGCGCGCTTGTTCGCCCCGGCGATCTCGCCCGAAGCGAGCGCGCATGCCGTCGTCCGACAGGTAGGTGATGTGTCCCAGCATCCGCGCCAGGCGCAGGCCGACACCGGGGACGGCATCGTGCTCGAGATAGCGGCCGTCGTGAAACTGCGGATCGGATCGGATCGCGTGCCGCGCGATTTCGTTGAACGCAATATTCTGTGCGGACAGCCGCGGAGCTGCCGCAACCACCACGGCGCGAGCAACCCGTTCCGGGTAGCGAATCGACCAATCTAACGCTTGCATGCCGCCCAGGCTGCCTCCGACCACGGCGTGCCATTTGGTGATGCCCAGGGCATCAGCAAGGCGCGCTTGGGTCCGGACCCAGTCGCCAACCGTGACAATGGGGAAATCGGGCCCCCAGGGGCGGTGGGTGCCCGGCATGGTGCTGGTCGGGCCCGTCGAGCCCCCACAGCCGCCCAGATTGTTCGAGCAGACGACGAAATAGCGATTCGTGTCGATCGGCCGCCCCGGGCCAATGCAGTTGTCCCACCAGCCCGGTTTGCGATCATCCGGGCGGTGACGCCCCGCGGCGTGCTGGTCTCCGGACAAGGCATGGCAGATCAGGATGGCGTTGCTGCCATCCTCGTTGAGTGTGCCGTAGGTCTCATAGGCCAGGTCGTAGCCGCGTAGCGTGGTGCCGCACTCCAGCTCCAGCGGCGCATCGAAATGCAGCTGTTTCGGCGTAACCAGGCCGACGCCGTCGGAGTCGGTCATCAACGAAACAAATAGGGCAGATTGATCAGCCGGCTGAGGACTTGTAATCCCAGAATGACGGCCAGTGGCGTGAGGTCGAGTCCGCCGATCGGTGGGATGACACGGCGAACTGGCGCAAGCACCGGTTCATTGACGCTCCACAGCAGCGCATTCGCCGGGTTGCTTTGCTGCGGCCCGAGCCAGCTCATGATGGCCTGGACGAAGATCGTGAAGGTATAGACGTTCAGCACCAGCACCACGAGCTTGAGCAGCGCAAACCAGGCGACCGCCAGGGGGCCGAGCTGATAGGGCGTGAGCGCCAGCACAATGACGATGTGCAGCACCGACAGCGCAAGCAGCAGGACGATAGCTGCAGTGTCTAGCTGGCGCCAGCGCGGGACGATTCGCGCAAGCGGGGCGACGGGCGGATTGGTCACCTGCCAGATGAACTGAGACAAGGGATTGTGGAAGTTCGCCGAAACCCAGCGCAGCACGATGCGCAGGAAGACCACGCTCATGTAGAGCGTGAAGAGTGTATTGACGAGAAACAGCCCGGCGTTTTGTGCTTGACCCATTAGTCCGATGCTCCGAATTCGTCGGCCATGGCACCCGCGCGGTCCACGGCTGCCTGCATGGCCTTGCGAACCAGCGCATCCAAATCGCCGGCCTGCAGTGCTTTGAGTGCTTCGGCGGTGGTGCCGCCGGGTGAGGTGACTCGCTCGCGTAAAGTCTGGACGGGGACATCCGTCTCCGATGCCATACGGGCTGCGCCCAGCGCGGTTTGTATGGCTAGACGTTCCGCCATGGTCTGCGGCAAACCGAGGTTAGTTCCGCCGCGGGTCAGTGCCTCGATGAAGGCAAAGAAATACGCCGGGGCGCTGCCAGCGACGGCGATCACAGCGTTCAGGTCGGCCTCGCGCTCCAACCATTCCACCGTCCCCACCGCAGCGAAAATCGATTCTGTGGTGCTGCGCCCCATCTCGCTGACGGCGTTTACGGCGACCAGACCGGTGGCGCCGGCCCCCAGCAGGGCGGGGGTGTTGGGCATGGCCCGGATGATGCCGGGCGTGCCGAGGGTGCTGGCCAGCCAGCGAGACAAGGCCGGGCCCTCGATGCCAGCGGCGACGGACACCACGGTTTGTGTTGGGCGGATCGCCTCGGCCAGCGCGCGGGCCACGGGCTGCATGACCTGTGGTTTGACGGCCAGCACCACGACGTCTGCCTGGTGGACGATGTCCTGGTTCTCTGGTGAGACCAGCAGGCCGTAGCGTTCCGTCAGCTGCCGTCGGGTCGTGTCCGCCGGATCGGCTGCGCATAGCGAGTCAGGCGACCAGCCGGCCTGGATCAGCCCTCCGATCAGGCTCGTCGCCAGATTTCCAGCGCCGATGAAGCCGATGCGGGGTGTTGGTGGATTCGTTGCGATCATGATGACGCCGTATGATAAACGAGCTCACCTTCTGATATGCCGTTCACGGTGCCCCGATTGATGACAGATGCTGCTGACGCTGCGGCTTGGCCCGCTGTTGACCTCGCCCAGCTTGCGCAGGAGGTCGAGGCTGCGGTGGTGTATGACGTTGCGCAGGTCTCGCCGCTGCAGCCGGCCCGTAAACTGTCGGCGCGGCTGGGCGCCCCCGTGTGGCTCAAGCGTGAAGACGCGCAGCCGGTTCACTCATTCAAGTTGCGCGGCGCCTACAACCGGATCGCGCGGCTGAGTCCGTCGCAGCGCGAGGCCGGAGTCGTGGCTGCCTCCGCCGGTAATCACGCGCAGGGTGTGGCGCTGGCCGGCCAGACGCTGGGGATCCGGACCACCATCGTCATGCCCGAGACCACGCCATCGATCAAGGTGGATGCGGTGCGTGCGCTGGAGGCCGAGGTCGTGCTGATCGGCGATGCCTATGACGATGCCTTGGCGCATGCCATGACGCTGGTCGAGCAGCGCGGGCAAACCTTTATCCATCCTTACGACGACCCCTGGGTGATGGCGGGCCAGGGGACGGTGGCCAGGGAGTTGCTGGATCAGCACTCTGACCCGATCGCCCGGGTCTATATCCCGGTGGGGGGTGGTGGGCTGGTCGGAGGAATGGCCGCTTATCTGAAACAACGCCGGCCGGAGATCGAGGTCGTGGCCGTCGAGCCCGTGGATTCCGCCTGTCTGCACCATGCGTTGGCCGCCGGCGAGCGGGTGGTGCTGGATCAGGTCGGCCTGTTTGCCGATGGCGTGGCGGTGCGACAGATCGGCGCGTACCCCTACGCCGTTGCCAGGCAATGTGTGGACCGCACGGTGCAGGTGTCCATCGACGAGATCTGCGCTGCCATGCGGGCCGTGTTCGAAGAAACGCGCAGTGTTCCTGAGCCTGCGGGCGCCTTGGCGTTGGCCGGGCTGGAACGTGATGTCATGGCGCGCGGCGCGGCGCCGGGTGCGATGGTGGCCGTGGTCAGCGGCGCGAATATCAACTTTGATCGGCTGCGATATGTGGCCGAGCGAACAGCGCTCGGCGCACACCGGGAAGCCTTGCTGGCCGTGACGCTGCCGGAGCAACCGGGCAGCTTCCTCGCATTCTGTGCGCATATCGGCAAGCGTGCGGTGACCGAATTCAACTACCGCTATGCCGATGCCCAGCGCGCGCAGGTCTTCGTGGGCGTGGCCATCCGGGACGGTGATCGCGAGCGCGATGCGCTATGCACCGAGTTTAGGCAGGCGGGTTACGCATTGGCCGATCTCAGCGACAACGAGGTGGCCAAGGAACATCTACGGCACCTGGTGGGCGGGCGCGCCGACAGCCTGGCCGATGAACGTCTGTTCCGCTTCGAGTTTCCCGAACGCCCCGGTGCGCTCATGCGCTTTCTGCAGCAGCTTGGTGGGCAGTGGAACATCTCTCTGTTCCACTACCGGAATCATGGGGCGGCCTTCGGGCGCGTACTGGCGGGCTTTCAGGTGCCGGATGCCGAGTTTGAAACCTTTTTAGAGCGTCTGCGAGCGATCGGATATCGGTTCTGGGACGAGTCCGAAAACCCGGCCTATCGATTGTTTTTGAGATAAGGCAGCGCTTCCCTAGGCCGATCTATTCGGTAGCACCCGCTTCCAGGTCGAGGATGTAGTCCCAGTGGTCCGGCTCGATCGGCATGACGGACAGGCGATTGCCGCGGCGGATTAGCGGTAGCCCCTCCAGGGATTCGGCGTGCTGCTTGATCTCTGCGAGCGGTATCTTCCGCGTCAGATGACGCACAAAACCCACGTCGACCAGAAACCAGCGGGGGTTATCCGGGTCGCTCTTGGGGTCGAAATGCTTGTCGTCCGGATCAAAGGCCGTGTGGTCAGGGCGGGGGGCACTCGCGACCTGGGCAATGCCGACGATGCCCGGCACCTCGCAGTTGGAGTGATAGAAGAACACCTGATCGCCCACCTGCATGCTGTCTCGCATCATGTTGCGAGCCTGGTAGTTGCGCACGCCATCCCATGGCTCTTTCTGATCCGGGCGCCGCTCGAGGTCGTCAAAAGAGAACTCGTCCGGTTCGGATTTCATCAGCCAGTACTGCATGGTCGTAGACGCTCCTAAATGTGTGCTGGGTGGCGCAGTCTAGGGAAACACTGATCGATTCGCACCACCAAGACGGAGCCGGTTTTCGCGCGAGCCCAGGCGGAGTGAGTGCCGCTTGGTCATTCCAAGTCAGCGAATGACACGAACGCGTATGGGACGCGCTTCGCAACGCAGGATCGCGGGAAAACCGACCCGTTCCGTGTTTCCCTAGCGGCTGCGCCGGAACGGGGTGATGCCTTGTTCGGTGATCACGGCGTCCAGCGGGACATCGTGTGGTTCAACGGGCAGGCGGTCGACCGCCTGCGCCTCAAATGCCAGACCAATAAGCCGGGGGCGTGGCCAGTGGCTGCTCCGCAGGCGACTGCTGAAGCAGCGGTCGTAAAAGCCGCCGCCCAGCCCCATCCGGTTGCCCAGGCGATCAAAGCCCACCAGCGGCAGGATGACGACATCAAGTAACTGCAGTGCGGTCAACCGCGGGCCATGGGGTTGGGTCATGCCAAGCCGGTGTGCCTGCATGCGTGCACCGGGCACGTAAGGCACGAAGTACATGCGGCGGCCTACCACCCGGGGCAGGAACACCTGCTTGCCAAGCCCGTAGAGGGTGTCTAGCAACCGGTCGGTCGGGGCTTCCGACGGCAGGGACAGATACGCAGCGACACGCGAGGCGCGGCGCAGCCAGACATGCTGACGCGCCAATCGTTCGCTGCTCTGGCGCAGCTGGTCGCGCTGTGTGTCGTCAACCGCGCGCCGTGCCTGCAGCAGCTGGCGTCGCAGGTCGCGACGCGCCTCAGAGATTGAAACTGGGGAAGGCATCTCCCGCCTGTGCCGTTGCGTGCCTTTGACCCTGAGACATGATCTCAGGTGGGGATTCGGATCGCCCGCTTAGGCTTTCCACCCGAAGTGGACGTGCTCACCACGGGCAACCAACCCTCCCCGGTGTGGTGCATTGGCTCAGGAGGTAACCCGGCACACTATCGAACACCGCAGGAGATACCACGCACATTACAACGAATTTCGTGGATGGATGCCAGCGTGAGCAGCCGGTGGATTGCGATCTAGCTGTTGCGCTCGGACAGGGCCTGATCGATGGAGAGTTCCATTTGCCGCAGCCGGCGCCGCGTGGAATCGTCCACGTCACCGCTCGGACCCTGGTCACGATGGTCGAGGAAGTCTCGGGCGATATTGAGCGCCGCCATGATGGCGATGCGCTCGATGCCCATTGAGCGCCCGCGCTTGCGAATCGCGTTCATGCGGCCGTTGAGATAGTCAGCGCATTCCAGTAGCCGCTCCTGCTCTTCGGGCGGACAGGCGATCTGGTACTCGCGACCCAAGATCGTGACGGTAATCGATCTGGCTTCATCCATCATGCGCGCAACCTGGTTCGTGTACGAGGCTAGGCCGTCTCGACTTCCAGCGCACGGATGCGCTCGAGTATGGAGCCCAGTCGGCTTTTGAGCTCGGCATTGGACGCGCGCAGCTCGGACAGCTCGCGATCCAGGCTTCGATTCTGTTCGGCCAGACGGCGATAGTCCGCGAGCAATGCCTGCACGCGGGTTTCCAGCCCGTTGAGTTCCGAATCGTTCATCTGCGCTCACCTCTTCGATTGAGGAGTATAGCGACCGCGCGCCGGGTTATCGCAACACGATGAACGCGGAACGTCCGTCACGCTGGATTCTTAGGACAAGCTCGCGGGATCTGGGTGTTGCGGCTGCGCGCGCATCAGCGAGCGATCCGATGGGCGTTCGGCCAATCTGCGAAATGATATCGCCCGCCGCCAGTCCGGAGCGCGCGGCCAGCGAGCGGGCATCGACCTGCTCAACCACAATGCCCTGCGCCCGGCCCGCCTGCGGATGATGTTCGGTCATGTTGCTAAGCCAGGTGCCGGCCAACAGCGGATGAAGTTCGGCGCCATCCAGCTGCGTCCACTGCGGTTTGACCAGCGTCACTTGGGCGGTGCGCCGCTGGCCATTGCGGAGATAGATCAGGGGCAGTCGTTCACCCGCACTGGCCAGGCCCAGCGCCCGGCGCAGGCTTTGGGTGTCACGCAGGCGCACGTCACCCAGTTGCTGGATGACATCGCCGGGTTCCAGGCCTGCGCGGTCTGCCGGGGAGCCATCGAGGATGCGTGTAACGAGCACGCCGTCTCGAGGGCGCAGGTCGAAGGCCTGGGCCAGCTCGGCGGTGAGGTCCTGACCCACGACGCCCAGCGAGGGCCGGATGACGCGACCGTCCGCGATAATGGCATCGGTGATCCGGCGCACCATGCTGGCCGGGATGGCAAAACCGATGCCGATGCTGCCGCCGCTGTTGGAGTAGATCATCGTGTTGATGCCGACCAGTTCTCCGCGCAGATTGACCAGTGCGCCCCCGGAATTGCCCGGGTTGATGGAGGCGTCGGTCTGGATGTAGTCCTCGTAGCCGCGCCCCAGGCCGTGGCGGCCCAGCGCGCTGACGATGCCCGAGGTCACGGTTTGGCGCAGGCCGAAGGGGTTGCCGATGGCCACGACAAAATCGCCAACGCGCAAATCATCGGTCCGCGGGAAGGGGATGGCGGTTAGTTGATCGGCTTCGATTTGCACGACGGCCAGATCGGTTTCCGGATCGACACCGATGAGTGTGGCCGGAAACTCGCGGTCGTCGCCGAGCCGAACGAGATACTCCGAACCGGATTCGACCACGTGATGATTGGTGACTACATAGCCCTGCTGTGCATCGACAATCACGCCCGAGCCGATTGACTGCGTCTCCCGGTACCGCGGTTGGCGTGGCGCGTTGAAGAAGTGCCGGAAGAACGGATCGTCGAGCAGCGGGTGCGCCTGTTCACGCACCCGCCCAGTCGCCACTACATTGACGACACCCGGTAGCACCTCCTCGAGCATCGGCGCCAGTGACGGGGTGCCATCGGCCAATAGTGGCAGTGGAACCCCCGCGCGAGCGCTGGCCGTTACAAATGCTGCGGATGCCCATAACAAGCAGGCCATCGCCTGCCTCAACCCATTGAGGGCGTGCGGCCTAATCGATGCGGACATCCGGATTCAGACTGTACAGGCCAGTCAGATCAGCCGAGGCCAGCACGTGGCCCGCCATGGCCTGTTCGAGATCATCGACCGTGAACGGGTCGGGCAGGCTAAGCTCGCTGACATCCAGGGCCTGGATGGTGAACACATAGCGATGCGCTATGGCGTCGTTCCATGGCGGGCAGGGGCCATCGTAGCCCCGATACGTGCCGCCCATGTCGGCGTCGCCTTCAAACCAGCTGCTGTAGTCGTTCACGCCCTGGCGCGCACCATCCGGGCCGACCAGGTCGGTCTTCCCGCGCGGGCTTACGCCCTGGCTGCAAGCCCCTTCGGACAGCGACGTCACGGTGGCCGGAATATTGGCCATGAGCCAGTGCACGAACCGGGTTCGGGGCAGGTCGGCCGGCACGGTGCGGCCTTCCTGGTTGACGTCATCCGGTTGGGTGGGAGCGTCGGGGTCGATGCAGAGCAATACGAAGGACTGCGTCCCCTCCGGCGCGCCCGACCAGCTGAGGTGCGGATTGCGGTTGTCGGCGAACTGGACATGTGTGTCCGGATGCGGCACCGCGAAGGCGCAGCGCCCCGGGATTGCCGTATTGTCGGTAAAGCTTTCGCTGGTCAATTGCATGCAACGGTCTCCTGTTGGGATGAGGGTGCTTGCTGTCCGTTCAGGGCCAGGTGCGCCCTGATTCGTGCCGCAGATTCTGGATGAACTGCTTCCAGGTACCGTCCACCGCGCTGGTCAGTCGGTCCTGGAAGCTACGCTGGGGGTGAAACTCCAGTCGGTAAATTGATTTGTCGCGGCTGGCTTTCAGCAGCAGATCGTCACTGGTGATGACGTCATCGACCAGTTGAAGTTCCTTGGCGCGGGTGCCGAACCAGTGTTCGCCCGTGGCCACCGCATCCAGGTCGAGCTGAGGCCGGAACTGCTCGATGAAGCGCTTGAACAGATCGTGGACTTCGTTCAGCTCTTCCCGGAATTTGGCGCGGCCTTCATCCGAGTTCTCGCCGAACATGGTCAGGGTGCGCTTGTACTGACCTGCGGTGTGCAACTCGAAGTCCACGTGATGCTCGCGCAGCAGTCGATTGAAATTCGGCAGCTGCGCAATCACACCAATGGAGCCGATGATCGCGAAGGGTGCGCAGCAGATCCGATCTGCGACGCAGGCCATCATGTAGCCCCCGCTTGCGGCTACCTTGTCGACCGCAACCGTCAGCCGCACGCCCTGCTCGCGCAGGCGGGCGAGCTGTGAGGCGGCCAGGCCGTAGCTATGGACCATGCCGCCGCTGGATTCGAGTCTGATCAGCACTTCATCACCGGGTTGTGCCGCCTGGAGCACCGCGGTGACCTCCTCGCGCAAGGCATCGGTGGCCGACGCCTTGATATCGCCGTCAAAGTCGAGCACGAACAACTTGCTCGCAGCGTCGGTCTTGCCAAGTTTGGATGCCTTACGGCGTGCTTTTTCCTCGGCCTTGCGCGCCTTGCGCTTGGCCTTGCGTCCCCGCGCATCGGCAATGGCATCTTCTACCGTGTCATTGAGATGGCTGTAGCGCTCGTTAAGCGACTCGACCTCAAGACGGTCCTGCTGGCCGTGACGCTGTTGGCGAACGGCTGCTGCAATGAGGGTCACGACCGCGCCGATGGCGACGACAACGGTCACGGCCTTAGCCAGAAACAAGAGATAGTGAGCCAGCAATTCCATGCCAATCATCCTTCCGGTGGGCCGGGGAGTGTAGCAACGGCTGTCCACGCGCCAAGCCAGGGCGATTCGCTGCATGCATCCATTTGGGCCTTGCTTACGAACGACCTTGGAAATGTGAGCAAATTGTCAAAGTTTCATTGCACTCGTTGCGGGGGGATGGTCTATAATCCGGACCGGTACCACGCGTCTTGCACCCCGACGTCGTTAAGGGAGTAACTAGAATGATCGACTTGTTTCGTGCGGGAGTTGCCGCCGCCACCATCGCTGGCTGTGTTGCATCCGCAGCAGCCGAGGCGCGCGACCTGCGGCCTTACGTCTCGCCCCAGTTCCGCATCATCAACTCAGATGACGATCGGAACACCGATGCCGGCTATGGCTTGGAAGCCGCGTTCGGCATGGCCGTCACCCAGAAATGGGGTTTCGAGCTAGGCCTGTTTTATGAAGAATACGACGGCGCGCTGGACTGGGAGACCTACGGCTACCGCGTCAACAACCTGTATTTCCTGCCAGCCACCCCCTGGATCCAGTCGTACGGATCGATCGGTTTCGGGCTGATGCACGAGGAAATCCAGGCAGCGGGTTTTGATAACTCGCTCGACGGGTTTGCGGATATCGGCCTGGGCTTCTTCCTCAACAAGCCGGATTCCGGTGTTGATGCAGGGCTTCGGCTGGATTCCCGTTACCGTCACACCTTTGCCGATGACAATGCCTACAACGGCAACGATTTCGGTGAGATGGTCGTGAGCCTGGGTCTGGTCTTCCCGGTCGGCCGCAAGGCCGAGGAAGCGCCGGCGCTGCCGGCGCCGACGGGCGTGACCGATTCTGATGGCGACGGTGTTGGCGATCGCTACGACCGCTGCCCGGGCACGCCTTCGGGTGTACCGGTTGACGCCGTTGGCTGCCCGCTGGATTCCGATGGCGATGGCGTGCCGGATGATCTGGATCGTTCCCCGCGGACGCCGTCCGGTGTGGCTGTCGATGAGTTCGGCGTGCCGGTCGAGTCTGCCGGTCAGACGCAGCCGGTGGAGCGTCGATTCGAGGACGTGAACTTCGCCTTCGACAGCTCGGCGATCAGCGAGTACGCCTCGGTGCTGCTGGATAACACCGCTGCCGAAATCCGCGCTCTGCAGGAGAAGTACAAGGAAGTCACCGTGCAGATCACCGGTCATACGGATAGCGTGGGCACGAAGGAGTACAACTCCGGACTGTCGACCCGCCGTGCGAACGCTGTGCGCGACTACCTGGTCCGCAAGGGTGTGAACCCTGACAGCATCGTGACCCTCGGCTTCGGGGAAACCCAGCCGGTGGCGAGCAATAAGACCCCGCAGGGTCGTCTGCTCAACCGCCGCGCAGAAGTTCGGGCACGCGGCAAGTAGTCCGATACGGATACACCGGGTGGCCTGCGGGTCACCCGGTCGCCAAAACCCCTGATGGCAATTCCGCCCTCAGGGGTTTTTTTATGGACCGGTCCACGGGAAACAGGTAGATTTTTGAACATGCTCGGGGAATCCACTGTTTACCATCGGCTGGCAGGGTTGCTGGCCAGTCTGTTTGTCGTCTCGGCTTGGGGGGGCGGATTCATCGTCGATGGTGACGGTGATGGCGTGCCATTCGAGCTGGATGAATGTCCGTACACACGTCCGGGTCAGCCCGTGAACATCATGGGATGCTCGGACTTGCCGGATGCGGATGAAGACGGCATTCCCGATGTGGATGACCGCTGTCCGGTTTCCCCGCCGGGCGCGCGAACCGACCCGGAGGGCTGTTCCATCGATTCGGACGGTGATGGCGTACCGGATGGGATTGATCAGTGCCCGAAAACGGCAATTTCTACGGTGCCGGACCGGCGCGGTTGCTCCGCGCCTCAGCGACTGGCTGGGGGGGCGCCAGAGGTGATTGTGGGGCGTCCGGTGACGGATACACAGATGCCCAGACCGGCCACGCGGGTTGAACCGGCATCGACGGTTGCCCAGCGTTCGGCGGAGGCCGCCCAGCCGGCGACGCCGCAAGCCGGGGCGATGGGGGTGCCTGTACCGCGTGGCCGCTCCGGTCAAACGCCTGCGGGCCAGCCTGACGTTGCCCTTGCGGCGACGCAGGCGCAGCCGCCCACAAGCTCTCGCTCGGTGAGTCAAAGCTCGGCGCCCCTGACCGTGCAGGCGGCTGTTGATCGTGCGCTATGGGGTTATGAAGTCGAGCGCGCTTCCGGACCCTGAGCGCTAGCGAAACGACTCTGCGCCGGGTCGGCTCGTCTCGCTGACCCGAAGAAGCCGCGCAAGCACCGGCGCGAAAAGCTCAGTGCGTCCCCAGTCGCTCCACGCGCTCTGGAACACCGCTGCGATCCAGCTGCGCGTCTTGGTTGCTCCGCTCAGGCCAACCGCTGGTGTGTTGCCGAATCAGCTCGCTCATGAGCTCGACATGGCGATCGCTGGCGTTGAGCGCAGGCACGTACTCCAGCGTCTGGCCGCCTGCCTCACGGAACACGTCGGCATTCTCGATCTGGATTTCTTCCAGTGTTTCGATGCAATCGGCGGCAAAGCCAGGACAGATCACACGAACACGTTGAACGCCGTCGCGCGCCAGGCGCTGGAGGGTTTCGCTCGTGGAGGGGCCAACCCACTTGGCCTTCCCGAACTGGCTTTGGAAGCTGACCGAATAGTCCTGGTCCTGCAGCGCCATCGATTCCGCCAGCAGGCGGGCTGTCTTGTGTGCGTGGCAGAAGTAGGGGTCGCCCTGTTCGATATAGCGTTCGGGCACACCATGAAACGACATCACCAGATGCGGTGGGGCGGCCTGGTCAGAGGCCTGTTCGAAGGCTTTCAGGGAGTCTGCCAAGGCTGCGATATACGCCGGGTGGTCATGGTAGGCCGTGATGAAACGCAGGTCCGGTACCCAGCGCCAGCCTTGCAGGGTGCGTGTGACCGCGTCGAACACGCTGGCCGTGGTCGACCCCGAGTATTGCGGATAGAGCGGTACCACCAGCAGGCGCTCGGCGCCGGCCTCGCGCAGCTGTTCGAGTTTGGATGCCACTGATGGCTCGCCATACCGCATGGCCCAGTCAACGGTTACGGGGCCAGGGAGCTCGTCCGATAGTCGCTTGTTCAGGCGCTTGGCCAGGTCGCGGGTATGCACCGCCAACGGGCTCCCCTCAGCGGTCCAGATCGCCTGATACCCCTTGGCGATGCGCCGGGGGCGCAGAGGGAGCACGAACAGGTAGAGGATGGTGAGCCACAAAATGCGGGGCAACTCGATGACGCGCGGGTCGGAGAGAAACTCGCGCAGATAGCGGCGAATGGCCGCGGGAGTCGGCGCTTGCGGGCTGCCGAGGTTGACGAGCAGCACGCCCAAGCGGGGCGTGCGGCCATGAGGTGCGCGCGAATCATCCATTGTTGGGTCGAATCTCTCCTGAACGAATCCGGGCGAAATAGTCGCGGTACTGTCGGGTCATCTTGTGCCCCAGCACCAGCATGATCGGCAGATTAATCGCCAGCATGAAGCCCAGTGCGACGGTGCTGATTGAGTCCAACTCTGCCGAGGTCCGGATAAAGCCCAGACAGGTCACAACAATGAGCAAACACCAGAACGCACGGTAGGGCATGACCCCCTTGCTGCCGACCAGGTAAATCACGCCCTGTTCGCCATAGTAGCTCCACGTGATGATGGTGGAGATGGCGAACAACCAGACCGCCAGGGTCACCATCCATTTGCCGAGACCATCGGCTCCGCTGTCAAAGGCTTTGGCCGTGAGCGTTGCGCCTGTGTAGTCCGCATAAAGGCCCGCGTCCACCGTGCGGAGTGGCTCCGCCGCCGCGATGGGGCGCCAGGCGATGCCTTCGGGTTCCACCGTGCCGAATAGGCGTTGCCGACGCGCATCGGATTCCACCACCATGAACACTTGGCTGCCGGTCTGCCAGTTGCCCTCGGGCAAGGTGCTCACCGCCGGTGCCCAGCCTGCCGCCGTCTCCACCATGGCGGGTGGCTGGTCGAAGCTGGCCTGTGCATCGCGCTGCCAGACACCGCTGGTCAGGATCACCAGGGCCGTGATCGTGCAGACCACCACCGTGTCGATAAAGGGCTCCAGGCCGGCGACGACACCCTCGGTAACCGGTTCCTTGGTCTTGACGGCCGAATGCGCGATCGGGGCGCTGCCCAGGCCGGCTTCCGATGAGAACAAGGCGCGTTTCATCCCGAAGATGAAGGCCGTGCCAAAGCTGGCGCCGACAAACGCGCCGGTGGCCTCGGCGGGCGAGAAGGCCGAGGTGAAGATGAGTGCGAGCACCTCGGGGACCACATCGCGATTGATGAAAATGACGAACAGGCCCGCGATGACGTAGATCACGCACATCAGCGGCACCAGCGTGCCGGCGATCAGGCCAATGCGGCGGATGCCACCGAGAATGACCAATCCGACAATCACCGCCAGGACAACGCCGGAGATCCAGGGCTCGACGCCAAAGTAGGCATGGGTGGTGTCCGACACGCTCCAGGCCTGAAACATATTGCCGCCGGTCAGCGCAAAGAGGATGAGCGGCAACGTGAACAGGGCGCCGATGATTGGGCCGGCTTGTTTCAGGCGTCCGCTGAGTTCGGGCAGCGCGCGTTTGGCCACCCACATCGTGCCCCCATGCGGATTGTTGGGATCACTGGTGTCCCGGTACAGCATGGACAGCGTGACTTCCGTGGTCTTGAGCGCCATGCCGACCAAGCCGATGAGCCACATCCAGAACACGGCCCCCGGCCCACCCAGTTCGACCGCAATGGCCACACCCGCGATGTTACCCAGGCCGACTGTGGCCGACAGCGCAGCCGATAAGGCCTGGAAATGCGAAATGGCGCCCTCACCCTTGCTGCCGGTCCAGCGCCCCGTTAGCAAGCCCACGCCATGCGTCAGAGATCGGTACTGGCAGAACCGTGTCCAGACCGTAAAGATCAGCCCAACGGCCAGCAGCGCGAGCAGCATGGGCACGCCGAGCATGACGCCATTAATGGCGTTGATGACATTAAAAAATTCTTGCATTAGATCAACCCGCTGATCAGGACATAGGCAATGCCGATCGGGGCGACAAAGCGAAGAATGAATAACCAGACACGGGCCAGCGGAAACGCCTGACGACCCTCGTCTGTGACCAGGGCCAGGGCCTTGGGCCCCAGCTTCCAGCCGACGAACAATGCGGTGAGCAGGCCACCAATGGGCAGGAGCAGGTCCGTGAGGGCCGCCGCGGCACTCAAGAAGTCCATGCCGAATACCTGGATGTCGACCGCGCCCTGGGACAGCGATGACGGCACGCCCAGTCCGAAGCAGACAAGACCGGCTCCCAGTGCCGCCTGGCGCCGCGTCAACGGCGTTTCGTCGACCAGGTAGGTGACCACGACTTCCAATAGCGAGACGGCGGAGGTCAACGCGGCAACAAACAGCAGGGCGAAGAAGACGAACCCGAACACCGTGCCGGCGGGCATTTGCGAAAACACCACGGGCAGGGTGACGAAGGTCAGCCCCGGGCCGGCCGCCGGATCGAGGCTGTACGCAAACACGGCGGGGAGGATCATGAAACCGGCCAGCACGGCCACCATCGTATCCAGCCCAACAATAATCGCCGCAGAGCCCGGCATGGGCGTGGACTTGGGCAGGTAGGAGCCGTAGGTGATTAGCGCCCCCATGCCCAGTGAAAGTGAAAAGAACGCCTGCCCGATCGCGGATGTCACCGTCGCGCCGGTGACCTTGCTCCAGTCCGGCACCAGGAAGAAGCGGATGCCTTCGCCGGCACCGGGTAGGGATACGGCCCGGGCAATCAGGACCAGCAGCAGGACGAACAGAACTGGCATCAATAACTTGGAGGCCCGCTCGATGCCCTTGCCGATGCCGCCGAGCACCACCGCGACCGTCGCCGCCATGAACAGCCCGGCGAGGACGACAGGTGTCACGCCACCGCTGATGAACCCGCCGAATTGCGCACCGATTGCTTCGGGCGTCGATGACATCAGGCTGCCGTCGAGCATGAAGCCCATATAGGCGACGGTCCAGCCGGCAATCACGATGTAGAACGACAGGATGACGAAGCCCGTGAAGACGCCGAGATAGCCGACGCCGGGCCATGCGCCCCCGCCCAGCAGGCGGAACGCGCCCACCGGATTCCGGCCGCTGGCGCGACCCAGCACCATCTCGGCCAGAATAAGTGATGCGCCGAAGATGACGATGAACAGCAAATAGAGCAATAGAAACGCGCCACCGCCGTTGGCGCCTGTCTCGTACGGAAACTTCCAGATATTCCCCAGACCGACAGCCGACCCGGCGGCGGCCATGATGAAGCCGAACCGGCTCCCCCAGTGTTCGCGTGCTGCAGCCACGACTCCCCCAAATTCAGTGATCTTGTTTGGCCCGATTGTAAAGCACGGCTCATGCCGTGGCGGCAGCTCACGTATGATCCGCGGCCCGGGTGTTCGATTCCTTCCAGTTCTTGATGCAGAAATCCGATTTTCATTTCGACCTGCCGGATCACTTGATCGCCCAGCATCCCTTGCCCGACCGCTCCGGTGCCCGAATGCTGGATGTCGATGGCGCGACGGGCCAGCTGCGTGATGCCCGTGTGCTCGACCTTCCCGAGCGGCTGCAGCCCGGTGATCTCGTGGTCACGAACGATGTGCGGGTGATGCCCGCGCGCGTGTTCGGGCGCAAGGCCAGTGGTGGGCGAGTCGAGGTCATGATCGAACGGCTGGTCCAGCCAAGGGTGGCCTGGGCGCATGTGCGCGCGAGCAAGACGCCGAAACCGGGCGGCCAGCTGGTGCTGGAGGGTGGCCATGCGGTCGAGGTGCGGGGGCGACAGGACGATGGCTTGTTCGTGCTCGAGCTGGCGCAGGGCACTTGGCCGGAGGTGCTGGAAGCAGTCGGGCACATGCCGCTGCCACCTTATATCCGGCGGGCGGATACGCCAGATGATGCCGAGCGATATCAGACGGTGTTTGCCCGGCAGCCCGGTGCTGTGGCGGCACCCACGGCCGGGTTGCACTTTGACGATGCACTCATGGCGGCCATACAGGCCCGCGGCGCCGAGCTGGCGTCAACCACACTCTGGGTGGGCGCGGGCACCTTCCAGCCTGTCCGCAGTGAGCGAATCGATGAGCATCGCATGCACGCGGAGCGTGTCCAGGTGCCCCAGGCCACGGTTGATGCCGTCGAGGCGACCCGGGCCCGCGGCGGGCGTGTGGTGGCGATCGGCACCACCGTGGTTCGCGCGCTGGAGGCCGCTGCCGCCCAGGGGCAACTGGCCGCCATGGATGGCGACACCCGCCTGTTCATCAAGCCGGGAGATCAGTTCCGGGTTGTGGATGCGCTGTTCACGAATTTTCATCTGCCGGAATCGACGCTGCTCATGCTGGTCTGCGCCTTTGCCGGCTACGACACCGTCATGCATGCCTACCGCCATGCCGTGACGCAGCAGTATCGGTTCTTCAGTTACGGTGATGCCATGTGGCTCACCCCCCAGCCAGAGGCCCGTGCATGAGCTTTGTCTGTCTGCAAACCGATGGCGGCGCGCGTCGGGGGCGCTTGACCACACAGCATGGCGTGATAGAAACCCCGATTTTCATGCCGGTCGGGACCTACGGCACCGTCAAGGCCATGACGCCCGAAGAGCTGGATTCGCTGGGGGCCAGCATCATCCTGGGCAACACCTTCCACCTGATGCTGCGCCCGGGAGAACAGGTCGTGCAGGCGCTGGGGGGGCTGCACGGTTTCATGCACTGGGACGGGCCCATATTGACCGACTCAGGCGGGTTTCAGGTGTGGAGCCTCACCGAACTGCGCAAGCTCACCGAGCAGGGCGTGGTCTTTCGGTCACCGGTTAATGGCGATCGCGTTGAACTCACGCCGGAGCGGTCCATCCAGGTTCAACATGCGCTGGGCTCAGACATCGTCATGCAATTCGACGAGTGCACGGCTTATCCGGCCACTGAGGCGGAGGCGGCGGAGTCCATGCGTCTGTCACTGCGTTGGGCGGATCGCTGTCGTCAGGCGCATGCAGATAATCCGAACCTGTTGTTCGGGATTGTTCAGGGCGGCATGCATGCCGATTTGCGTAGAGAATCGCTGGCAGGGCTCGAGACCGTCGGCTTTGATGGTTACGCGATCGGTGGCTTATCGGTCGGGGAGACGCGCGAAGAGCGGCTGCATGTCCTGGAGACGCTGTCTCCGCTGATGCCAGCAGACCGACCGCGTTACCTCATGGGTGTCGGGACGCCCCGCGATCTGATCGAGGGGATTGATCGTGGTGTCGATATGTTCGACTGCGTCATGCCGACGCGTAACGCCCGCAATGGGCACTTGTTCACCAGCGGCGGCATCGTACGTATTCGCAACGCGCGTCATCGGGAAGACCCCGCGCCACTGGACGCGGACTGCAGCTGCTACACCTGTCAGCACTACTCTCGGGCTTACCTGTACCACCTGAATCGTTGCAACGAGATTCTGGGCGCCCGCCTGAACACGATCCACAATCTGCACTTCTATCTGGACCTGATGCGCCGGGCGCGTGAGGCCATCGAGCAGGGGCGTTGGGCTGGTTTCCGTGATGGCGAGCTCAAGCGCTGGGCCGACTGAGCAGCCCTTGGGTCGCCGCTGTGGCCGGTGGCACAATCCAGCGCATGGGAGCTGAAACGATGAAGCCTGTTCTAAGCCCCGCTGAAGTCGAGCGGCTGTTACACGATGGTCTGCCGAGTGCGGCCGGGTTGCGGGTCCTGGAGCTGGAGGCAGGGCGTGCGACGATTCGTATGCCGGTTGACGCTTCCATGGTGCGTCCGGGTGGGACGCTGTCCGGCCCGATGATGTTTGCCGCCGCAGATTCGGCGATGTATGCCGTGATTCTGGGGCACCTGGGGCCGGAACTGCTCGCGGTCACCACCGATACCACAATTCACTTTCTGCGCCGGCCTCCGCTGCGTGATGTCGACGCCGAGGCGCGCATTCTCAAGTTGGGGCGTCGACTGGTGATTTGCCAGGTGGAAATCCGGACGGTTGACGAGGCTGAGCCGGTGGCGGTTGCAACCGGCACGTACTCACTGCCGCCCCGTCCCGCGCCCGTTTAGAACGGGCGCGTCGTATCAGCCGCGCTCCAGGTTGCGGAAGGCGCGGTTGAGTTCCAGATCCTTGGACGACAGGTAGGCTTCCAGGCCGCGTAGCTTGCGCTCCAGGTGGTCGAAATCGTCCTCCACCTCGTTGAGCTGCGGCGTATACGCCAAGTCATCGAGGTCGTCGTCCAACTCGGGCTCAGGCGGGGCGGCGCGCGTGGCTTCGGCCACCGCCGGACGCTGGCGCCGCGGCAGCAACACCGCGGCGACCAGGTAGGCGATGAAGGTCGGCCATGCGAAGAAGATCAGGCCCAGGACCATCAGGATGCGCACGACCTTGCGGTCGACATCGAAGTAGGTCGCCAGCCCGGCGCAGACGCCGGCAATCCAGCCGTGATCCGGGTCGCGGTGCAGGTTCATTGGGCGTGTGCGTTTCATGTCTTGTGTCTCCAGTCGGGGACTTCGGCATCGAGGATGGCTTCGAGCGCATCCAGTCGATGCCGCATACGGCGTGCGGTCTGCTCCAGATGCCGAATCTTGGCATCCTGGTCATCCGAACTGACCGGTTTGTGCTTCTTCCAGATCGTGATGTAGTGAAACGCGATCCAGATGGGGGCAACAACCACCAGCAGAATAACCAGCAGTGGAAAGAGTTCGTCCATCGGCTCCTAGCCTTGTCGTGACGGATTGAGTACTAGTCCGAGGGCTTGTCCGCCGGGCGCATGCGCGCCTTGAGTGCGGCCAGTTCCTCCTCGACCTGCTCGGAGCTTTCCAGTTCGGCGAACTCGTCATTCAGGTCCTGACGGCCCAGATCATACGATTCCGCCTCGGCTTCAAGCGAATCGATGCGGCGTTCATAGGACTCAAACTGCGCCATCGCGTCGTCGATCTTCTCGCTGTTGACCTGCTGCTGCACGCGAACGCGCGCCGTGGCAGACCGCTTGCGCATCACGATGGACTTCTGCCGGGCCTTGGCATCGGCCAACTTGCTCTTGAGCTTGGTAATGTCGGTGTCGAGCTTTTCCTGCTCTTCATCCAGCACCTTCAGCTCGTCGGTGATTTCCTGTTGCACGTCGACGATGCGCTGTTTGGCCAGCAGGGCGGCCCGGGCCAGGTCTTCGCGTTCATGGCGAATCGCCAGCTCGGCTTTGCGCTCCCACTCGGCCGCATCGCGGTTCAGGGCCTTGTGCTTGCGCTCCAGCGTTTTTTTCCGGGCGATGGTTCGCACGGAGGTCGAGCGGACCTCAACCAGCGTGTCTTCCATTTCCTGGATGATCAGGCGGACCAGCTTTTCCGGGTCTTCGGCCTTATCCAGCATGGCGTGCATGTTGGAGTTGATGATGTCGGACAGTCGTGAGTAGATTCCCATGGTCGGCTCCAAGTGGGGGGTAAGAGGTGAGGGTGGCCTAGTTCGAACGGTTGGCCGTGCCCTGTTGTTGATCGTTCGGAGACTGCGTCGGCTCGGGTAGAACCGGGCGTAGCACCCGGAAGGCCTCGTCCTTGATCAGTTGCAACGCGCGGTTGCCCTGCGAGGCAATGGCTTGCGACGTGGCAGCGTGAATCGCCTCACGCACGTTCGGCGCGGCATGCGCGCTGGTGGACAGGCTGGCGGCGAGAACAGTGGCAATGGCGAGTGTGCGGATCATGGTCGGGCTCCCTGGGGGTCAGTAAATTAGGCTTGCCCCTACTACATTCCAACACCTGTGCCAATCTACGGACAATCGATAAGCCATTGTTTTTGAACAAATAATTATTTTCGGTCCGTTCTCTGAATTGTGCTTAAAGGTTTATTAGGCCAATATTCGGTGAAATTTACCGATTGGTGCAGCGATGAATCGAGAGCCGGAATCACTCATCGGCGAGTCCGAGGCCTTCCTCGACTTGCTGGAGCGGCTGTCTCAGGTGGCGCCGCTGTCCAAGCCCGTGCTTGTGATCGGCGAGCGTGGCACCGGCAAGGAGCTCATCGCCGCTCGGTTGCACTATCTGTCTGAGCGATGGGACCGACCCTTCGTCAAGCTCAACTGCACTGCTATTAACGAGGAGCTGCTGGAGTCCGAGATGTTTGGTCATGTGTCCGGTGCCTACACCGGCGCAAGCAAATCTCGGGCAGGGCGCTTCGAGTCGGCAGATGGCGGCACGTTGTTCCTCGACGAACTGGCCTCGATGTCGCTGCGATTACAGGAAAAGCTGTTGCGAGTCGTGGAGTACGGGCAGTTCGAGCGCGTGGGTTCGAACGAGACGCGGGAGGTGGATGTTCGCATTGTCGGTGCCGCCAACGCAGACCTGCCGGCGTTGGCGGCAGAGGGTCGGTTTCGCGAGGATTTGCTCGATCGATTGTCCTTCGATGTGCTAACCCTGCCGCCACTGCGCTTCCGGCAAGAGGACATCCTTCCGCTGGCAGAGCACTTCGCCAAGGGCATGGTCAAGCAATTGCGACAGGAGTTTTTCGCAGGGTTCACCGGTGGCGCGGCTGCGACACTGATGAACTACGACTGGCCCGGCAACATTCGCGAGCTTAAGAACGTTGTGGAGCGGGCGGTGTACCGCGCGCCCAGCGGCAAACCGGTCTCCCGTATCGAATTCGACCCCTTTGCCTCGCCGTATCGGCCGCAGCAACGCATGCCCGATAGCCGCGCAGAAGGCTTAGCCTCGGCGCCTGCGACGGCCAGCCAGGATGCGCCGATTCGCTATCCGTACGACTTCACCGAGACCGTCGCCGAATTCGAGGCGGAGCGCCTGCGTCTGGCCCTGGATGCCCATCAGCACCACCAGGGGCGCACGGCCGATGCCCTGGGGCTGAGCTACGACAAGCTGCGGGGGCTGCTACGTAAGCACCAGATCGGGCGGTAGCAGCCCCGCTGTTATTCAGGGGCCTTCGGGAACGGGATTGAAGGTCACACCGTAGCTGTACTCGGTGATCACGCCACGCGGCGTGGTGACGGTGATCCGTAGAGAACCGGAGTCGGCCTCCGCATCCGGTGCGGGCGCATCGATACTGAAGAAGTAGCGGTTAGCGGCCATGGAGTCGTTGGTCGAGCACAGCACCTCCCGCGAGGTGACACCAACCGCGGTGCCGACGTCGGTTTCAACCGAAATCGTGGTGCCCACCGGCAGCGGCTGGCCGCGTTCGTCGCGCAGCACCAGTCCGATGCTCGCACCACCCACGAAGTCGGCCGCATCGGTGCTGCCCGGTGGCAGGCCCAGATTCATGGTCGTGTCGTAGCCTGAGGAGTCGACCGGCGTGTTGGTGCTGGGGTCGTCCAGGAAGCTGTCATTGACACCATCCTGGTCTGCGATGAACTGGTCATCCAGGAATGCGCCGGAGCCGGAGAAGATCAAGACCAGCGACTCGCGGACATTGAGCAGCGTCCCTTCTGCGGCATCACAGCCGGATTCGCAGATCAAACCCGTAAAGGCGCCACTGGCTGCGTCGTGCAGACCGTTGTCGTTAAAGTCGACGTTGGAGTCAGCAGCGATGGCCGTAAATGGGCGATTTTCGGTCTGGCGCCCATTGGTGCCAAAGCCGGCCACGTCATAGACGCCATCTTCGTCACGGTCCAGAAAGGCTTCCGCCAGATCTTGGGTCGAGGCCTGTTGTTCGCCGGACTGGTGGATGCCGTCGCCATTGGCGTCGAAGAAGCTCTCTTCGCCGGTTGCGGTGGCCAGCACGGTCGTGCGTCCATCATCGGGGCGTCGCCCCTGGCTGCGCCAGGTAACGGAGCAGGCACCGGTTGCATCGACGAAGCACTGACCATCGATGGAGCCTTCTTCGGTGGTGAAGGCGACGGCCGTGCCTTCCGGGACGGGGTTGTTGAACCGGTCGGCCAAACGGATATTCACTTCCGCCTCGACGCCGTCGTAGTCGAAGGCTTCCAGGTTGAAGCAGCTGGCCGTCAACGAGAAGCTGTCGTTGTCGGTGATGCCCGAAGAGATCACCAACTGGTCGGATTGGCTGAAGATGGTGTCACCGCTATTGGGATCGGTGGCCTCGGCGCGCACACGCACGGTGGTGTGTACGGTGCCGGACCGCACAACCACCGATACCTTGCCCTCAGAGTTGGAGATGCCCTGCGAATCCGACAGTTCGACACCGCCTGACGTGCGGTCCAGGGTGAACCGCACCGTCTCGCCCTCCACCGGGTCGCCCACATCGTCGCGCAATACGAAGGTGACGGTGGAGGTTTCCTGAATACCCTGACCACCCGTGCCCCTGAGCCCGATCACCGTCGGTGTCGCGGAATCAAATTCCAACGCCCCGATGTTCGCCGGCTCGATGGTCAATGTCCCCGTGGCCGACAAGGCCTTGCCATACGCACTCGCGGTGGCCGTAATGGTGTCGGTGGTCTGGGCGCCGCTGGCACAGCCGGCATCCTGGAAGGTTGACCGGGCCACGCCGTTGACCGATGTCACGGGCGAGTCCAGTTCGCTCGAGCCGCCGCAGACCGAGCTGGTGAACGCCACTTCAAAGTTATCCAACGTAAACAAGGCGCCGCTCTCGTCGACCAGATCGACCCGCAGGCCGGAGGAGCCACGGGTGGCGATTGGGTCCTGCCCGACGTGCACGCGGCCTTCGGTAAAGGTGCCGCCATCGAGCACGCCCATGCGCACGGCCCGCACCTCGACGACGCCTGTGGCGCTCAAGGTCTGGTCACCGAACGTGGCCGTGGCTGTCAGTGTGTCCTCGCCGACGCAGGGCACTGTGCCGGTGTACACCGTCGAGGCCGAGCCCGTCGCGCCGGTGGAACGGGTCCCAGGGAAGGCATCGGCATCCGCGCAGGCGGCCGTGAAACTAACCGTCACGGAGTCGCTGGTGTAGAGCGCGCCGGTTTCGTCAACGATATCCACGCGCACTGTGGTGCCCACACCATCGGCGATGGGTGACTGCCCCACCGCGATGACATTTTGGATGAAGTTGCCATTGGCCTGATCGAGCACGCCCATGCGCAGGGTGGTGGTGTCGACGGGATCCGTCGGTTCGGTCGGGTCGGTGGGGGTTTCGTCCCCGGCGTCGGCGGTCCCGGACAGGGTGTCCTCGCTGCCACAGGCGACCAGCCCCAGGCTGAAAATGGCCAGCGCAAGCGCACGAAGCCAGACGGAAAACTGCATATTCATGAAAACCCCCGACGCGGTGCGCGTTCGGTTACAGGCGCGCACCCAAGACCCTTGGCGAGCAGGTTAATGGAGCCCGACAGGCCAAACAATAGCGCGGCCTGCCCAAACCGCCGTTAAATGAAGTACTTAGCGATAAACAACTGCGTCCTCAGTTAACCCGTTTCGCAGCGGCGCAGTCGACGGCCGCCGACAGACGGTCGAGTCAGCTAGACTCCCGCGCCCTTCCGTCATTTCAGGGCCTGGTTGTGAACGCCGTGTGGGTCGAAATCCGAGCCTGTTTGCAGTTGGCTGTGCCAATCGTGCTGGCGCAGCTGGCGATGATGGGCTCGCGGGTGGCCGATACGATCATGGCCGGGCGGTTGTCGGCCACGGATCTTGCGGCTGTCGCGTCCGGGGCCAGTTATTGGATGATTCTCGGTCTGTTGGTGATCGGGCTGGCCAACGGCCTGTCGCCGATCGTGGCACAGCAGCGCGGGCGCGGAGTGGCGGCGACGGAGATCGGATCGTATATCCAGCAATGTCTTTGGGTTGCGATTCTCATCGGTACGGCCTGGCTGGTGTTGATGTGGCTGACGGCCGCTCCGCTGATGACTCAGTTGGGGTTGTCGCCCACGGCAACGCAGGCGGCCACCGGTTATCTGCAGGCCGTCGCGCTCGGAGCGCCGGCAACCAGTGTGATGTTGGTCCTGCGCTTCGGCGCTGATGGCATGGGCCAGGCGCGCCCGTTTTTGCTGATCGGGTTGGCCGGATTGGCCGTCAACGTGCTGTTGAACTACATGCTGATGTGGGGGCGGCTAGGCGCGCCGCAACTGGGTGCGGTGGGCTGCGGCTATGCCACCGCCGTGGCGGACATCGTGATGTTACTGCTGTTTCTGTTGGCGTATCGCGTGCACAAACCCCTGCGCGCGCTGCAGGTGTTCGCACGCCGGGTGATGCCGCAGCGCGAGACCGTGGTGGATTGGATGCGTGTGGGCTTGCCAATCGCCGTCATGCTGACCTTCGAGGCCGGGTTTTTTGGTGCAACGGCACTGGTCATGGCGCGCTTTGGAGATATTCCTGCCGCGGCGCATCAGATCGCGATGAATTACTCCTCGGTCTGCTTCATGGTGCCGCTGGGCATTGCTTTTGCCACCACCGTGCGGGTGGGACATGCCATCGGGCGAGGGCGCCCGGAGGCCGCGCGACGCGCTGGCTGGACGGGCGTCGGGCTCAGTCTGGTCTTTGCAGCATTCTCGGCAGCGCTGATGCTGTTGGCGCCTGGCTGGATCGTCGGCCTCTACACCGACAGCGCCTCGGTGGCGCCGCTGGCCGTGCGGCTATTGTTCTGGGCTGCACTGTTCCAGTTCTTTGATTGCCTGCAGGCCTCATCGGCCGGCGCCTTGCGTGGATTTAAGGACACGCGCTGGCCCATGCTGATCACGCTGGTGGCCTATTGGATTGTCGGTATGCCGGTCGGGGCCACGCTGGCCTTCGCCGGCGGTTACGGTCCGGACGCCTTGTGGTGGGGCATTATCCTGGGGCTGGGGACAGCGGGTGTGTTGCTCTGCTGGCGCTTGGCGCGTCGCTCCGGCCGGGTGGTGTCACAAACGGCTTGATTCGCCGGCGCGGTTGCTTGTAACCACGTCGTATAAGCACATGCCTTGAGTCAGGCGGGGTTCGGGCGCATCGTCGCGACAGGTTCAACGCAAGGACGATGACCATGACACTGCAACTCGGAGACACCGCCCCGGATTTTGAGGCCGAGACGACCCTCGGCACCATCCGCTTCCACGATTGGCTGGGAGACAGCTGGGGCGTATTGTTCTCGCACCCCAAGGACTACACGCCGGTTTGCACCACGGAATTGGGTTACACGGCCAAGCTGAAAGATGAGTTTGCCCAGCGCAACACCAAGGTGATTGGCCTCTCTGTCGACCCGTTGGGTGATCATCACGGCTGGATCGAGGACATCGAAGCAACCCAGGGCGCGCGCCCGGATTTCCCGATGATCGCTGATGCCGACCGCAAGGTGTCCACGCTCTACGGCATGCTGCATCCGAACGCCAGCGCCACCACCACGGTGCGCTCGGTGTTCATTATTGACCCTCAACGCAAGGTCCGGCTGACTATTACCTATCCTGCCTCCACCGGTCGCAACTTTAACGAGATTCTGCGGGTGCTCGATTCGCTGCAGCTGACGGATCAGCACCAGGTGGCCACGCCGGTGAACTGGGAACCCGGTGATGACGTCATCATCGTTCCGACAGTTTCCAATGAGGAGGCCCGCGAGCGTTTCCCCGAGGGCTGGGACGAGCAGCGACCCTATCTACGTGTGGTCAAGCAGCCGCAGTAGGTGATGAACGCGCCGGCCGTGGTGGCTCGCCGCGGCCGGCGGTTCGATATGATCGGTGCCGCGCCATTGTCGGCGCCAAGATAACAACTGAGGAGACAACGATGAGCAAGGGAATGGTCATCGCCGGCCTGGTGCTGTGGGCGGGCGCCAGTGCGGCGGGCTCGACACAGGCTAATTATTTTGAACTGCATTTCGTGCAGAGCGAATTCGGTGGCGCAGGAGACGGCCGGACCAGCAACGGGGGGCTGGGTTTCAGCTTCGCCAAGTCGTTCTGGGAGCATGCCGCCTGGTACGGCGAGGTCGATTG
The DNA here is from genome assembly GCF_003151135.1 of Abyssibacter profundi. Taxonomy (NCBI): domain Bacteria; kingdom Pseudomonadati; phylum Pseudomonadota; class Gammaproteobacteria; order Chromatiales; family Oceanococcaceae; genus Abyssibacter; species Abyssibacter profundi. Next base: position 205,483 of record NZ_QEQK01000003.1, read on the forward strand.
GCGGCATGACGATGATGCGCCGGAACTGGATCTGGTGACCGGCAGCCTGGGCGCCGGGCCGCGCTACGCCGTGGAGGCCCTGGGTGGGCTGTCCCTGCAACTGGCGGTGAGCTTTGAGCACATGCGTATCCGGTTACAGGATGACGACCCGGCCACTGCCATGACTGAAGTCACCACGATTCGTCACAACGGTGTGGGCGGATCGCTGGGGTTGTCCTGGCCGGTGGGTGACCGCAGCGAGCTGTTCGGGCGCTACACGCTGGTCGACCTGACCGATACAGACACCGATGAAGAGGACGAATCGATCATCCTGGCCGGATTTCGGCTCGGGGTGAGCGATGAATTCTCGCTGGTTGCCTCGGTTCGGGATTACGACAACCTCGACACCACCGACTACCGTCTCGGTCTGGCTGTCGATTTCTGAGGCCAGGCGGGCCCGATGGTGCGACGTTTAGCGACCGTCGGGCTGGCGCTCATAGTGGATCTTCCAGACGGTTTGCCAGCTGGCGCCGCCGTCGGTGGAACGTTCCCAGTTCCAGTCCAGTGAATTCGGCCGGATGTTGTACCAGACCATGCGTTGGAGCATGGGCTGGCCTTCCGCGGTCTGGGCAGGGCGGAACAATTCCATGCTGCCGTCAGGTGCCAGCCCGCCGGTGAAGTCGAGATAGGCTCCGGTGTTGTCCACCCAGGTCTGTTTCCATTGATCGGCCTTGGCGTCGTAAACCGTGACGCTCATGCCCGCCAACTGGTCGCCGGGACGCGCATCAAACTGCTCCAAAATGACCTGCTCGTCCAGAATTCGGGAGACCTGATTAGTGGCCTGCCCATCCGAGCCCCAGGTCAGATTCCATTGGCCTAGCCAGAAGTCGAAGTCGTTCGCGCTGCCGGACCAGGCCGGGCCAGCTAAGCCGAAGAGCGCGAGAAAGAGCCAAAGGCGCATGGGGCGGATCGCAGTGAACAGATTCATCATCTTGCATCGGCCTCGCGGAGAGCGCAAAAGCCAAAAGTGGTCTGTGCGCCAGGCTGCAGCCGGGCATTGTGCGAAAGCCCGCTGACCTGCAGCTGATCGCCCGAGCGGGTGTGGCGCGCGTTCCATAATTCGCGAAGTCGCCCTTCGATCGGTACACGCAGCTGCCATGATCGGGCGTCGCGGCCCGTGTTGCGGACCTGAACCTGCACGCAGTAGCCCTGGCCCCAGTCGGATTGCACGGTTAGCTGGCTGTCGATATCCCGCGCGGTCTCGAGCGGTTGCCGGGATGGGCGCTGCGGCCTGTGTTCCAGGCAGTAGCCGAAATGGGCGGAGGCACCGGGGTCTAGCGTGGCGTTCCAGGCCACCCCTCGGAACCGGACTGGCTCGCCCTGCGCGCTCGATTCCGCGTTCCAGACTTGGGTGATGTGCCCCGGAAGCGCCTCGGTGACCTCCCAGCGCAGCGACCGGTTGCCGGTATTGCGAACGGTGATTTGTTCGCAAAGCCCCTGGCCCCAGGTGGATAGGCGGTCGACCTGCGTGTGCAGTGGCTGCCCACGCTCGATCGGTCGGGTCGAGGGGGCGTCGGCGGGCCTTTGTGGCGTGGCCGCTGACTCCGGCGCGGTGGCGATGTGGGTCTGCGCCAATGGCGCGTCCTCATCGGCGGGGCGTTCCTCGGCAAACCAGAGTCGACGGAGCAGGGCGACCTTCTCAGCATGCAGGCTGTGCCAGTCGTCCTGGAGCAAACCGCCGGTGTCATCGGAGTTCGGATTCCATGACCAGTAGAAGCCCGACCGAACGCGCTTGCTGATCAGGTAGTGCACCAGCGCGTCCTGCCAAGCGCGGTCGCGTGGATCGCCTTCGCCGTAGCGTCCCCCGAACTCGCCCAGCATGACCGTGTAGCCCTGGTCGACAAACTGACCGAAGCGGCGTTCCCAGATCGCCGGCATGTTCGCGGGAAACCGCGGGTCGTCGAAGTAGGGCTGCGGGTGCACGTCCGGGCCATAGGTATGCGGGGCCAGCACCAGGCGGTCCGGCGGAAGATCCAGCGGGGTGCAGGCCATCGGTTCGAGATTCTCGCCCCAGAAGGCGGGCCCACCGCCGGTGGTGCAGGGGCCGGCGTCGGCAATGCCTTCGACAAACAGCAACCAGCGCGGGGCGACACGCAGCACCGCCGCACCGGCACGCTCGGCTGCCCGGTTCCAGTCGGTCCGACGATTGCCAGCGCCCCAGGTTGCCGCACCGTGCGGCTCGTTTTTGAGGTCGATCCCGATAACACCCGGCACGTCGCGGAAGCGGCGCGCTAGCGTGACCAGATCGTCAATCCAGTCCTGTTCGCTGTAATCGGGGGTGTGCCACAGCTCCGAGATTTGCTGGCAGTCAGGGCGGTGGTGATCGAGCAGGACGTACAACCCACGGTTGCTCATCGCTCGGACGAGATGATCCAGCAATGCGGCCGAATCCAGATCAATGAGATCGGGGTTCAGGTCGGGATCGATGCCGCGCGTGGCGGTGCCGTGAATCGTGGCAGGGCAGACCGGTACGCGAATCGCGTTGGCGCCGATGGACTCGATCTGGTCCAGCATGTCGCGCCACGACCGGGCCCAGAGGCCATGTGGCGCATGCGTTTCAGTCTCGAAGCCAAACCAGTTGACGCCCCGAAGCTGCACAGGCTGGCCGTGCCGATCGACGAGGCTGCCGCCTTGTGCGCTATAGCCAGCGGCGAGCATGGGTGTCAGTGCGAGTAGCCCGCAGGCCAGCCATCGAAGCATGAGGTTGCATCAGATCGGTGTCGGTCGAGTCGGGTTGGACCACGGGCGCCCGCATCGATTCCATGACGGTTGTTAGCTCCGGGGTTCGCGGACCACTTCGGTATTCGCAACCAGGTCGTGCAGACCGCGGCGCTCCGGGTCGAAGAGGCACCAGAGCAGGCTGGCGCCCAGCGTCAGCCACGCGACGGTGAGCCGAACGACGCCTTGGGTCAGCATGAGCCGCTGGCCATCGCGGCTGCGCACCCGTAGCCGCCAGGCCTGCATGCCCAGGGTTTGACCCGCACGGCACCAGAAACCCACGAAGAACAGGGCAGTTAATGTGAACAGATAGATCCGATACCACGGTGCATCCACCGCGCCGCCGGTGAAGGGCATTAATGCAAAGGTGCCCAATATCCAGATCCCGGCAACCAGGAGGCTGTCGTAGACTATGGCGGCGAGACGAATCCAGAGACTGGCAGGCGACGTGACGGAAGCCATGACGATGAAGTGGTCCTTAGCTATTTGGCTGGGTGCGGGATTGCTGATGCTGGCGGGTTGCGCCACCGGGCCAGATCCTCGCGCCGTGGTGCGCAGCGAACTGGACCAAGCTTTCGCCTATCCAGGGCTGCGCGCGTTTCCCGGATTATATGAGATCACCTCGGTGGACATTGTTCGCAAGCACGCGATTAATGACTCCACCTACGAGGTCGAGGCTGAAGTCGAGCTGCGGTTGCTCAAGGATGTGGCCGACTGGGTCAAAACCGATGGCGTTGGCGGGCTGGGTGAAAACGGCTTTGCGGCCTATCGTCGTTTCCGCAACGCCAAGGCGGGCGACCGATTCTCACAGCGCGTCACCTACCGGCTGACCGAGGCCGATGCCGGTTGGGCCGGCCAGCGCACGGACGCGTCCTGATTCGCGTGGCCCGTGATGCTCAGCAGCCGGCCGTCCCGCTAGCTGCCGCCGGCTTGATTGTTGTTGACGACGATCACCGTGTTCTGATGGCGCAGCGCCCGACGACCGCGCGCTTCGCGCCAGGCGCCTGGGTGTTTCCGGGCGGCTTGGTCGAAACCCATGACGGTTTGGACAATCGCGAAGTCACCGATGAGTCGGCGTCACAGCTGGCCTTGGATGCTTATCGGGTGGCGGCGGTCCGTGAATGCCTTGAAGAAACCGGTGTGGCCTGTCTTGAGGCGGCCGTCGAGCCGGCGGTCATGGCAACGGTCCGTCAGCGCTTGCTGGCGGGGGGCGGGCTGATGGAGACGCTGGCCGCCGAGGGTGTGGAGCCCGCCTTGCCCACCCTGCACTACGTGGGGTTTTGGACCACGCCGCCGATGTCTCCACTGCGTTATTCCACGCGATTTTTCATGACGGCCGCACCCGATCACGGATTGAACCCCGAGGTGGATGGGGTGGAGATTGTCGATGCCTGCTGGATGACCCCAGCTGACGCATTGCAGCGGCATCGGCAAGGTGGGTTTGCGCTGCTGCCACCCCAGTCGGCGCAACTGCGCCATTTCGCTGCATTGGCTGAGCGCCAGCGCCTGCTGGATTGGGCCCAGGCCGGGCCTGCCGTGCTCCAGAATCGAGCAGGTTAGCCCCCAAGACGAACAAGGCCCGGATGAACCGGGCCTTGTTGCTTGCAGGACCTGCGAACTAGTCGTCGATGGTGATGGCCACGAACAGCGGGTTGTCTCCGCGCTGAACCAGCACCGACACCGGCTTGCCCTTGGGCAGGTCGTCGACAAGCTTGCGCAGTTGCCGCGCCGAATCGATGGACGAGCGGCCCACGCGACGGATGACGTCGCCCTTGCGAATGCCTGCGCGCGCAGCCGGTCCGTCACGTTCCATGCCGACGATGACCACGCCACCGCGCTCGATGCCTAAGGTTTCACGTTCGTCGTCCGTGAGGTCACGGACCTGGACGCCCAGGCCGGTCATGCTCTCGTCCTGGCTGCTACGTGCGGGGACGGCGCGTCCATCCTGATCCTTGAGTTCCTCAATCTTGGCTTTCAGCGTCTTGCGCTTGCCGTCACGCAGCACCAGCACCGGGACGCGGCTGCCAACAGGCGTCTCGCCAACAATCGGAGGCAGGGCAGAGGACGAGCTGACGCTCTGGCCGTTGAACTCCAGGATGATGTCGCCGGGTTCGATGCCGGCTTTGGCCGCCGGGCTGTCTTCCAGCACGTTGGCGACCAAGGCTCCCCGCGGGCGGTCCAGTCCGAAGGATCGGGCTAGATCCTGCGTCACGTTCTGGATGCTGACACCGAGCCAGCCGCGGCTGACGTAGCCCTGCGATTCGATCTGCCGTGCAACCTGCATGGCGGTATTGATCGGAATCGCGAACGACACACCTTGATAGCCCCCTGAGCGGGAGTAGATCTGGGAATTGATCCCGACAACCTGACCCTGGGTGTTGAGTAGCGGGCCGCCGGAGTTACCCGGGTTGACGGCGACGTCAGTCTGAATAAACGGCACGTAAGAGTCCGACGGCAGACTGCGGCCCAGCGCCGAGACAATCCCCTGCGTGGCGGTGAAGTCCAGGCCGAACGGAGATCCGATGGCGAGCACCCACTCGCCGACCTCCAGCGTATCCGAGTTGCCCAGCTTCAGCGTGGGTAAGCCGCTGGCATCGATCTTCAGGACGGCCACATCAGAGCGCTCGTCCAGCCCCACGAGTTCGGCCTGGAGTTCGCGTTGATCCGATAGGCGTACGACGATTTCGTCGGCATCCTTGACGACATGGGCATTGGTCAACACCGTGCCATCGTCAGAGATGATGAAGCCCGAGCCCAGCGACTGCGCCGGTCGCGGCGCCGGCATATTGGGCTGGCCAAACCGGCGGAAGAACTCGTTGAAGGGGTGATTTTCCGGCAGGTCGAAGCCGAAGCCCTCGGCGCCTTCCGGGCGAGACTGTGTGGTGCTGATATTCACCACGGCCGCCTGGTTCTGTTTCACCAGTGTGCGGAAGTCGGGCAGGTTCTGCGCCTGGGCCGGAACGGCCAGCAGCGCTGCGCATGCGGCGAAGACCGCGATCAGCAAAGATGGTTTGCGTCGCTTCACTTGGCAATCCTTTCGATTGAATGTCATGGACGTCTGGGCGTCGTTTAAGCGTGGATGCAACAGCCTCGTCAACCGTTGCATCGCCCCTCTCCCCCGACGGCGAATCCGTCAGAGCTGCCCAGTCTGACCACAATCGGTCCGGAATGCTCCCTAACGATTAGCGCTGTCGAGTCATCCGAGGCCCGCGGCCAGGGTGAGACCTACAATCACCCCGAAGGCGAATCCATAGCCGCCCCAGACATAGCGCCGTTTCAGGCGGCGCCGACCCGTCGAGTCGTAGTAGTGCATGTGCCCATCCAGCTGAAAAGACCCTGCCGTGCGCCGAGCGCAGCGGCGAATGAGACCCCCTGTCCATCCAGGTCCATTAATGCACGAAACATGCGAGTTGACGGAAAGTTAACGTCAAATTGTTTCGGTTGGGCGAAAGCCTAGCCGGGTCGGGTGGCGGCGCGCTGCCCCTCAGATGGGTGAGGGGGCTTGTGGCTGGCTATAAAATGGCGTGGTGCTGAACGTTGCCGGGGGCTCATGATCCGGTCAGACCGACCAGGCGGCGCGGCCGCACGGGACGGCAATGCGTTCAGCCCGCGCACTGGTGAGGCGCCGAGCATCGGGCTAGGGCAGCGCCTGGCCAGGAAAATGGTACTCCCAAGGGGACTCGAACCCCTGTTTTCGCCGTGAGAGGGCGACGTCCTAGACCGCTAGACGATGGGAGCAGCGTGGCGGGGCGCGGTATTATAGGGAGCGACAAGCGCATTTCAATCCCGACTCGCGCGCGCAAGCGCCGGCGACGGGGCGATTAAAAAGGACACGGTCATTTCTGAACCCACGATCATTCCCAGAGACGCTCATAACGTCTCGCGGCAGCATATTTCCCAAGGCGCGTTGGACGTGCTTTATGACCTGGGCCGAGCCGGCTACGAGGCCTATCTGGTTGGCGGTGGCGTTCGCGATCTGCTCGCAGGGCTTCAGCCCAAGGACTTCGACGTCGCGACCGATGCCAGCCCCGAGCAGGTCAAAGAGGTCTTTCGCCGGGCCCGTCTGATCGGTCGGCGTTTTCGCCTGGCCCATGTGCGTGCGGGCGGCGAGATCATCGAGGTGGCGACCTTCCGTGCGCAGCCGCGCTCGCCAGAAGAAGGCGAGGCGCTGGTGGAAGACGACGGTGAGGATCACGACCATCTGCTGGATGAGGGGGGCAGAATTCTCCGCGACAACGTCTACGGCACGCTCGAAGACGATGCCTTCCGCCGAGATTTCACCATCAACGCGCTGTACTACCGGGTCACGGATTTCTCGGTGGTCGATTATGTCGGTGGCATGGCCGACATGGCGGCGCGCCAGATGCGACTCATCGGTGATCCGGATACGCGTTACCGTGAAGATCCCGTTCGCATGCTTCGGGCTGTCCGCATTGCGAACAAGCTGGGCTTCGGCATTGAGCCGGCCACGGCCGCACCGATTCGCGAGCTTGCGCCTTTGCTGACCGACGTGCCCTCTGCACGGCTGTTCGATGAGGTGCTCAAACTGTTCCTATCCGCCCAGGCCGAAAAAAACTTTGACGACCTGGTTGACTACGGCCTGTTTCAGCAGCTGTTTCCGCGCACCGGCGCCTGCCTGGAGCGGCCAGGCGTTGAGACACTGATCCGAGGCGCGCTGCAGGGTACGGCCCAGCGCGTGCTCGAGGACAAGCCGGTTACGCCCGCATTCTTGTACGCGGCGCTGCTGTGGCCGGTGGTCCGTCAGGACATGGAGCCTGCGTTGGCCGAAGGGCAAAGCCTGGCGCAGGCCATTCCAACTTTCTCTGGCGATGTCGTGACCGAGCAGGTCGAGACGGTCGCAATTCCCCGACGCTTCTCCACGCCCATGCGTGAAATCTGGGCGCTGCAGCCGCGGTTTTATCGCCGCAATGGCCGGCGGCCTGAGCGCCTGGCCGCGCATCCGCGGTTCCGAGCGGCCTATGACTTTCTCCTGCTGCGAACAGCTGCCGGGGAAGAGGATCCGGAGCTTGCGCAGTGGTGGACCGAGTATCAGGAGGGTCAGGCCCCGACGCCGCCGACATCGTCGGATCGCCCCAAGCGTCGACGCCGGCGCCGCCGTCGCCGTCCGGCTGCGGACAGCGCTTCGGAGTAGCCGTGCCGTCACTGGTCACCGCCTATCTCGGGTTGGGTGCGAACTTGGGCCAGCCGGAGCAGACCCTGGCGGCGGCGGTGAAGGCGATTCGCGATTGGCCGGATGTCGAGGTCTGCGGTGTGAGTCGGCTCTACCACTCGGCACCCATGGGGCCGCAGAATCAGCCGGATTACTGCAATGCCGTGCTTGAGATTCAGACCGCCCAACCGGCTGCCGGCTTGCTGACTCTGGGTCAGCAGACGGAGTCCGCATTCGGCCGTGTGCGTCGCGAACACTGGGGCGCAAGAAGTCTGGATATCGACGTCTTGCTCTACGGCGATGCGCAGATTCAAACGCCCAGTCTCCGCGTCCCTCACCCAGGGCTGGCAGAGCGTGCCTTTGTCGTCTTTCCGCTCATGGATCTGGCGCCGGGCCTGCGGCTGCCTGGTGGGCAGCGGCTGGCCGCCGTGGCGGAACAGCTCCAGGCGGAGCCTCTTCGCCGTGTACAGGACTGGGCGCCTTGACGCGTTACATTGCGGTGGAAGGCCCCATCGGGGTCGGCAAGACCACGCTCACGCGTCGTCTGGCGGCTGATCTACAGGCCAATCTGCTGTTGGAGGCGCCGGACGACAACCCGTTTCTCAAGGGGTTTTACGATGACCCGGAGCGACATGCCTTTCAGGTCCAGCTGTGTTTTCTGTTGCAGCGGGCGGGGCAGGTTGATGGCCTGCGCCAAAGCGACTTGTTTGCCCGGCCCGTGACCGTTGCCGATTTCTTTTTTGACAAGGATCCGCTGTTCGCGGAAATGACACTGGCCGCCAGCGACTACCGTTTGTACCGGGAGTTGTTCAACCGTCTGGCCTGGGCGGCTCCGGCGCCGGACGTGATTGTTTATCTGCACGCATCGACCGAGGTGCTGGTGCAGCGCGTGCGGCAACGTGGACGTGACAGCGAACAGGCACTGGGCGCGGCGTATCTCGATCAGGTCGCGGCGCGATACCGGTCGCTTTTTGCCGACTACGCACATCCGCATGTCGTGGTGGTCGACGCCGAGGCCCTTGATCTGGTTGGCGATCCCGCAGCGTATCGGGCCGTGCGCGAGGCGATTGAAGGGCCGCCCGGTCGATTTCATCTGCCCGGATGATGCAAAGCGCGGTGCTATCATCGCGCGCGTTTTTAGATCCGGAGCGAGCATGAGCGCCGCTGAACAACCCGTGGACAGCAAACCGCTAAACCTGGGTGATTTCCGAACCATGCGTGCGAATGGGGAAGCCATCGCATGTCTTACTGCCTACGATGCCGCCTTTGCCGCCGCCCAGGAAGCCGCCGGGGTCGACCTGATCCTGGTCGGAGATTCGCTGGGCATGGTGATTCAGGGTCACCGCAGCACCGTGCCGGTGGCCGTGGACGACATCCTCTACCACACGCGCTGCGTGACGCGGTCTGTGACCCGGCCGTGGGTCGTTGCGGACATGCCGTTCTTGAGCGTGCGGTCACCAGACTACGCGGTGGAGCAGGCCGGCCGACTGATGCAGGAGGCCGACGCGGCAATGGTCAAGCTCGAAGGCGGTGAGTCGCAGGTCGATGTTGCCCGTGCGTTGGCGGATCAGGGGATCCCGGTGTGTGGGCATCTGGGTTTGCAGCCGCAACTGTTCTACAAGCTGGGCGGATTCAAGGTCCAGGGGCGTGAAGCCGAGGCCGCGCAGGCGATCGTGGATCGCGCCAAGGCCTTGGAGCAGGCGGGCGCAGACATGATCCTGCTCGAGTGCGTGCCCAATGCCGTGACCCAAGGCGTGGTCGAGGCAACCTCCGTGCCCGTGATCGGCATTGGCGCCGGGCCGCATGCCCACGGACAGATTTTGGTGATGCACGACATGCTCAACGTCACCACGGGGCGCAAGCCGCGTTTCGTCAAGGATTTCATGGCCGAAACGGGTGGGGTTGAGGCTGCCTTTGCCGCGTATGTGCGTGAGGTCAAGTCCGGCGCCTACCCGCAACCCACGCACGGATTCGGATGAAGCTTGTTCATGACCTGGCCGAACTGCACGCCCTGCGTGCGGCTTGGCGCACGGCGGGTGAAACCGTGGCCCTGGTGCCGACAATGGGGAATCTGCATGCCGGGCATTTGTCCCTGGTCGAGCAGGTTCAGCCGCAGGCCGATCGCGTCATCGTCACCATTTTCGTGAATCCTTTGCAGTTCGCGCCGGGTGAGGATTTCGAGCAGTACCCGCGCACGCTGGATGAAGACCTGGCGAAGCTGGACGCGCTGAGGCCCGACGTGGTTTTTGCGCCGTCGGTCGAGGCGATGTACCCGACGGGTTACCCCATTGCGACGCGGGTCGCGGTCGAGCCGTTGGTCGATCGTTACTGCGGGGCGTTCCGGGCAGGCCACTTCACCGGCGCTGCGACGGTGGTGACGATTCTCTTCAATCTGGTGCAGCCGGATCTGGCAATTTTCGGTGAGAAGGATTACCAGCAGCTGCTGATTTTCCGGCGCATGGCGGCGGATCTGCACATGCCGGTGCGCATCGTGTCCGGTGCAACCATCCGCGAGCCCAACGGGCTGGCCATGAGTAGCCGCAACCGCTACCTGACGCAGGCACAGCGGGACCAGGCGTCCACGCTGCGGCAGGTCTTGCTGGCAACCGGTCGGGCGCTGCTCGCCGGTCGTCGGGACTTTGAGGCTTTGGAAGCCGATGGTCTCCAGCAGCTTGCTGAAGCGGGGTTCGATCCGCAGTACTTGAAGATCGCAACACCCGCGCTGGATTCGCCCGGTCCGGAGGCGGACGATTTCGTGGTGCTGGCGGCCGCGGTGCTGGGATCCGCCCGGCTCATCGACAACATCACGCTGCAAGATCCCGACTTGCGTGCTTGAGGCAGTTTGGCTGGCCGTCTAAACTACCCGGCTGGTGCGGGGGTTCTGACAACAGTGGTCGCGCCGTCCTGCGAGCCCGGTTTACGCACCAGATCCCCACGATTGATTCCAACTGACGCAAACCATTGAGTTTGGTCAAGATATTGGCGAGGTTCGCCCTATGAACGTCACCCTGCTGAAAGCCAAGCTGCATCGTGCCTGTGTTACGCATGCCGAGCTGGACTACGAGGGTTCCTGTGCAATCGACCAGGATTTGCTGGATGCCGCCGGCATTCTGGAATACGAACAGGTGCAGATTTACAACGTCACCAATGGCGAGCGTTTTGAAACCTACGCCATTCTGGGCGAGCGTGGCTCGCGCGTGATTTCCGTCAACGGCGCCGCTGCCCACAAGGCGCAGCCGGGGGATCGGCTCATCATCTGCGCCTACTGCGGCATGGACGAGGCCGAAGCCAAGCGCCACAAACCGCGGCTGGTGTACCTGGATGAGACCAATCAGGTGACGCATTCGCGAAACGTCATTCCGGTGCAGGCAGCCTGATGCGGTTGTCTGGCCGCATCCGTCACCAGACAACAGAAACCCGCTGCTGATGCGCCCCAAGGGTGCTTCGGCGGCCGCTTGGTCCCAGCTCGGAGCTGCGGTCGAGGCCCTCGGCCAGCGACGCACGCCCGAGCTGTTCGCGGCAGAGCCTGATCGCGTCGAGCGCATGAGCCTTGAGGCGGCTGGCCTCTACCTGGATTTTTCCAAGCAGCGCGTGGACGCAGCCGGCCTCGAGGCCCTGTGGTCGCTCGCCCAGAGCGCTCAGGTCACGGACCATCTGCGTCAGCAGTTTGCGGGCGATGCGGTTAATTTCACCGAAGATCGCGCCGCGCTGCACATGGCCTTGCGCGCACCGCGCAATGCGCATCAGCCCCCCGGCGGGCCGGCGATTGCCGAGGCCGTCCATGAGGTGCTCGATCGCATGGAAGCCTTTGTGCACCGGGTGCGCTCCGGGGCTTGGACTGGCGCGACGGGAGAGCCCATCACCGATGTTGTCAACATCGGAATCGGGGGCTCCGACCTGGGTCCACGCATGGTCTGCGAGGCGCTGGCCGAGCAGGTGCGCGGGCCGCGGCCGCATTTTGTCTCCAATGTCGATGCTACGGAGCTCTCCCGGGTGTTGGCCGGCTTGCGACCGGCTTCGACGCTGTTCGTCGTGACCTCCAAGTCGTTCGGTACGGCAGAAACCCTGGCCAATGCGCGCAGCGCTCGGGCCTGGCTCGTGGATGCATTGGGGGATGCCGCCGTCGCCAAGCATTTCGTGGCCGTGTCGACGGCGGCCGAGCGCGTGTCTGACTTCGGCATTGATGTCGACAATATGTTCGGTTTCTGGTCCTGGGTAGGTGGGCGCTACTCACTGTGGTCGGCGGTGGGTTTGTCGATCGCCTTGTCGCTGGGTATGGACGGCTTCCGTGCCTTGCTTGCCGGTGCCCATGCCATGGATGCGCATGTCCGTGACGCACCGCCGGAGGGCAACGCGGCGGTTTGGATGGCGTTGATCGGTATCTGGAATACCAATGGTTTGCAGCTGCCATCCCAGGTGATCGTCCCTTATGCCCAGGCCCTGGCGCGCGTGCCGGCCTATTTGCAGCAGCTGGAGATGGAGTCCAACGGTAAGACTGTCAACAGTGACGGGGTGGCTGTGCAGCAACAAACAGTCCCTGCGCTGTGGGGTGACGTGGGCACCAACGGCCAGCATGCCTTCTTCCAAATGTTGCACCAGGGGCCGACGGCCCTGCCGGTGGACTTCATCCTGCCCGTCTCGCTGGACCACGGTCATCCCGATCAGCACCGGATGCTGATCGCGAACTGTCTCGCGCAAAGCGAGGCGCTGATGCAGGGTAAATCGGCAGGCCAGGTGCGTGAGGAGCTGAGGTCTCAAGGTTTGTCGGGCCAGGCTTTGGAGGACGCCGTTCCCCATCGCGTGTTCGAAGGCGGCCGGCCCAGCACCACCATTTTAATGTCCTGCATCGACGCCCGTTCGCTGGGCGCCTTGCTGGCGCTCTACGAGCACAAGGTGTTTGTCCAGAGCGTGGTCTGGGGAATCAACGCCTTTGATCAATGGGGTGTCGAGCTGGGCAAGCAGCTCGCCAGCGTCATCGACGACGAGCTGCGGCTGGCCGTGCCCGGCGAGCACGATCCCTCCACGGCCGCACTGCTGCACCGCATTGTGGATGGCCGGACTGCCGAAGGTTGAGCCGTCTGCTGCTAGTTGTGGGGCCTTCCGGTACTGTATGAGCCCCTCTTACGAGCAATGGAGTGCGAAATGATGCGAACTGCAAACCGCTGGATCGTGGCCGGGCTGGTCAGCGTGCTGGTGAATATGGGTGTGCTGGGCGCGGCTTCTGCCGCCATGGTGGGGACGCAGGAAGCCATGCGTGGGGATCACCGTGCGCAGATCGATCGGGTGCTGTCCCGCGATGATGTTCGCCAGACGCTGCTGGCCTATGGCGTTTCCGAGGAACGCGTGGATGCCCGGCTGGATGCCATGACCGATGCCGAGTTGGCGCAGCTGGCCGACGAATTCGAGCAGATGCCGGCTGGCGCCGGGCTGGTCGAGGTCGTCGGGATCGTCTTCATCGTGCTGATCATTCTGGAGCTGGTCGGCGTCACCAACGTCTTCAGCAGCTTCTGAACCGACTGATCCTGCTCGCAGCCGTCGTGCTCGGCGGCTGCGCGCATCTCCCCTCCGCCGAGCGTGCGGGGTCAGGGCCGCTGTTGGAACTGCACCAGACGCCGTTCTTTCCACAGCAGCGTTATCAATGTGGTCCGGCGGCCCTGGCAACACTGCTGGTTGATAGCGGTGTGGAGACCTCGCCCGCGACCCTGATCGATCAGGTTTGGATTGAGGGCCGTCAGGGGAGCCTGCAGCCAGAGTTACTCGCCGCCACGCGCCGGGCCGGGCGGCTACCGGTGGTGCTTGAACCGCAGCTGGATGCGCTGGGGGCGGCCATTGAAGCGGGCTACCCCGCACTGGTGCTGCTGAACCTGGGGCCGCGCTGGTGGCCGATGTGGCATTACGCCGTCGTCATCGGGATGAGTCAGGATGGTTGGCTATTGCGCTCCGGGACCGAACCGCGACGATTCATGGATCATCGCGCGTTTGAGCATGCCTGGCACGGCGGGGGGCGCTGGGCGGTGATCGCCGCGCATCCCAGTCATGTGCCGCGTCCGGCCCACCTCGAAGCCTGGATTCGTGCCGCGGATGACCTGGCGCGTGTCGGCTTCTCCGCGCTTGCCGAGCAAGCACTGGCCTCGGCCACAGGTCGCTGGCCGGATGCCGCGCTGGCGTGGTTTGCCTATGGCAACCAGCAAGCCGCAGCAACCGATTGGTCATCTGCGGCCCAGGCGCTCACGCGCGCCGTTGCGCTACGCCCGGACTGGACACCGGCGATGAATAACCTCGCGACCGTCTGGCTGAGCTTGGACTGTCCCGAACGCGCGCGTCCTCTGATGCCCCGATTGGCCTCCGCGCCCGAAGACTATGCGGCGAAGACCCTGGCGGAGTTTCAAGCCCATCAGGCGACCGGCCCCTGTCGCTATGACCCCCAATAATGCGCATTGAGCAAGGCCCGGGCCGGGCGGCCAGCCGTCCCTTGGGTGCGGGCAGCTGGTCGGGCGGCAAAAGCGCCTGGCTGCGACCAGTGTTTCTGCAGCGTCTGGGTCGCCGCTGTGCTGCGGGGTGGGCGAGACGGCTGAACTAATCCGCGGCTTCGAGTTGCTGCAAGGCCCATTGCACATGCTCGCGGACCAATGGCGAGGGATCATCCAGCGCCCCCCGCAGCGCCTGCCGACTCTCGTCGCTGGCTGTCGCGTTGCCCAGGGCCACCGCAATATTCCGTCGCCAGCCGGCGTAGCCCGTCCGGCGGATGGGCATCCCTTCTGTCCTCGAGAGGAATTCGTCCTCTGACCAGGCGAATAAATCGACCAGGCGGGCGGTGTCGAGGCCGTGGCGTGGTGCGAAATCCGGTTCGCGTGTCGCCTGGGCATAGCGATTCCACGGGCACACGAGCTGGCAGTCGTCACAGCCAAAAATCCGGTTGCCCATGGGCTTTCGCAGGCCTTCCGGAATAGACCCCTTATGTTCGATGGTCAGGTAGGCGATACAGCGCCGGGCGTCGAGTTGCTGGGGCCCGGTAATCGCTTGCGTGGGGCAGATCTCCATACACGCCGTGCAACTGCCGCAGAGGTTTTTGACCGGCGGGTCATCGTCCACCGGCAAGGCCACATTGGTGAGAATCTCGCCCAGAAAGAACCAGGAGCCAGCATCGCGATGCAGCAACAGGCTGTGCTTGCCGATCCAGCCCAGGCGCGCATCTCGTCCCAGTGCCTTTTCCAGGACCGGGGCGCTGTCGACAAAGGGGCGCGACAGTGCCTCAGGTGCCGCTTCTTGCAGTCGCCGCGCCAGCTGCTTGAGGCGGCCGCGCATGAGTTTGTGATAGTCGCGGCCCAGTGCATAGCGCGAGACATAGGCACGGTCCGGGTCATCGAGGCAGGCCTGCATGGCGTCGGCCGACTGCGTCCGGTAATTCATGCGCACCGAAATACAGCGGATCGCTTCGGGCTGTAGCCGGGCCGGGTCGGCGCGCAGATCGGTATGCCGAGCCATGTAGTCCATGCTGCCATGGCGGCCTTCGCGCAGCCATTGGTGCAGGTGTTCCACGTCTTCAGCGAGGTCAAAGCCGGTGATGCCGACGCCATCAAACCCAAGCTCTGTCGCCCAGTCGCGGATACGGCCGGCGAGGACCTCGGGTGAGGGGGTGGCGTTGGGGGGCTGGGTCTTCACCCTCATATAATGCCGTGCATGAACCAGCTTGCGCTTTATCAGCCAGCCGATGTGCGCCAAATCGATGCGGCGGCGATCGAGCGATGCGGCATCCCCGGCTATGTCTTGATGCAGCGTGCGGCCGCTGCCGCCTATCAGGAGGCGGTACAGCGCTGGCCAGCGGCCTCTCGGTGGGTTGTGCTGGCCGGTCTGGGCAACAACGGGGGAGATGGCATTGAGCTGGCACGCTTGGCGCGCGCTGACGGGCGCAACGTTCAGCTGCTACTCGGTGGCGATCCCGCGTCCCTGACCGGGGCCGCCGCCGAGGCCTGGGCGGCCTGGCAGGCAGACGACGGTCCAAGTCCCGCGAACGAACTGGGTGATCTGCATCCTGAAGACCTGGTGGTCGATGCCTTGTTCGGGATTGGATTGTCGCGGCCGGTCGAAGGCAGGGCCGCGCGATGGATTGAAGCGGTTGTCGCCGCGAAGGTTCCGGTGCTGTCGCTGGACTGCCCGTCCGGGCTGGATGCGTCATCTGGCCAGATGCTGGGGCCGGCGATCCGCGCCGCTGTCACGGTCACATTTATCGCCCGCAAGCTAGGGCTTTATCTGGCCGACGGACCCGATTGCGTCGGCGAGGTGGTGCTGGCCGATTGTGATGTGCCGCCGGCGGCCTTCGACGCGGTGGAGCCTGCGGCGCAGTTGTTGGGTCCCAGGGCTTTGCGGCAGACCTGGCCGACGCGGACCACACACCAACACAAGGGGCATTTCGGCCATGTACTCATCGTGGGTGGTCAGGCCGGCATGCCCGGTGCGGTGCTCATGGCGGCAAGGGCGGCGTTGCGCAGTGGCGCCGGGCTGGTCAGCGTGGCGACGCACCCGGCGCATGCGGCCTTGTTGCCATTGGCGCAGCCGGAGCTCATGAGCCACGCCATGGATGACCCGGCGGCCCTGGTCGATCTCATCGAGCCTGCCACCGCCGTGGTTTGCGGGCCGGGGCTGGGGCAAAGCGAGTGGGCGCGGACCCTGCTGGAGACGGTCTGCGTGAGTGCGGGGCCTCGCGCCGTGGTGCTGGATGCCGATGCGCTGAATCTGCTCGCCAGTTCGCCCGTGGACCTTCCTGAGCGCAGCGTGCTAACACCGCACCCCGGTGAGGCGGCTCGGTTGTTGGGCACGACGACCGCAAATGTGCAGGCAGACCGTCTGCGGGCCTTGTCGGCGCTGGTGGCCCGGTCGGGGCGGGCGGTCGTGCTCAAGGGCGCGGGTAGCTGGGTGGGCGCACCGGGTGAGCGGCCATCGCTTTGCGTGGCCGGCAATCCCGGTATGGGCACAGGGGGGATGGGCGATGTGCTGTCCGGTCTGCTCGGAGCCGCCCTAGCAGGGCCGATGCGTGCCGGGGCACTGGCGCCCTTGGTGGGCGGGGCCGTGTTGGCGCATGCGCTGGCAGGGGACGAGGCGGCAGATCGCCTGGGGCAGGCGGGACTATTGCCCAGCGATTTGATCGCATCCCTGCCCAACATTATCCCGCGGCCATGACAACGGTCATCAACTTCGATCTGCCGGATGAGGCGGCCACCCGGGCATTGGGAGCAGCGCTGCTCGACCAGGCGCCAGATGCGGGTGGACGCACACTCTGGGTGGCGTTACACGGCCCGCTGGGTGCGGGTAAATCGACACTTGTTCGTGGCGCGTTGGCGGCTCTCGGCTGGGACGGTCCGGTACCGAGTCCGACCTACACGCTGGTCGAGCCCTACACCGTGGACCGCGAGGTCTGGCACCTGGACCTATACCGGCTGGGCGATGCCTCTGAGTGGGATGAATTGGGCGTTGAGGATGCCGCGCCCGACTGCTTGCTGATCGAGTGGCCGGAACGTATTCCAGAGCTGGCGTCCCGATTCGACCTGCACGTCAGCTTGGACTATCGCGAGGCCAGTCGGGTGGTTCAGCTGCAGGCGAGTAGCCCGACCGGAGCGCAGTGGCTGTCGAGGCTTAGGGGCTATTTCCAACCCATCACCTGAGTTTTGTTACGTAAACCACTAAAATAATTCAACAAAACACTTGCCAGTGCCGCATGGCCTCGTTATCGTCTCGTACATCTGGGTGCAGAGGGGATCGCCATGCAACGGTGCCTTCGACTGAACACACTGCAACTTGTCTTCGTGCTGCTGGCGTCGCTGGCCAGCCCAGCTGTGTCTGCCAGCGTGGTGCTCAAGGATGTGCGCGTATGGCCCGGGCCGGATTCGACGCGGGTCGTGTTCGACCTCTCCGGCGATATTGATCACAAGCTGTTTACGCTGGATGACCCCGCGCGGGTCGTGATCGATGTGCCAAATGCCACTCGGGGCACCGTGGCGGGTGCTGACGGGCGCGGCATCGTCCAACGTGTGCGTACCGGACAGCGCACGCCCGACACCCTGCGGCTGGTCGTGGACCTGGAGTCTTCGGTTCGTGCCAAGTCATTTACCTTGCCGCCCAGCGGTCGCTACGGGCATCGCCTCGTTGTCGATCTGGATACCGGGCCGGCGAAGATCGGGCCCGTGGCTGCACCCCAGCCGGCGGTCGAGCTGCAGGACAAGCCCATCATCATCGCAATCGATGCGGGCCACGGCGGCGAAGATCCGGGTGCCCGCGGTGCGCGCGGCACCAAGGAAAAGGACGTGGCGTTGGCTGTGTCGCGCAAGCTGGCACGGTTGGTGGACGCCCAACCCGGCATGCGTGCGGTGTTGATTCGGGACGGTGACTATTACATCGACCTGCGAGAGCGGACCCGTCGTGCGCGCGCGGCCCAGGCTGACCTGTTTGTCTCGATTCATGCTGATGCGTTCACCGATCGGCGTGCCCGCGGGTCGAGTGTTTATGTGTTGTCGCAGCGCGGCGCTTCCTCGGAGCATGCCCGGACACTTGCCCGGCGTGAGAACGAATCCGACCTGATCGGCGGCGTGCGTCTGGATGACAAGGACGATGTGTTGGCGTCGGTGCTCATCGACATTTCGCAAACGGCCGCCTTGGAAGCGAGCTTCGATGCCGCCGAGCGCATGCTCTCCAACATGGGTGCCATTAATCGACTGCACAAAGAGACGGTCCAGCAGGCCAACTTCATGGTGCTCAAGGCACCGGATATTCCCTCCGTGCTGGTTGAAACCGCCTTCATTTCCAACCCAGATGAGGAACGGCGACTCACCGATCCGAATTTTCAGGAGCGGCTGGCGAGAAATCTGCTGGCTGGCATCCAGGGTTACTTCTCGGATTACCGTCCCCGAACCACGCTGGCTTCCGCCCGCGTCGACGGACCGGTGGAGCCAGCTCCAGCCGAGGCCTACACGGTGCGGCGCGGGGATACCCTGTCGGAAATCGCGGCGCGATTTCGGACCAGTATGTCGGCCCTGCGCCTGGCCAATGACCTGGCCTCGGACACCATCCGAATCGGTGATGTGCTGACGATTCCATCTGGCGGCTAGTCAACGACGAGCGCCTGGGCGCGCGGGTCCATCGCATGGGCGGCGACGCATCGCTACCATGCGCGCATGTCAAAGCGAATCATCCGTCAGCTCAACGCTGATCTTATCGACCAGATTGCTGCCGGGGAGGTCATCGAACGACCGGCCTCCGTTCTCAAGGAGCTGCTCGAAAACGCCATCGATGCAGGGGCTAGGCAGGTGGATGTCGAGGCCGGTGGCGGCGGCATACGCCTGCTGCGGATACGAGACGACGGTCATGGCATCCCCCCGGAACAAATCCCCCTGGCCATGGCGCCGCACGCCACCAGCAAGATCACCTCGCTGGATGAGCTGGAGCGTGTGGCCACGCTGGGCTTTCGCGGTGAGGCCCTGCCCAGCATCGCCTCGGTATCGCGGCTGAGCATTCGCTCATCCACCGACGGCGATGGGGGCTGGGAGGCAACCGGGCCGTACCGGGCCGGTCAGCAGGCCGCGCCTTGCGCGCATCCGCGCGGCACCACGGTGGAGATGCGCGATCTGTTCCACAACGTGCCTGCCCGGCGCAAGTTCTTGCGCACCGAGCAGACCGAATTCCGTCATATCGACCGCATGCTCCGGCGCACGGCGTTGAGCCGGTTCGAAACCGGTTTTCGCCTGTCACACGATGGTCGGGTGGTGCGCGACTATCCAGCGGCCACCACGGATGCCCGCCGGGCCAGCCGCATCGCCGATGTGGTGGGCAAGGGCTTTGTCGAGCAGACGATCGAGGTGGATACGTCACGGGCCGGTCTGCGCCTTTGGGGCTGGCTGGGCCAGCCGAGCATTGCCCGCTCGCAGGCTGACTGGCAGTACATGTTCGTCAATGGGCGGGCGATCCGAGACAAGGTGGTCACGCATGCCATCAAGCAGGGGTTTGGTGATGTGTTGCACCACGCGCGGCAACCAGCCTATGTGCTGTTCCTGGAGATGGACCCGGCCGGCGTCGATGTGAATGCGCATCCCGCCAAGCACGAAGTCCGGTTTCGGGACCAGGGCAAGATTCACGGGTTTCTGTCCCATGTCGTGTCCCAGGCATTGGCCGGTGCGGCGCCGACCAAGCCACACCATGCCGAGTTTGCGGCGCCGGCCTCGACCCATGCTGCGCCCGCCTTTGCGCTGGGTGGCGGCCAGTCGGGACTGCGCTTCGGGACCGGGGAGTCGCGTGGGCTGTATGACTGGGCCACGCGGCCGGTTGCGGATAACCCGGTCGATGCTCCCCAGGTCAACCCGGACACCGGCGAGTTATTGACCGGAGCTTCGGAGGAGGCGGCCTTGGAGACGTCACCCGTTGTTGAGTCGCCGGATGAGGCGACCGTCCCCCCACTGGGTTACGCCCGCGCCCAGCTGCATGGCGTATACATCCTGGCCGAAAATGCCGAGGGGCTGGTCTGTGTCGACATGCACGCTGCCCACGAGCGCATTGTCTACGAGACGCTCAAACGTCAACGGGATGCCGGGACCGTGCCCAGTCAGCCGCTACTGGTGCCGCTGGATGTGTCGGTTTCGGAGCGTGAGGCGGACTTGGCCGAGGCCTGCGAGGCTGTTTTGGCTCAGGGAGGGTTCGAGCTGACCCGGGCCGGACCCACCACGGTGACCGTACGGCGCGTTCCCACCGTGCTGGCAGATCTGGATATCGCTTCGCTGTTGGCGGACCTGCTGGGACGGATGGAGCAGGAGGCTGGTGCCGGCCGTGAGCTCAAGCGCTTGAGTGACGAGCGCCTGGGGACCCTGGCCTGCCATGCCTCGGTCCGCGCCAATCGCCAGCTCAGCACAGCGGAGATGAACGCGCTGCTTCGGGACATGGAGCGCACCGAGCGCAGCGGCCAGTGCAACCATGGTCGTCCCACCTGGGTGCAAATCAGTCTCAAGGAACTGGATCGTTTGTTCCAGCGTGGCCGATGAAGCCGCCGGTCGTCTGCCTGATGGGGGCCACCGCCACCGGGAAGACCGACATCGGACTGGCACTGGCCGACCGCTTTCCCGTGTCGTTGATCAGCGTGGATTCGGCACTGGTCTATCGCGGAATGGACATCGGCACTGCCAAGCCTGATACGGCAACCTTAAAGGCTTATCCCCATGCGCTGATCGACTGTTGCGAGCCGGAAGAGGCCTACTCAGCCGCCCGCTTTGTTGAGGATGCAAGGCGGCTGGTCTCGGCGGCTCACGAGCAGGGGCGTTTGCCCGTGCTCGTGGGCGGAACCCATCTTTATTACCGGGCTTTGCTGCGGGGGTTGAGCGAACTCCCCAGCGCCGATCCCGCCACCCGAGCCGAAATCAGTGCGCGGGCCGAACAGCAGGGCTGGCCGGCTTTGCACCAGGCGCTGGCCGAACACGACCCGGAAACCGCCGCGCGGTTGCATCCCAATGATGCGCAGCGGATTCAGCGGGCACTGGAGATCATCGCGCTGACGGGGCGTCCGCCCAGCGCGCACTACGCCAAGAGCGCCCAGCAGGCAGCGGGGACAGGCTGGTCTGTGCTTTGCATGGCGGTGGCCGACGACGACCGAGCCGCGCTGCATGCCCGTATCGATCGGCGATTCGACGCGATGATGGCGGCGGGTTTTCTGGACGAGGTTCGCGACCTTCGCAGGCGGCCGGGCCTGCACCCGGAACTGCCGTCGATGCGCAGTGTGGGCTATCGCCAGCTGTGGTCGCATCTGGCGGGTGAACGGTCTCTGGATGAAGCGGTCGAAGCGGGCAAGGCAGCCACGCGTCAGCTGGCGCGGCGGCAGTGGACTTGGCTGCGTAAAGAGCCTGATCTCGTCTGGTTGACGGCCGATCAGGCCCCTGTTCAGCAGGCGATCGGCCATGTGGAACAGCATTTACGGGGAAGGGGTGGCAACAGCTTGTGATAGGCTAATCGCTCGCGGTCACCACCGACTGAACATAATAACTTTGGGTTTCAAACGCCCGGCTCGCGCCAAAAGGATTGGTCATGTCTAAGGGACAAATTTTGCAGGAGCCTTTTCTTAATATCCTGCGCAAGGAACGCATCCCGGTTTCTATCTATCTGGTCAATGGCATCAAGTTGCAGGGGCAGATCGAGTCGTTCGACCAGTTTGTCGTGCTACTCAAGAGCAACGTCAGCCAGATGGTCTACAAGCACGCGATTTCCACCGTCGTGCCCGCCCGCAACGTCCGTGTGACGGAAGGTTTGGGCTATAGCACAGGCGACGAGGAATAAGCCGCGGCGCCCGGGATGCTCGTTTGACGGCGGGGTGTGTCTGAACACGCCCTGGCCGCAACTGGGCGCGCTGATGCGTCCGGAGGCAAGCATCCATGTTTGAACGCCCTCAGCTCGGGCAGCGATCGCTGCTCGTCCACCTGGACTTCAACGACTGGGATTTCGACGAATCGCATCGCGAGTTCGTTGAGCTCGTCGTCTCTGCCGGCGGAGAACTCGTCGGTGAGATCGGTGGGCGTCGGCAAACACCCGATCCGCGCTACTTTGTCGGCTCCGGAAAGGCTGAAGAGATTGCCGAGCGCGTGCAGGCCGAGGGGGCCGAGGTTGTCATCGTCAATCACGACCTCAGTCCGAGCCAGGAGCGCAATCTGGAGTCGCGGGTCAAGGCGCGCGTGCTGGACCGTGCCGGGCTGATTCTCGATATCTTTGCCCAGCGCGCACGCTCCCACGAAGGCAAGCTGCAGGTCGAATTGGCGCAGCTCGAACATCTGGCGACGCGGCTGGTCCGCGGCTGGTCACATCTGGAGCGCCAGAAGGGCGGCATCGGCCTGCGTGGCCCCGGCGAGACCCAGCTGGAAACCGACCGGCGCCTGCTGGCGCAGCGCATCAAAAATCTCAAGCGCCGTTTGGACGAGGTCCGCGCCCGTCGCGAGCTGGGCCGGCAGGCCCGGCGTCGCAATGCGGCGCCGACGGTCTCCCTCGTCGGTTACACCAACGCGGGTAAGTCGACGCTGTTCAATGCTCTGACCCGGGGCGAGGTCTACGCGGCCGATCAGCTGTTCGCCACGCTGGACCCGACGCTCAGGCAGCTGGCCCTGCCTGCCGGCGAGCCCGCGGTGCTCGCCGATACCGTGGGGTTCATCCGCGACCTGCCGCATGAGCTGGTGGCTGCATTTCGGGCCACTTTGGAGGAAACCATCGAGGCCGATCTGGTCCTGCATGTCATCGACGCCTCGGATCCGGAGCGCGCTGCGCGAATCGATGACGTCGAGACGGTGCTCAAGGAAATCGGGGCCGACGCCATTCCCAGACTGGAGGTCTACAACAAGGTTGACGCCAGCGATCAATTCGATGTCGGCGTCAGCCTGGGTGATGACGGGCAGCCTTGGCGGGTTTATGTTTCCGCACTTCGGCAACAGGGGTTGGACGCGCTGCTCGAGGCGATCGCCCTGCGCCTGCGGCCGGATATGGCGCGCTTGACCATCCGGATTCCCGCGGCTGCAGGTCGACTGCGTTCACGCCTGTTCGCCATCGGCGCAGTGCATCGGGAGACCAGTCTGGACGATGGCCAGCAGGAGCTGGAGCTGGCGATCCCCCATGAACAGTTCGATCGCATTTGCCGGCAGGAAGGAATCGACCCCGATCGCCTGCACGCCTGAATCACAAGCGGGTGGGGCTGTTAGAATGCCCGCCGTTTTTGTCCTAACCGAACTACAGCACTCCAACGGAGACATCCATGGCCTGGAATGAGCCCGGCAATAATGGGCAGGATCCATGGGGTCGACGCGGCGCCAACCAGGGGCCGCCCGATCTCGACGAAATGCTCAAGAAACTGCGCGAACGCTTTGCCGGGGGGAACTCCGGCGGTGGCGGCAGCAGTGGCGGTGGTGGGGGTGGCAAGCTGCTCAAGGGCTTGTTGCCGCTGGTGATTGCGGGTGCAGTCGCCCTGTGGCTGCTATCGGGTTTTTATGTGGTCGACGAACAGCAGCGCGGCGTCGTGCTGCAGTTTGGCGAGTACGTGACGACCACCGAACCCGGCTTGCGCTGGCATATGCCGTCGCCGATCCAGACGGTGGAGCGGGTCAATGTGACCGCGGTGAATGCGCTGACCGAGCGTGCCTCAATGCTGACCAAGGATGAGAACATCGTCGACGTCAGCTTGCAGGTGCAGTATCGCGTCCGCTCGGCTGAGGAATACCTGTTCAACGTGCGTGATCCGGTCCGTACGCTGAAAGAGGCGACCAAGTCGGCGATTCGCGAGGTCGTGGGTAAGTCCGACATGGACTTCATCCTCACGGCGGGTCGTGAGGCCGTCGCCGCGCAGACCAAGGAATTGCTGCAGAACACCATCGATAGCTACGACGCCGGCTTGCTGGTGACCGAGGTCAACCTCGAGGAAGCCACCGCGCCGCAACCCGTGCAGGGCGCCTTTGCGGATGCCATCAAGGCGCGTGAGGACCAGGAGCGACTGATTAACGAGGCCCAGGCTTACGCAAACGATATCCTGCCGCGCGCCCGCGGTGCTGCGGCGCGTGACATCGAGCGCGCGCAGGGCTATCGCGAGTCGGTGGTGGCCGAGGCCCGTGGTGAGACGGCGCGGTTCAAGGCACTGCTCGCAGAGTACAAGCAAGCTCCGCAGGTGACGCGAGATCGCCTGTACCTGGATGCCATGAACGACGTGCTCAGCAGCACCAGCAAGATCATGATCGATTCCGACAATGGCAACTCGCTGATGTATCTGCCGCTAGACCAAATGATTCAGTCGATGGGCGCCATCGAGGGCCGACGCCAAAGCGAGCGCAACAGCTCGGCGGATTCGGGGTCCAGCTCCGGTTCGAGCTCGACACCTTACCGCTCCGCCTATGAAGACAGCCGTACACGGGGGCGTCGCTAATGTCAGGTAAGCAATTGTTCCTGCTCGTCATCGTGCTGGTGGCGGCATTTCTGGCGCTGGATTCGGTGTTCGTCGTCGACGAGCGCGAAAAAGTGCTGGTGTTCCAGCTGGGTCAGATCAAGCGATCTGACAGCGAGCCGGGTCTGCACTTCAAACTGCCGGTGGTGCAGAACGTGCGGACTTTCGACTCGCGCGTGCTCACCCTGGATGCCGACGCCGAGGAATACCTCACGCTCGAAAAGAAGAACGTGAAGGTGGATTTCTACGTCAAGTGGCGGATTGCCGATGTTGCCCAGTACTACCGGGCGACCAGTGGTCTGGAGTCCAACGCACTGTCGCGGCTGTCCTCGATCATCAATCAGGGGCTGCGTGACGAATTCGGCAACCGCACCATCCGTCAGGCGGTGTCGGGTGAGCGCAATGACATCATGCGCCAGATGGAGGCGAATGCAGCCGAGAAGATCGCTGAGTTCGGCATCGATCTCGTCGACGTACGCATCAAGCGCATCGACCTGCCCGATGACGTGAGCGATTCGGTCTACAACCGGATGCGCTCCGAGCGTCAGCGCGTCGCTGCCGATTTCCGCGCCCGTGGTGCCGAGGAGGCGGAGAAGATCCGCGCAGCGGCCGAGCGTGAACGCCAGGTGCTGCTGGCCGAGGCCTATAGCGAGGCCGAGGAAATCAAGGGTGAGGGTGATGCGGAGGCCGCGGACATCTACGCCAACGTCTTCGGCGAAGATACGGAGTTTTACAACTTCTATCGCAGTCTTGGCGTGTACCGCGAAGGCTTTAAGGATCGCAGCGATGTCCTGGTCCTCGAGCCCGATGCTGAACTCTTCCGCTACTTCAAGAGCGGTGCCGACGGTCGTTAGCGACCCGTTGGACTTCCGGGTCCGCGACAGGATGGCCTGAGCCCATGTGGGAAGACGTGCTCCGTGCGCTGGCTCTCGTGCTGATCATCGAGGGCATGATGCCGTTCCTGTCGCCGACCCGGTGGCGTTTGCTCCTGGCCCGGGTGGCCGCGACGGACGACCGTACGCTTCGAACGGCCGGATTGATCGCCATGATCGCCGGCCTTTGTCTGCTGCAATGGATGCGATGACTTACCACGCCTGGACCCTGCCTGACGGCGTCGAAGAGGTGCTGGCGCCCGATGCCTGGGCGCTGGAAACGCTTCGCCGCGATTTGATTGACCTGTATCGGCGCTGGGGCTACGCCTTCGTGCTGCCGCCGCTAATTGAGTACATCGAGTCATTGCTGACCGGTGCCGGCCGCGAGTTGGACGTGCAGACCTTTAAGCTCACCGACCAGAACAATGGCCGGCTGATGGGGCTGCGCGCCGATATGACGCCGCAGATCGCCCGGATCGATGCCAATCGCATGCAAAGCGACGCACCGGTTCGACTCTGCTACACCGGCACCGTGCTGCGAGCACGTGCTGGCGTGGCGGCCAGTTCGCGCGCGCTGCGCCAGATCGGTGCCGAGCTGTTCGGGCACGCCGGTCCCGAGAGTGACCGCGAGGTGTTGTCGTTGATGATCGCGACGCTGCGGACAGCGGGCGTCGAGGGGTTTCACCTGGACCTCGGGCATGTTGGCGTCGTGCGTGCGTTGCTGGCACCCGCCAAGCTCAGCCCGGCGCTGGAAGCCGAGGTGTTCGATGTGCTGCAGCGCAAGTCGCAACCCGACCTCGAGTTCCTGCGCCCGCAGCTGGGCGACGCGCTTGCCGACCAACTGGCCGTGCTGATGCGGCTCAATGGAACGCCGGAGGTGTTGGAGGCCGCAGCTGCGGAGCTGGCCGGGTTGTCGCCGGATATCGACGCCGCGTTGAGCGAGCTGGATGCCTTGTGCGGCTGGCTGGCCGGGCAGGAGCCCTCGCTCAAGCTGCACATCGACCTGGGCGAGTTGCGGGGCTACCACTACCACACGGGTGTCGTGTTCGCGGCGTTCGTCGAAGAGCATGGTCGTGAGTTGGCGCGTGGTGGGCGCTACGACCACGTCGGTGAGGCCTTCGGGCGTGGTCGCCCTGCCACCGGTTTTTCGTCAGACTTAAACGTATTGGCGCGGGTGGCCGCGCCGCGTGCAGCCGGTGCGGATGCTGATGTGATTCTTGCGCCAGCGGACGAGTCGCCGGCGCTGGCCGACACGATTCGTGACTTACGTGCAGCCGGCGAGGTGGTGGTGGTGGCCCTGCCGGGTCAGCCATTGCCGGCACATACGCGCCACCTGGCGCAACTTCATTCGACATGGACCATTCAGGACGGAGTCATCGATGACCCGAGGTCGTAATCTGGTTGTCATCGGCGCCCAATGGGGCGACGAGGGCAAGGGCAAGATCGTGGACTGGCTCACCGACCGCTGTGCGGCAGTGGCCCGATTCCAGGGTGGTCACAATGCCGGCCACACGCTGGTCATCGACGGCGAGAAGACGGTGTTGCACCTGATTCCTTCCGGCATTTTGCGCGACGATGTGCGCTGCCTCATCGGAAATGGCGTGGTGATTGCCGCCGATGCGCTGATGGAAGAGCTGGACATGCTGGCCGGTCGCGGTGTCCCCGCGGAAGAGCGGCTGATGATCAGCCCGTCTTGTCCGCTGATCCTGCCAACCCATAAGGCGTTGGACCTGGCCCGCGAAAAGGCGCGTGGCGCCGCGAAGATCGGTACGACCGGCCGCGGGATCGGGCCGGCCTACGAGGACAAGGTCGCCCGGCGCGCCGTCCGCGTTGACGATTTGTTCCACCGCGAACGCCTCGCTGCCAAGCTGGGCGAAATGCTGGATTTCCACAATTTCGTCCTCACGCGCTACTTCAACGAACCGGCGCATGATTTTCAGGCCATTTTGGATCAGCAGCTGGCCTATGCCGAGCGCATCGCGCCCATGGTGGGTGATGTCACGCGCCACCTTCACGAGACCTGTGCCGCGGGCGGCAACGTCTTGTTTGAAGGCGCTCAGGGCTCGCTGCTGGATGTGGATCACGGCACCTACCCGTATGTGACCTCCAGCAACACCACCGCCGGTGGGGCCTGCACGGGCTCCGGTATTGGCCCGCGGCAGATCGACTATGTGCTGGGCATCGTCAAGGCGTATGCAACGCGTGTGGGGGCCGGACCGTTTCCCACGGAGCTGTCCGACGCGGTGGGGCAGTCCATCGCCGCCCGCGGGGCCGAGTTCGGCGCAACCACAGGGCGCCCGCGTCGCTGTGGCTGGTTTGATGCCGTCGCGCTGCGGCGAGCGGCGATCTACAACAGCATCAGCGGACTGTGCGTCACCAAGTTGGATGTGCTGGATGAGATGGAATCCATCTCCATCTGCACCGGCTACCGGCGCGATGGTGAAACCGTCGATCATCTGCCGGTGGGTGCAGAGGCGCTGGCCGCCTGTGAGCCCGTTTACGAGACGATGCCTGGCTGGCGGCAGTCGACAGTGGGTGTGGAGACGTTCGAGGCGCTACCAGCCGCTGCGCGCGCATTTTTGGAGCGCATCGAGGCCTTGGTCGAAGTGCCGATCGATCTGGTGTCCACCGGGCCGGATCGCAGCCAGACGATTGTCCGGAAGCATCCGCTCGGATGATACGATGCCGCCCGCACAGCAATGTGCGGGCGGTACTGCCCCAGGTGCCTCAATACACCTGAAGAACCGATCCACCCGGATTAATCTGTTTTCGCGGACGCGAATGATGAGCGACGGAGAGGCGTGTGCAACCGCCTACGATCCGTCTGATGGCCTTGCCGATTTGCACCATCACCCAATCCTGAGGATTGAGAAGCGATGGTGCCGAGGAGAGGACTTGAACCTCCACGGGGTTTCCCCCACTGGCACCTGAAGCCAGCGCGTCTACCAATTCCGCCACCTCGGCAAGCGGCGGCGGACTTTATAGACGGTCGTTGAACTTGTCAACGACCGAGTCAAAGGATTGAGCAAAATGAGTAAAAAGACCCGATCAAAACAAGACTGGGCCGATCAGGATCCCGCATTCGGCCGGGAGCAACAGCGCTATGAATCGCCTGTCCCCAGTCGTCAGTTCATTCTGCAAACGCTGGCCGAACATGGTCGGCCGATGAGTCGACATGCACTGATCCGGCATTTCGGTCTCGCCGACGACAACGAGGCCGAGACGGGCCTGAGTCACCGCATCAGCGCCATGATTCGCGATGGTCAGCTCGTCGAGAACCGCCGCGGTGCATTGGGCATTCCCAAGCGCATGGACCTGGTGCCGGGGCGGGTGATCGGCCACCGGGACGGATTCGGCTTTCTCCAGCCGGACGCGGGCGGCGACGACATCTTCCTGAGCCCGCGGGAGATGCGACAGCTGCTCCACGGCGACCGGGCGCTGGTCCGCATTACCGGAGAGGACCGCAGGGGCCGCAAGGAAGGCTCGGTGGTCGAGGTGCTCGAGCGCGCCAACGCGTTCATCGTGGGTCGATTGATGACCGAACGCGGTGTCAGCTTTGTCGTGCCGGACAACAGCCGCATCGCACAGGACATTCTGGTCGGCCCCGAAGACCTGGGTGGCGCCAAGCATGGACAAATCGTCACCGTCGAGCTGATCGAGCAGCCGTCCAAGGGGGGCAAGCCGATCGGCCGAGTCAAGGAACGCCTGGGCGATCACATGGCGCCTGGCATGGAGATCGATATCGCCGTGCGTTCCCACGGGATCCCCTACGAGTGGCCGGCCGAGGTTGAAGAGCAGATCGCCGAGCTGCCGGAGCAGGTGGCAGAGGCCGACAAGACCGGCCGGCAGGATCTTCGTGACCTGCCATTGGTGACCATTGATGGCGCGGACGCACGCGACTTTGACGACGCTGTCTACGCCAAGCGCACGCTGCGAGGCTGGAAGCTCTATGTGGCGATTGCCGATGTCTCGGCCTACGTCCAGCCGGACTCGCCACTGGACCGGGAAGCGTATCGGCGTGGGACCTCGGTGTACTTTCCGGAGCGGGTGATCCCGATGCTGCCGGAAGTGTTGTCCAACGGGCTTTGCTCGCTGAATCCCGACGTCGATCGTCTATGCCTGGTCTGCGAGATGCAGGTGTCGCGGAGCGGTGAGGTGCGACGAGGACGATTCTACGAAGCGGTCATGCGGTCCAAGGCCCGGTTGACCTACGAAGAGGTGGCCGACCTGCTGGAGAACGACGCCGCCGCGACCCGAGAGCAGCGTGCGGATCTGCTCCCTCATCTGCAGTCCTTGCATGGTTTGTACGAGGCGTTGCGCAAGGCCCGAGATGCGCGTGGAGCCATCGACTTCGAATCGTCGGAGACGCGGATCGTCTTCGGGGAGAATCGCAAGATTGATCGGGTGGTGCCCGTGGTGCGCAACGTCGCGCACAAGATGATCGAGGAATGCATGATCGCCGCCAACGTGCAGGCGGCCCGGGCGTTGGAGACCGCGAAGATTCCCACGTTGTACCGGGTGCATGAGCGCCCGCCAGCCGACCGCCTTGAGGACCTACGCGCATTTCTGGGCGAATGGGGCCTGGGCGTAGGGGGTGGGCAAACCCCCGAGGCGCAGCATTTTTCGCGCCTGATCAACGAGGTCTCTGGCCGTCCCAATGCGCGACTCATCCAGACCGTGTTGCTGCGGTCCATGGCCCAGGCCGTGTACCAACCGGAAAACAACGGCCATTTCGGGCTGGCGCTGGAGCGCTATGCTCACTTCACGTCGCCCATCCGCCGCTATCCGGATCTGCTGGTCCATCGGGGCCTCAAGTTATTGGCCAAGGGTGAAACCACGGGCGCCAAGCAGTACGAGCCGGAGACCATGGTCCAGACCGGGGCGCATTGTTCCGGCACCGAGCGGCGCGCCGATGAGGCCACCCGGGATGTGATGGACTGGCTCAAATGCGAGTTCATGCTCGACCGGGTGGGCGAAACATTCGAGGGCATGATCGTGGGCGTGACCTCGTTCGGTTTGTTCGTGGAAATCGACGATCTGGCCGTGACCGGCCTGGTGCACGTCAGCCAGTTACGGAACGACTACTACCATTTCGAATCCAAGTACCACCGCTTGCGGGGTGAACGCACCGGGAAGATCTACCGGTTGTCCGATCGTATGGCCGTCAAGGTCGTGCGTGTTGATCTCGACGAGCGCAAGATTGATTTCGAGCCGGCGGAAGGCCGGTCACGCAAAAAAAGGAGTTGATATGCAAGCTCAGCAACGTCAGGGAATGCGCCGGGCCGTTATGGGTCTGGGAGTGGCGACGACCGTGTTGGTTTCCGGTTGTGCTGCCGATGATCCGAATCGCCGGGCCAAGACCGGCGCCGCGATCGGTGCACTGGTGGGAGCGGTCGCCGGCCATCAGGTCGATGGTGACAAAGGCCGCTACGTGGGCGCCGCTGTTGGTGCGCTTGCCGGTGCTGCAGTGGGCAACTACCAGGATAAGCAGGCCGCGGAGCTCGAACGAGAGTTGGCGGCGGAACAGGCTCGCGGCGAGCTCAACATCACCAAGCTCAGCGGCAATGCCCTGAAGGTTGGGATTGCATCCGATGCGACGTTTGATTTCGACAGTGCCGCGATCAAGTCCAGCGCCCAGGCCACTTACGCCAAGATTGCCAGTGTGCTGAAGGACTACGACAAGACCATCATTCACGTGGTCGGGCATACCGACAGTACGGGCACGGATGCCTACAACCAGAAGCTGTCCGAACGACGCGCATCTGCGGTCGCCTCGGCACTGACCGCCAATGGCCTGAACAGCGCGCGCCTGTTGACCGAAGGCCGTGGCGAATCCGAACCCATTGCCGATAACAGCACCAAAGAGGGCCAGCGCCGGAATCGCCGTGTCGATATCGTCATCAAGCCGATTATCGAAGGCCAGGAGCAGCAGGCCTATACGCCGCCCCCGTACCTCGGGTCATAATCGGTTGCAGGACGTTTTTCGCGGGGGCCTTTGTGGCCCCCGTTTTCTATGGGGCGATGACGATGAGCGAACAGATCTGCGGATTCCACGCGGTGGAGGCTGCGCTGGAGCAGTCTCCGGAGCGGGTGACATCGCTCTGGCTACAGGCCGGGCGCAAGGACGCCAGGATGCAGGCCTTACAGGATCAGGCGTCATCGCTGGGTGTGCGAGTCGAGCGGCTGCCCCGCGATGAACTGGACCGGCGTAGCCGGGGTGTCCGCCATCAGGGTGTGCTGGCCGAGGTTAATGCCCGCCCGCCTGCCGATCTGGCCGGTTTGCTCGATCACCTGGACGCGCTGGATCATGCGCCCCTGCTGCTGGTACTTGACCAGGTCCAGGATCCGCACAATCTGGGTGCCTTGCTGCGCACCGCGGCGGCCGCGGGTGTGGACGCAGTGATCACGCCGTCGGATCGAAGTGCCGGTCTGACACCGGTGGTGCGCAAGACGGCCGCTGGAGCGGCCGAACGGATTCTGTTCGTCCGGGTCGGTAATCTGGCCAGGGCACTGGACCGCCTGCGTGAGCGCGGCGTCTGGTTGCACGGCCTGGCCGGTCAGGCAGACACCGCCCTTTATGCGGCCGATCTGACCGGGCCGATCGCGCTGGTGTTAGGGGCCGAGGCGAGCGGATTGCGCCGACTGACCCGGGATCGCTGCGATGCCTTGTGGCGTCTGCCCATGGCGTCTGGCGTCGAGAGTCTCAACGTCTCGGCCGCTGGGGCCGTCGCGCTGTTCGAAGCGGTGCGGCAGCGACAGATTGCGCCGGGTGCCGCGACACCGTAGAATCCGCGCCCCCGCGAAATCCGCGGGTTTCCTTGCCTCACCGCCCGATCCGGGCCGGGAGGCTGTACGCCTAGACCCTGGCGCTGTCGAATGGCCGGGAGACGGGTACATCCGTAAGGAGTCACAATGCGTCACTACGAAGTTGTGTTTCTGGTCCATCCGGATCAGAGCGAGCAGGTGCCTGCGATGCTGGAACGCTATCGCGGCACGATTGAGAATGCGGGCGGCAAGGTCCACCGCGTCGAAGACTGGGGCCGTCGTCAGCTGGCCTACACCATTGCCAAGGTTCACAAGGCGCATTACGCCATGCTGAACGTGGAATGCAGCCGTGAGGCGATCGAAGAACTGGAAGGTATCTTCCGTTTCAACGACGCCATCATCCGTCACATGACCATGCGTACGGAAGGTGCCCCGAGCGGTGCCTCTCCGCTGGTCAAGGATTCCGAGGAAGACAAGGCCGAATCGAAGCCCGCTCGCAAGAGCGAGAGCGGCGACGAGGGCGATTCTTCCAATGACAAAGCCGAACAGGCTGCATAAGGAGCATCGTCATGGCACGTTTTAGCCGTCGCAAGCGCGTTTGTAAGTTCACGTCCGAGGGAATCGAAGAGATCGATTACAAGGACCTGGGCCTGCTCAAGCAGTTCATCTCGGATAACGGCAAGATCGTTCCGAGCCGCATCACCGGCACCAAGGTGCGTTATCAGCGTCAGCTGGCCGCCGCCGTCAAGCGCGCCCGTTTTCTGGCGCTGCTGCCCTACACCGACCAGCACGAATAGGAGCCAATACGATGGAAGTCATTCTGCTGGATCGTATCCAGAATCTGGGCGACATCGGTGACACCGTTCGCGTGAAGCCGGGCTACGGCCGCAACTACCTGCTGCCTCAGGGCAAGGCGCTGCGCGCGACCAAGGACAACCTGGAGGTGTTCGAGGCACGCAAGGCCGAGCTGCTCAAGAAGGTGGCGGAGTCCGAGGCTGCGGCCAAGGCGCGCGCCGAAGCCATCGCCGGACTCGGCTCGCTCACCCTGACCAGCCGTGCATCCGATGAGGGCAAGCTCTACGGTTCCATCGGGCCGCGCGAAGTGGCCGAGGCCATTACCGAGGCAGGCGTGACCGTCGACAAGGGCGAAGTGGTGATGCCGGATGGCCCGATCCGGGCCACGGGTGAGCATGAGGTGGTGATCCACCTGTATGCGACGCTCGAAGCCACGATGACCGTGGTGGTCGAAGCCGAGTAAGCTTGGCCACAGGCTGATCGGAACAGACGGCCGGCGCCTTGCGTCGGCCGTCTGCGTTTCGGGCCTCCTAATTCGAGATTCGCAGCAGGTAGACTAGCCGCGTGGAACAGCGACTCCCCCCATATTCCCTGGAAGCCGAACAGGCTGTGCTCGGCGGCCTGATGCTGCAGGACGATGCCTGGGACCGTGTGGCCGGGCGGGTCATGGAAGCGGATTTCTACCGTAAGGATCACCGCCTGATCTATCAGGCCATCGGTGATCTGGCCAACAGCGACCGGCCGCGTGATGTGGTGACCGTGTCGGAGTGGCTGCAGGGTCGCGGACAGCTCGAAGACGCCGGCGGCCTGGCCTACCTGGGCACCTTGGCCAATGATGTCGGCAGCGCCGCCAATATCGGAGCCTATGCCGACATCGTGCGTGAGCGCTCGGTGTATCGGAAGCTGATCAAGGTCGGCACCGACATTACCGACATGGGCTTCACGCCCGAGGGTCGGCCGGCTACGGAGCTGCTGGATGAGGCCGAGCGCAAGGTGTTGGACATCGCCGAATCCTCGCGCCGGACCACGTCAGGCCCGCGGGCCGGTGCCGAGTTTCTCGGGGATGTCGTCGAACGCATCGAAAAGCTGGTTGGCGGCCAGTTGGCCGGGACATCCACAGGCCTGGTCGACCTGGACAAAAAAACCACCGGTTTGCACCCCGGTGATCTGGTCATCGTTGCCGGTCGCCCCTCCATGGGCAAGACCAGTTTTTCGATGAATATTGCCGAGGCAATTGCGACCGATCCGCAGACGCCGAAGGCGGTGCTGGTCTTCAGCCTGGAAATGCCAGGGGATCAGCTGATGATGCGCATGATCTCCTCCTTCGGACGGGTGAATCAGGAGCGTTTGCGCAGCGGCAACCTGACCGATGAGGATTGGGACAAGATCCATTCGGCGATGACGCTGCTGGAACGCGCGCCCATTTATATCGATGACGATGGGCAGTTGTCGCCTACCGAGCTGCGTTCGCGGGCGCGCCGACTCAAGCGTGAAGTCAACAACATCCGTAGCGAGCAGTTCCCCGAGGGATTGGAACTGGGACTGATTCTCGTCGACTACCTGCAGCTCATGCAGGTGCCGGGGTTCAAGGAAAACCGCACCAACGAAATCGCCATGATTTCGCGCGGGATGAAGTCGCTGGCCAAGGAGCTGGAGGTGCCGGTGATCGCGCTGTCGCAGCTCAACCGCAGCGTCGAGAACCGTGACGACAAGCGTCCGCGTATGGCGGATCTCCGCGAGTCCGGAGGCATCGAGCAGGATGCAGACGTGATCATGTTTATTTACCGCGACGAGGTGTACAACCCGGAGACGGACCGGCGCGGTATTGCAGAGATCATCATCGCCAAGCAGCGTAACGGTCCGATCGGCAAGGTCGACGCCACGTTTACCGGTCAATACACCCGTTTCGATAACGTGGCGCACTATCAGGACGACGAGTTCTGAGCCCCCCGAATTCTGCGATGTGGCCCCAGCGTGTCACGGCGACGGTGGACTTGTCCGCCCTGCGTCACAACTTGCAGCGCGTGCGCGAATACGCCCCTGCATCGCGTGTGATGGGGGCGCTCAAGGCGGATGCCTATGGCCATGGCATGGTCGCAGTAGCGCGCGCGCTGGATGATGGGCTGGATGCTTATGCCGTCGCCTGTCTGGAAGAGGCCGAGGCGATTCGAGCAGCCGGCTGCCGCACGCCCTGCGTGTTGCTGGAAGGCCCGCTGCATCCGCAGGAGATCGAGACCATTGCCGCCCGGGGCGAGCCCGTGGTGCTGCACGCCGACTGGCAGCTCCAGGCCTTGCGGACCCTGCGCTGCGCCACGCCATTGCCAGTTTGGATCAAGCTGGATACCGGCATGAACCGGCTGGGATTTCGGCCGGATCAGGCCCGGCGCCTGGCGCAGGCGGTTTCCGCGAACCCGGCCCTGAAACTGCTGGGCTGGATGACGCACCTGGCCAATGCGGACGCCGCTGAATCGGCGGGGACGCAGGCCCAATTGACCCGCTTTTTTGCGGCCACGGATGGGCTGCCTGGGGCGCGGACCATTGCCAACTCAGCCGGGCTGATGGCCTATCCGCAGGCCCGGGTCGATTGGGTTCGCCCCGGGATCATGCTCTACGGCGCGTCTCCACTAGAAGGCCATACGGCCAGTCAGGATGGTCTGCTGCCGACCATGCGGGTAGAAAGCCGCCTGATCGCGATGCGGGATGTGCCGGCGGGTGAGGCCGTCGGCTACGGAAGCGAGTGGGTTTGTGCCGAGCCGACCCGCGTCGGTGTGATTGCCATGGGTTACGGAGACGGCTACCCCCGGCATGCGCGCTCGGGCACGCCCGTGCAGGTGAGAGGGCAGACCGTCGCGCTGATCGGTCGCGTCTCCATGGACATGATTACGGTCGATCTGCGCAACTGTCCCCAGGCACAGGTCGGTGATACGGCCGTCTTATGGGGTGGGGGACTGCCGGTGGAATCGGTCGCCGAACACGCCGGAACCATTGCTTACGATCTGTTCTGCGGGCTAACCAACCGCGTGCATTACCACTACGAGTCGGAGACCTAGGCGTCGATCAGGCTAAACGAGAGTGTGGCACCAGCCAGCTTGATTTCGTCACCTTCCGTGAGCTGACGGGCGTGGCCGCCGATCGATTCGCCATTCACGCTGGGCGGCGGTAGGCCCTGGTCCTTCTGGCCGCCGACATGGACGATGTAATAGCCATCCGGCCGGCGCGTGACTGCAGCCACCTGTACGCCGGGTCGGCCGACCGTGGTCAATGCCTTGGTCAGTTGCAGCTGCTTGCCGGCATTGGCGCCGCTGGTCAGCGTGAGCACGCCCACCTGTGGCTTGGTCGGTGTTGCCGGGGCGGCTGCCGCCGCCGAGCCCAGGGTTTCGCCGGTTGCCGAGGCCAGCTCGCCCGGACGCAGAATCATGGTTTTCTCCAGCGCGTCTTCGTCAATCTGGACATCGGCCTCATACTTCAGCGTGTGATGCCCCATCGTGATCACGTCGCCGGTCGACAGCGGGTGCTTGGCGATACGGCGGCCGTTCACCAAGGTGCCGTTGGTGCTGTCCAGATCTTCGAGAAACGACTCCGACATGATGTTGACGATCACCGCATGGTGTCCGCTGACGGCCTTGTCGTTGAGCTGCAAGCTGTTGTCGGGGTGGCGCCCGATGGTGATCCGTTCCGACGTCAACTCGATCGTGTCGAGCACGTCTTTTCCATCGGTGACAATGAGTTTGCTCATGGCCTGCGCCTCTCCCTACCCACAGTGGCCGGCCGGGATAAGGCCCCGGTCGACATCCCCTGAATCCGTGTCGTCATTGATCTATAGCCAGCTCTTGACCCGATCAAACCAGCTACGCTTTTCGGCAAAGGATCGGTCGATTCTTGCGACAACAACCGAAACGTTATCTTTTCCCCCGGCCATGTTGGCCTGCCGGACCAGCTCGGCCGCAGCGTTTTCGAGATTATCAGCAAACTGCAGCAGGGTTAAGCGAATGGCGTCAGCAGGGACCAGATCACTGAGTCCGTCCGAGCACATCAGATAAATGTCACCGACCTCGGCAGGCTCCTCGATCAGGTCGACCTGAATCTCAGGTTCGATGCCCAGCGCGCGTGTGACGATGTTCCGCGCCACCTTTTGTTCGGCTTCTTCTTCCGAGTAAAACCCTCGGTCGATCAGTTCCTGGACCAGTGAATGATCGCGGGTGACCTGCTGTATCTCTCGGTCCCGTAGTCGATACAGGCGTGAATCGCCCACGCTGGCCACCGCGATGCAGTCGTCCCGGAACAACAGGACCACCGCGGTCGTGCCCATGCCTTCACATTGTTTCTGTGACCGGGATACGTGATAGACCGACGTATGGGCGGCTTCCAGGGCCTCACGCAGCAGCAGGGCGTGGGCGCTGTGGTCATCCTCGCCTGCGTCATCCCGTAGCTGTGGCAGACGCTTGCGCACCGTTTCCAGCACACTGGCCACGGTCATGCCGCTGGCGACTTCGCCCGCCTTGTAGCCACCCATCCCGTCGGCCAGGATGAGCAGCCCAAGTTGGTCGTCGGCACCCACCGCGTCTTCATTGTTGGTACGGACGCGCCCCACGTCCGTCTGCATGGCGAACTGAATGGCGCCGCGCAAACCGGCTGGCATCAGGAGGCGACCTGTACCGCGCGCAGCGCGGAGGCCAGTTCACCCGCCCGTGCGTAGCGTTGATCCAGGTCCTTCTGCAGCCCGGCGACCAGGATGGCTTCGATGGATTCGGGCAAATCCGGACGCAGGGTTAACGCGGGGGCATGGGGATCGTTGGCGATCTTGTACATCAACGTGGCCATGGAGTCGGCCTGGAAGGGCAGCTGCCCGGTCAGGAGCTGATAAAGCGTGACGGTGAGGGAGAAAATGTCCGAACGCCCGTCCACCTTACGGCCTGAGAGCTGTTCCGGTGACATGTAGGAAGGCGTGCCCAGCACCATGCCGGTCTTGGTCTTGGAGGCATCGGTGATTCGTGCGATACCGAAATCCGTAACCTTGACGATTCTGTCGTCGGGCAACCACATGAGATTGGCCGGCTTGATGTCGCGATGGACGATGCTTTGATTGTGCGCATAGTCCAGCGCCTCGGCCGCATCGGCGATGAGCTTGAGCACGTCACCGACCGGGAGCAGGCCCGCTGACTTGGTGTGCCGGGTGAGATCGTAGCCCTTGATGAATTCCATGGCGATAAACGCCAGGTCGTGCTCCTCGCCCGCGTCGTAGATCGTGACGATATTGGGATGGGCGAGGCGCCCGGCGGTCTCGGCCTCACGGAAGAACCGCGCCTTGACGTCTTCCAGCTCGTCGGCCTCGAATTCCTGCTGCAAGGCCATGGTCTTGATGGCCACGGTGCGGCCGATTTTGGGGTCCTTGCCGAGGTACACGGTCCCCATCGCCCCTTTGCCCAATTCCTTGACGACCTCATAGCGCCCCAGCATGGGCTTTTCCATGTCGTCGCCGGCGGTAATCAGCGTGGCGCCGGCGCCGTTGCTACCGCCGCCCAGGATGACCGTTTCCTCGAGTTTCTTCGCCCGTTTGAGCTTGTCCTGCAGGTCGCGGAAATTCGGTTGATGCTGGGCCATGTGCTGGTACACCGCATGCGCCTTGCCAAAGGCGCGCTTGCGCTCGTAATCCAGGCCGAGGTTGTAGAGCACGTCGAGCAGGCCTTCGTCCACCGGGCACTTCCGGAACTTGTCGAAGGCCATGTCCAGCTGTCCCTGGCCCTGAAATGCCAGTCCCAGCATCTTGTTGGACTCCGCGCCTTCGAGTTCGGATGCCATCTTGAGCCGCTCGGTGACGCGCAGGCGTTTAACGGTCATCGCGATATGACCCAGCACTAGAAACACGACAGGGATCAGCAGCGGAATCCACATCGACTGGGTCACCATGAGCACCAATTCCGTGAGGAACAGGCCCAGCGCGAGGATGAGCGTAATGATGGCCGCGA
This sequence comes from Abyssibacter profundi, assembly GCF_003151135.1. Taxonomy (NCBI): domain Bacteria; kingdom Pseudomonadati; phylum Pseudomonadota; class Gammaproteobacteria; order Chromatiales; family Oceanococcaceae; genus Abyssibacter; species Abyssibacter profundi. The sequence goes on from NZ_QEQK01000003.1 coordinate 244,741, forward strand.
TGCCGGCGCCCAGACGGGGCAGACCGGCGATCAGCCAGATGGCGCCCAGCAAAAATGCTGCCAGACCTGCCCAGCCCGCCCAGGCCGGACGCACGAAGAAATGCTCTTCCAGAATGCTGGACACCGTATGTGCCAACGACACGACGGGGGGCATCTGCGCTGCGACCGGGGTCGCGACACTATCGCCAATGCCGGCTGCCGATGCGCCGATCAGCACCAGCTTGTCCCGGTACTTGCTCGGCGGAATGTTGCCGTTCAGTACATCGAAGAATGAATCCACCGCAAACGGCGCATTGCCGTTGTTCTCGCCGTAGAAGTAGTTGTACATCCGCAGGTCTGCGGTGGTGTCGATGGTCAGCCCCCCGAGGCGCACGCCTTCTCCCAGGCGAACCTCGATGTCTTCCGGTTGCAGATTCAGGGCGCGGGCCGCGAGCATGAGCGGCAAGGATGGGTAGTAGGCGCCGAAATGCTCCAGTACCAGCGGCTCGTAACGCTGTGCACCGTCGACATCAGCCGTCAGGCTCAGGTGGCCGATTCCGACTGCGGCCTGGCCCAGCGGGGCGATCGGAGGAAAGGCGGCGACCGTGGGGATGGGCTGGGCCTCGGCGGTCTGAACATTGACCAGGGCACTGGCCTGTACGTAGTCCGGCAAGGGCTGGTCCGGCCGTCCTTGGGGCTGCCCCAGCTCGAAGATCATCGCCTGGATGACATTGTTGGCTTGTGCGAAGGCCGCTGCCAGCTTGGCGTCGGTGTTCAGCGCGTCCTGGGCTTCGAGGAACTGCAATGCCAGCTGTTCGATATCGCTGCCCAGGGAATTGGTTAGCGCGGATTCGCGTTCCAGGGTCTGCAGGGCCTGAACCGGCTGCCGGTTAACGCCGGTAGCACGTAGCGCCTGGATTTGCTCGCGCAGCGCTGTGACTTCCTGCGGAACCTCATTGACCAGCGGCGACTGCATGAAGGATTCGACCAGCGCATTGACGTAGGCCAGGCCGGCGTCCTGCTGGGCCTCGGAGTACAGCACGGTGCTGCCGATGGCCTTGGCGCCACCCTGTGCCAGCACGCGAATCATCCTGGCGTGCAGGTCACGCGGCCAGGGCCAACGACCCAGATTGGCGATGCTGGCATCGTCGATGGCAACCACCGCGACCCGGTCGCTGGGCGGCTTATCGGTGGCGCGCACGCCCAGGTCGTACCCCCAGCGTTCCAGCCCCTGAAACACCGACCCCCAGACCCCATAGGCCAGCACGGCGAAAACCACGGTCATGCCCAGCCCGAAGACGGTGTCCGAGCCCAAGATATTGCGCTTCAAGTCACGCACTCCCCTTGCGTGTCGATCTGGTGCAGTCTAGGAGGCTCAAACCGAGAACACCAGCATGCGCGCCCCACCCGGATGGAGGGAGTCAGGCTGCCCTGAGACCCGGATCACGTCCACCTCAGAACACGACACATCGGCCCGTTGCCAGTCATTTGTACGACCCACCCGATTCCACGAGACATGCCCAAGACACTTACGCGATTCTTTTGTCAGTCCTGCGGCAGCGAAGCGCCCAAATGGTCCGGGCAGTGTGCGGCCTGTGGTGAGTGGAACACGCTGGCCGAAGCCCCGAATGAGGCGCCGGCGGCAGGACGGCGCAGCAGCCGGTCCGGCGGCTACGCGGGCACGACGGCGCTGCAGTCGCTCAACGAGGTGCAGCGCGATGCCACGGAGCGTCGCGCAACTGGGCTTAGCGAGCTGGATCGTGTGTTGGGTGGAGGGTTGGTTGCCGGATCCGTCAATCTGCTCGGCGGTGACCCCGGCATTGGTAAGTCGACCCTGCTGCTGCAATTGCTATGCGCCATTCATGCTGAGCAGCCGTCGATATATGTGACGGGTGAGGAGTCGCTGTCACAGGTGTCGATGCGGGCCCAGCGTCTAGGTGCCGGAGAGGTCGCGCTGCCGCTACTGGCGGATACCCAGGTCGAGGCTATTGTAGAGCAGGCCCGGCGGCTGCAGCCCAAGGTGATGGTGATCGATTCCATCCAGACCATGTGGACCGATGCGCTAGATTCAGCGCCGGGCTCGGTCTCCCAGGTGCGTGAGTCGGCGGCGCGCCTGGTGCGCTTTGCGAAGCAGACAGGGACCACCGTGTTTCTGGTCGGGCATGTGACCAAGGAGGGCGCGATCGGCGGCCCACGTGTGCTTGAGCATATGGTCGACACGGTGCTGTATTTCGAAAGCGATCAGGGCAGTCGCTATCGCCTGATCCGCGCGGTGAAGAATCGTTTTGGCGCGGTCAACGAACTCGGCATTTTTGCCATGACCGAAACCGGGCTGAAGCCGGTCTCGAACCCCTCGGCCATTTTCCTGACGCGCGATAGCGAGCCGGTTCCCGGCAGCACCGTGCTGGTGACCCGCGAGGGCACGCGCCCCCTGCTGGTGGAGTGCCAGGCGCTGGTCGATGCATCGCACCTGGGCAATCCTCGTCGAGTCGCGGTGGGGCTTGATGGTCAACGGGTCGCCATGTTGCTGGCCGTACTCCATCGTCACTGCGGAATCGCCATGGCCGACCAGGATGTTTTCGTCAATATCGTTGGCGGGGTCCGTGTGAGCGAAACCGCGGCAGACCTGGCCATTCTGGTCGCCGCACTGTCCAGCTTCCGAGACCGTCCGGTCCCGCACGACTGGGTGGTGTTCGGCGAGGTGGGTTTATCGGGCGAGATTCGGCCGGTTCCCGGTGGCGAGGACCGGATTCGAGAGGCGGCCAAGCATGGCTTCAAGCGTGCCATCGTGCCGGCGGCCAACAAGCCAAGACGGTCAGCGGACGGTGCCATGGAGGTCGTCTGCGTCAAGCGCTTGTCCGAGGTGCTGGACGCTTTGTGAGGCGCGGGTTGCAGGGCGCGTGGGTGCGGGCGTCGTTTTGGCCGCTTCGTTACACTGCGCCAGAGCAACTGAATTTGTCAGCGATCGCAACAGGTCGCGACCCGAGGAGACCCATGATTTCATCCAAATTCTGCGCCAGCGGTGTCGCTGGCGCGTTGTGCCTGTTCTTATCCGCTTGTGGCAGCAGTTCCAGCGGGGAGCGCCAGGCCTCCACGCCCGTCGCCCCGCGGCAGGTCGTCAATCTGCTGGCGCCGGGTCAATCCGGGTTCGTCTCCACCGATGGTCAGTTGCAAGGCTCTGCGACCGGCGAGCCCGGCGACTACGGTGAGCACCTCGATGACCAGCGCATTCCATACTGGTCGTTCGAGTTCAAGCCAGGCGAGTTTGCCGATGTCAGCGAACTTGTCGCCGAGCAGCCCATCGAGACGGTGCAGATTTATCGAGATGACTTCGGCGTGCCGATCATTTATGCGGAGACGGCCTATGACCTGGCCTTTGGCATGGGCTATGCGCTGACTGCTGACCGGCTGTTTCTGCAGGATGGGGCACGTCGGCTGGCGCGCGGCACGCTGGCGGAGCTCACCGGTCCCGGCGATGTGCCTGCCGATATCGAGGCCCGGGTGCTCACGTACTCCGAGGCCGAGTACCAAGCCATGTATGACGCGTTACCGCAGCAGCCGCGCGACATGATCGACGGCTATGTGGCTGGCGCCAATGCCTGGGTAGAACGGGTGCAGAGCGACCCGAGTCTGTTGCCGGCCGAGTACGCCTTGCTCACCGTGAGTCCTGAGCCCTTCACGGCCATTGATGTGCTGGCGGCCGGCGTGTTCATCACCCGGGCCGTGGCGTCCAATGGCGGTAACGAGTTTGACAATGTTGCGGTACTGCAGGCCCTGGAATCTGAACATGGTCGGGAGATCGCCCGGGCCATCTTCCAAACCGTGCACTGGGTCGATGATGCCCAGGCGGCAGTGACGGTGCCGGTGGGCGAGGGTCGGTTCAGCAACATCACGACGCCGCCGGATCAGCGCGATGCCGTGTTCAACGCCATGGCGGACTACGCGCTGTCGCTTCCGCCCGGATTGGACCGCGGAATGGGCACCGGTGATGCCGAGGTCCCGTCGCCGCTGCCTCTGAAGCGCGCGGCCGGCGGTTTGGAACTGGGTACACGCCTGCGGCGCATGTTTAACCCGGCCGGTGGGGCTTCCTACATGGCGGTTGTGGCGCCCGAACGCAGCACCACGGGGAATGCGTTGCTCATCAATGGGCCGCAGCTGGGCTACGGGTATCCCACCCAGCTCATGGAGCTGGAAGTCCACGGGGCCGGGTTTGATGCCCGTGGATCGACAGCGCCGTTGTTGCCGGTGATCGGGATTGGCTACGGCGAACGCACGGCCTGGGGCGTGACGACGGGGAACTCGAAGACGATCGATTCCTTCATCGAGACCCTGGATGCGGACAACCCGAATCGCTACCTCCACGACGGCCAGGTCAAGGACATGGACTGCCGGGACGAAACCGTGAACTACCGCGGTAGCACCGGCATGGTGGATGGGGTGCCGGGTGTGCCCATCGGGCCGGCCAGCTTCTCGACCACGGTCGAGGTCTGTCGCACCGTGCATGGTCCGGTCGTCGCGCGTTCTGACGATGGGACACATGCCCGCAGCGTGCAGTACGCCATGTGGATGCGCGAGGTCGAGACGATTTTCGGCGTGTTGGACTGGATGCGCGTGGATGACTTCGAGTCATTCGAGGCGGCCATGCGCCGGGTGACCTGGAACGAAAACACCATGTATGCCGACGCGGACGGCAACATCGCCTATTGGCATCCCGGATTGCATCCGCGCCGTGCCGCGGGCGGGGACCAGCGGTTCCCGCTGCCGGGAGAAGGTGAGTTCGATCACCTGGGGACTTTGGCATTCGAGGCACTGCCGCAGAGCGTCAATCCGGAGCAGGGTTATCTAGCCAACTGGAACAACAAGCCCGCCGTGGGCTGGGGGGAAGGCGTGGGCGGTCAGGCCGGCTCCACACCCGCAGGGGCTGATCAGCGGGTGACCAATTGGCTGGAGGCTCTGGCGTCGGATCCGCAGGTGTCGTTTGAGGATTTGTTGGCAATGGACCGGCTGATCGGCATCAAGGACCCGCGTGCCCGGGCCTTTGTCCCGGTGCTGGCGGATTACGTCAGCGGGTCGTCGGTGCCGGAGCGCCATGCCACCTTGCTCGAGCCCGTGCTCGCCTGGGACCAGAACCATTTCCGGCCCGATATGGACATCACCGATGAATCCGCCACGGATACGGTCGGCGCAACGGTATTTGATGTTTTCGTGCGGTCATTGCGCACCGAGCTGTTCGCAGACTGGCTGCCCGATGCCCTCTTTCAGCAGATGTCGCGATTGGGCAACCACGAGTACGACGTCGCGCCGCTGGATAATCTGGCCCTGCGCATTCTGGTGCCGGAGAGCTCGGCCATCACCCCGGTGTTCGATTTCCTGGGCGAACGTAGCCCCAGCGAGGTGATCGCCGCGGCGGTCGATCGGGCCGATGCCCAGTTGCAGGCACAGTTCGGTGGCGAGGATGTGGCCACTTACACGCGTGTCCATCACCGCGATGACCTCTGCTCGCTGACCGGGGTCATCGGGCCATGCATCACCATGCCGCATCAGGATCGCGGCTCCTGGATACACGCCGTGGCGTTCGAGTAACGCCGACCAGGTCGGATCAGGCCGGGCTGGCGTTGCCGGGCGGGCGGATGCGGACCATCTTCACCGCATTCGCCTTGGTCTGGGCGATTTCGAGCACGTACTGGCGCAGCTGCAGGGTGGTCCCCGGCTTGGGGATATCCTCCAGCTGCTCGAGAATCAGGCCGTTGAGCGTGCGTGCGGAGCCCAGCGGAAGTTTCCAGCCCATGGTGCGATTGAGGCTGCGTACCGTCACGCTACCGTCCACCAGGTAGGTGCCGTCGGCGTCCAGATACACATTCTTCATGCGCGTGGCGGGGTCGGTGGTGAATTCGCCAACAATCTCTTCGAGAATGTCTTCCAGCGTCACCAGACCCTGGATATCGCCATATTCGTCCACCACGAATCCGATGCGGCGCTTCTGATTCTGGAAGTTCAGCAACTGCTGGTTCAACGGCGTGCTTTCGGGGATGTAATACGGTTCGCGTGCCAGCGACAGTAGGGTGTCATGCGTGAGGCGTCCCTCGGTGGCCGCCGAGATCACGCGTCGCAGATGCACCACGCCTTTGAGTTCCTCGACCGAGCCATCGAACAACGGCAGCCGGGTGTGCTGGCTGCGACTGAGCTCGTCGACGATGGTTTCGATCGGATCCGACAGGTCCAGCCCCACGATTTCGTTGCGCGGCACCATGATGTCCTCGACCGTGGCCTTCTCCAGGTCGAGGATGGACAGCAGCATGCGTTGGTGACGCTGCGGAATCATGGCGCCGGTCTCTGCGACCACGGTGCGCAGCTCCTCCGACGACAAGCTGTGCATGGCGGCGTCCTCTGGCGTCACGCCGATCAGGCGCAGCACAGCATTGGCGATCAGGTTGATCAGCCACACCAGCGGGTACAACAATCGCAGCATCGGCCAGTAGACGAAGCTGGCCGGAAACGCGATGCGCTCGGGATGTAGCGCCGCCAGCGTCTTCGGGGTGACTTCCGAGAAGATCAGCACCAACAGCGTGAGCAGTCCCGTGGCGATGGCGATGCCGGCATCGCCGTAGAGGCGCATTCCGATGATCGTGGCGATGGCCGATGCGCCGATGTTGACCAGGTTGTTGCCGAGCAGAATCACGCCGATCAGCCGATCCGGTCGTTCCAGCAGACGGCTGGCCAGACTCGCCCCGCGATGCCCGGACTTGGCCAGGTGCCGCAGGCGGTACCGGTTGACGGTCATCAACGCGGTCTCGGAGCCGGAGAAAAAGGCGGACAGCACCAGCAAGGTGCCAAGAAGTCCAAACAGGACCGATAACGGAATGTCGTCCAACGCGTGCGGGCCTCGCCCTATCGACTACGAAAGCTTTTGGGGACTCGCAGCGCAACCAGTCGTCAGCGCCTGACGCGCATCGGGGCGACCTTGAAGTCGGCCTCGATGGGCGGCGCAGTGTCGACCCGCGACCCGGTCCCTCCGTTCAGACGCCGCGCGGTGAGTTCCCGCGCCAGCGTCCATGCATGACCTGCAGAATCAGAAATCCGGTCGTGACCTGTCAAGTCGGCGACCGCGATGTCAGGGCGAGCGGCCTCAACCCCAGTGCGTTTGCAGCAGGGTTTCCAGCACCCACTTCGAGCCAAAATAGGCCAGCCCCAGCACCGCATAGCCAGTGGCCATCCAGCGTATCGCGGTGCGCCCCCGCCAGCCGAGTCGCCAGCGTCCCGCCAGCAGCACGGCGAAAACCGCCCAGGCGACCACGGTAAACACCAGCTTGTGCGTCAAATGTTGCGCCTGGACATCCTGTGTGACGACCAGGCCGCTGGCGAGGCTTAGCGTCAGCAGGGAGAACCCCAGGCCGATCATCTGGAATAGCACCCGTTCCATCGTCTGCAGGGGCACGGTGTCCGTGGTGCTGGCCGGGGTCGGGTGGCTATGGAGTCTGCGGTCTCGCAGCCAGAGCGCCGCAGCCTGCATGGCCGCCAGCGTCAGCACACCATAGGCCAAGGCCGAGCAGGCAATATGTGTGGTCAGCAGCCAGCTATCCAGCTGGACCCGCGGCGATGCTCCGGGGGCGATCAGCCCGATCGCCACGCCAATGAGGGCTGCGGCAAATACCCAGCGGGCGATCCCACCAACGGGCTCTCGCGAGGCGAACAGAAGCAACATCAATGCCGACTGCCACGCCACCAGCGACACGGCGGTCGCGACGCCAAACTGCAAGCCCAGGCCTGTGAGCAAGGGCATGAGCAGCAGGCCGCCATGCAAGAGGATGCCCAGGGTGCCGGCCACCAGTTGCGCAGGGCGCAGGCGCTTGTGCGGCGGAACCGCCGCAGCAACGGCGTAGGCAAGAAGGGCGGCAAAGGGCAACAGACTCAGCATCGGACGAACAGGGTCCATGTCGTGGTGTGATGGGCTTGGTCCGAATCATGGCACAGCGGCGCGGGCCTCCGCACAGGGGGCGATCGGGCGCTGTGCTAGCATCGAACGACGGTCCGTCAGAGACACGGGATGAACATCAAGGTGCTTGGCTGCAACGGCGGTGTGGGGCCCGGTCTGCGAACGACCTCCTTTCTCGTCAACGACACGACGCTGCTGGACGCAGGAACGGGCGTCTGTGATCTCACGCCGGCCGCAATGGAGGCGATTCGCCACATCTTTTTCTCCCACGCCCATCTGGATCATGTGGCGGGCGCGGCATTCTTGATGGATGTGGTCTACGACGCCGATGGGTCAGGCCTGACGCTGCATGGCACCGACACCACGCTGCAAGTTCTGCGCGAGCATTTGTTCAACTGGGCGCTATGGCCGGATTTTTCGAAGCTGCCAAGCGAGCAGGCGCCAACGATGCGCTATGCACGGGTCGAGGCGGGGACGAGCGTGGAGATCGATGGGCTGCGCATCACGCCGATCGATGTAGCGCATACGGTGCCAGCCGTCGGGTACGTCGTTGATGACGGACACGCGGTGCTCGCCTTCTCCGGCGATACCGCCACCAACGACAGTTTCTGGTCGGCGCTGAACCAGCTGCCTCGCCTGGACCGCCTCATCGTCGAGGTCTCTTTCCCGGCCAGCGAGGCCGAGATCGGGCAGATCACCCGCCACTACACCTCGGGAACGCTGGCAGCTGATCTGGATAAGCTCAACCACCGTCCCGAGCTGTTGATCACCCACAATAAACCGGGATTCGAGGCGCAGATTCAGGCCGAGCTTCCCGGCATGCTGCGCGGTTGGTCCGTGCGTTTTCTGCAGCGTGGTGACATCATTTCCATCTAGCTGCGCGCGCAGCGCAGACCCTATCTGGTTGACGCCCGTGGCCCCACGCGGATCACATGGCGAGGCCGGAACCCATTTCAGCGGTGCCGCCTGTGGTGCCGCTCCAGTCTATCGACACGCCCATGTTTGAGAATCTGACGGATCGGCTTAATCACACGATCACGCAGCTCCGTGGTCAGGGACGCCTGACCGAAGACAACATCAAGCAGACCCTGCGAGAAGTTCGCATGGCCTTGCTGGAGGCCGATGTAGCCCTGCCGGTGGTCAAGGACTTCATCGACGGCATTCGGGAACGGGCTGTCGGTGCCGAGGTCATGCAAAGCCTGACTCCGGGCCAGGCCCTGGTGAAGATCGTCCAGGGCGAGCTGGAGCGCGTGCTGGGTCAGGAGAATGTCGACCTGGAGCTGCGCGCCCAACCCCCGGCCGTCATTCTGATGGCCGGTTTACAGGGCTCGGGTAAGACCACGACCACCGGTAAGTTGGCGCGTCACCTGATGGAGCGCCGGAAGCAGTCCGTCGCGGTGACCTCCTGTGACGTATATCGGCCCGCCGCCATCGGTCAGCTTGAGACGGTGGCCGGGCAGGTCAACGCCGACTTCTATCCCAGCGAGGGCAGCGAGAATCCTGTGGACATCGCGCGCCGGGCGTTGGAGCGCGCGCGCAAGGAGTTCAAGGATGTCCTGATTGTCGACACCGCAGGCCGGTTGGGTATCGACCAGGCCATGATGGACGAGATTCAGGCGCTGCATGCGGCCATTAACCCGGCCGAGACGCTGTTCGTCGTTGACGCCATGACCGGCCAGGATGCGGCCAATACGGCCAAGGCATTCGGAGACGCGCTGCCGCTGACAGGGGTCGTGCTCACCAAAGTCGACGGTGATTCCCGCGGTGGCGCGGCCCTATCGGTGCGGCACATCACTGGCAAGCCGATCAAATTCCTGGGCGTCGGCGAGAAGCTAGAGGCGCTGGAACCGTTCCATCCCGACCGCGTGGCCTCGCGCATTCTTGGCATGGGCGATGTCTTGTCGCTGATCGAGGAAGCCGAGCAGAAGATTGACCGCAAAAAGGCCGAAAAGCTCGCCAGCAAGCTCAAAAAGGGCAAGGGCTTCGACCTCGAAGACTTTCGCGATCAGATGGCGCAGATGCAGAATATGGGCGGCATGGCCGGCCTGCTGGATAAGCTGCCGGGCATGGGCCAGCTACCCGCCAATGCGGCCTCGCAGATCGATGACAAACAAATCGGTCGGACGATCGCCATCATCAATTCCATGACGCCGCAGGAGCGGCGCTTCCCGGCCGTCATCAAGGCATCGCGCAAGAAGCGCATCGCGGCGGGCTCCGGAACGCAGGTGCAGGAGGTCAATCGCCTGCTCAAGCAGTTCACGCAGACACAGAAGATGATGAAGAAGCTCTCCGGTGGTGGCATGCAGAAACTGATGCGCCAGATGGGTGGGCGACGGCCACCGGGGTTCCCGCAGGGCTAATGGCCCGGCCTGCGTGCCACTCAGTCGCGCGAATATCGTAAAAACGCTTCACATTCCAGCCGATCCCGCTACAATACGCGGCCTTTTCGCGGCTCGAGCCGCGTGGATTCGTTGTTTTCCCAGGATTTACCATGGTCAAGATCCGACTGGCCCGCGGCGGCGCCAAGAAGCGTCCCTTCTACCACGTTGTTGCGACGGACAGCCGTAACAGCCGCGATGGCCGTTACATTGAACGTCTCGGTTTCTTCAATCCTGTTGCACGCGGCAAGGAAACGCCCCTGCAGCTGGATCTGGACAAGATCGCCGAGTGGCAAGCCAAGGGCGCGCAGGTTTCCGAGCGCGTTGGTTCGCTGATTCGCGAATACAAGCGCACCGATGCCGCTGCGCCGGCTGCTGAAGCTGCTGCCGCTGAAGCGCCCGCGGAGGAAGCTGCCAAGGACAGCTGATCCTTGGAAGCGAAGTGGGTCGTCATGGGCGAGATCATCGGCGTCCATGGCGTCCGCGGTGGGTTGACGATTCGGTCGTTTACCGACCCGCTCGAAAATGTCCTGCACTATTCACGCTGGCAGCTGGATGAGCGCCGCGAGGTGCGGGTCATCGAAGGTGGCTGGAGCGGCAAGCGCATGGTGGTTCATCTCGAAGAGCATGGGACCCCCATCACCGACCGAGACCAGGCCGCCGCGCTCATCGGGGCTCGCATCTGCGTGCCCCGCACGGCGTTGCCGGAGTCCGATGAGCTTTATTGGGCCGACCTGGTTGGATTGCAGGTCGAGACCCCTGACGGCCAATCTCTCGGAGCGGTCGTCAATATGCTGGAAACCGGAGCCAACGACGTCATGGTGGTTCGCGGTGACCGAGAGCGGTTGATCCCGTTCGTGCGCGATCATGTGGTCCACACCGTGGATCTGGACGCAGGACGAATGGTGGTCGACTGGGATCCGGAGTTTGAGTGATGAAGATTGACGTCGTCACGCTGTTTCCGGAGCTGGTCGATGCCGTGGGCCAACATGGCATGGTGCGGCAGGCGATTGCCTTGGGTGAGCTGGAATTGACCAGCCGCCAGTTGCGTGACGGGGCGACGGATAAGCGTCGGACCGTGGATGATCGCTCGTACGGTGGCGGCCCGGGCATGGTGCTACGGCCCGAGCCAATGCGTGCGGTGCTGGACCAGGCCAAGGCCGCACAGCCAATGGGCAAGGTAATTTACCTCAGCCCACAAGGCGAGCGCCTAACCGATGCGATGGCGCGTCGGCTGGCGCAGGAGCCAGGTTTGATTCTGGTCTGCGGCCGCTATGAAGGCGTCGATCAGCGTGTGATCGAGACGGCAGTGGATTTGGAAGTCTCGATCGGCGATGTGGTGTTGTCGGGCGGCGAATTGCCGGCGATGGTGCTCATCGATGCAGTGGCGAGGCTGTTGCCCGGGGTGCTGGGTCACGGCGCCTCGGCCGCTCAAGATTCGTTTGCGGCGGGTCTGTTGGACCATCCGCATTACACGCGCCCGGCGGAAGATGCCTGGGGCGCGGTGCCCGAGGTGCTGCTCGGCGGCGATCATCGTGCGATTGCACGGTGGCGCATGAAGCAGGCACTCGGGCAGACGTGGTTGCGTCGGCCTGATCTGTTTCAGGCTTTGACATTAGACGATGAACAACAGGGCTTGTTGGCTGAATTCGTGGCCGACCAGTCAGGAAACAACACGTGAGGCAGCATGGCCATGACCAACATCATTGATGAACTGAACCAGGAACAGCTCAAGACCAACGTCCCCGAATTCGGCCCGGGTGACACCGTTGTCGTTCAGGTTCGTGTGAAGGAAGGCGATCGCGAGCGCCTGCAGGCCTTCGAAGGCGTGGTGATTGCCAAGCGCAACCGCGGCCTGGACTCGGCATTCACCGTGCGCAAGATCAGCCATGGCGAAGGCGTGGAACGTGTGTTCCAGACGCATAGCCCGCTGGTTGCCGAGATCGAAGTCAAGCGTCGTGGTGACGTGCGCCGCGCCAAGCTGTACTACCTGCGTGAGCGCAGCGGCAAGAGCGCGCGCATCAAGGAAAAGCTGGCCAAACGCGGCTAAGCAGGCGGCGGTTCACGCCGCCGACCCAGCCTGAAAACACAAAAGCCCGGCCGAAGCGATTCGGCCGGGCTTTTGTCGTGTCTGTTGATCGGGTTTAGGCGCGGCGGCGAGTCGCCGCGATGGCGTCATTGGCCGGGCTGCGGGTGGCCTGCACCCGTCGGCGTTGCCGTGCATAGGCGGCATCGTACTTCCGCAGCCGGGTGGTGACGCGCGCAAGCCACTGCGCCAGGGCACCCAGCTCGCCGCCAGCATCCTGGTGGGGCACGGTGACATCCGCGCGGCCTCGGGCAGCTCGGGCCACGGCCTGCGTCAGCTCTGTGATGGGGCCGCTGCTGTGATGGTTGAGATGTAGGCCGGCCAAAACCAGCGCGACGAGGATCGCGGTCAGGGCGCCGGCACCGATGAAGCCGAGTTGCTGCCGTGCCGAGGCGGGTAGCAGCGCCTGATCCAATGGGATGACGGTTAGTGCGGTCCAGCCGGCCTGATCGACGTAGGTCCGACTTGCCGGCTGCACGCGGGTGACCAGCGACCGGCCGCCCCAGGGAACCGACTCAATGCTGTGTCCCGCGTCGCCCGTGAACGCCTTTAGCTGGCTGACCTGCATGGCTTCGTTGCCAACAGCGGCGCTTAGATGCGATGGCGCAAGGACGATCTTGCCCTCGCCGTCAACCAGCACCACGTGGCCTCCATGACCCGCCGTGGCCTGATCGAGAATGGCCAGCATGGCGCTGGTGCCATACACGGCCTTGAGCACGCCGACGAATGATTTTTCGTCCGTCAGCGACACGGAGATATCGATGGAGTAAAAGGTGGAACTCTGGTCGTACTCCAGTTCGCCGATGTTCCAACCATTGGCCCGTGCGTCCCGCCACCAGATCTCGCCCATGGGCGGGTCTTCTTCCGGCCCCTGGTCAAAGTCGCTGGTCGGATTGGTCGAGGCCACAACATAGCCACGCGCATCGGTAAAGAAGATCTCCTTGAACCGGCGCTCGCTGAGCAGGCTCAGGTCTCGCAGGAATTTGGCGGCGTCGGACTGCAGATAACGTTGGGATTCCCAGCGGCCCAGTGCCTGTGCCTTGGCCCGATTGCCGGCATCGGCGGCAGTGCCGGTGACATCGGACACGGCCGACCAGGTCTTGATCTCTGATGCCGCGCGCTGGATATCGAGCTCGATGGCGTTGAGTACGGCCTGACCTTGATCGCTCGCAGCCACGCGAGCGCGTTCCATCTGTGCATTCAGCAGTCCGTAGCCAAGGCTGGCGACCGCCGTCATCGTGGTCAATGCGAGCAAGCTAAGCGTTAGCCAGGCTCGGGTTCGAAGTTTCATGGGCGCTAGTCCTCGCGGCGGCCGTTGGGGTGAGCCTGCGTATCGACCGTCGCTGACGGAAGTTGAGGCCTGGCTGCGCGCGCCTGAACTTGAAAATCAGACAAGCGCCCGCATTGACCTCCGCGAACAATTGGGAGGTGCGCATGAGCGACACACAGTCATTCGAATTCCAGACCGAGGTGAAGCAGCTGCTTCATCTGATGATCCACTCGCTGTATTCCAACCCGGAGATCTTCCTGCGTGAGTTGGTTTCCAACGCGTCGGATGCCGCCGATAAGTTGCGGTATGAGGCGTTGAAGGACGACAGCCTGCTGGCCGATGATCCGGAGCTGCGGATCGAGATCGAGACGGACAAGACGCAGCGCACCGTCACGATCCGAGATAACGGCATCGGGATGTCACGCGACGAGGTCGTCGAGAATCTGGGCACCATCGCCCGGTCCGGAACCCGCAACTTTCTCGAACAGCTGTCGGGAGATGAGCAGAAAGACTCCGGCTTGATCGGGCAGTTCGGGGTCGGATTTTACTCCGCATTCATTGTTGCGGATCGCGTGACCGTCAACACCCGCCGCGCCGGTAGCGAGGCCGCTGTTCGCTGGACCTCGGATGGTGAAGGTCGCTATACGCTGGCCGACATCGAGACCCGGCCGCGTGGCACGGAGATCATCCTGCACCTGCGTGAGGATCAGGATGAGTTCCTGGAGCCGATGCGGCTGCGACATATCGTCAAACGCTACTCCGATCACATCGCACTGCCGGTGCGCATGCGCAAGGCGGATGATGAGGGCCAGCCCACCGAGGAGTGGGAGACCATTAATGCGGCCTCCGCGCTGTGGACGCGTGCCAAGTCGGACATCTCCGACGAGGAATACATCGAATTCTACAAGTCGGTCGCCCACGACTTTGAAGATCCGCTACGGTGGGCCCACAACCGGGTGGAGGGCAATCAGGACTACACGTCGCTGGTCTACCTGCCCAAGCGTGCACCGTTTGACCTGTGGGACCGGGAGTCCAATCACGGCCTCAAGCTTTACGTGAAGCGCGTGTTCATCATGGACGACGCGAAACAGCTGCTGCCGACCTGGTTGCGGTTTGTTCGCGGCGTCGTGGATTCCAACGATCTGCCGCTGAATGTGTCCCGTGAACTGCTGCAGTCCAGCCGCGTGGTGGACAAGCTGCGCTCGGCGATTACCAAGCGCGCGCTGGACATGATCCAGGGCTTGGCCAAGGACGACGCCGAGCAGTTCGCCAGTTTCTGGGAGACCTTTGGTCCGGTCATCAAGGAGGGGATCGTCGAAGACGCCGGGCAGCGTGAGCGCATCGCGGGCTTGGCACGTTGGCATACCACCCATGAAGAGGGCACCACGACGCTGGATGCCTATATCGAGCGGATGCCGGAAGGCCAGGACAAGATTTACTACCTGACCGCAGAGAACCTCGCGACGGCCAAGTCCAGTCCACATATCGAAGGCTTCGCCAAGAAGAACGTCGAGGTGTTGCTGCTGACCGACCGCGTGGACGAATGGGTGGTCGGCCATCTGACCGAGTACAAGGACAAGCAACTGGTCTCGGTGGCCCGCGGCGAGGCGGATCTCCAGTCGGTGGTGACCGACCCGAAAGAAGAAGCCGAACAGGCCCGCTTGGAAACCTTGTACAAGGACACGCTGGAGCGTCTGGGCACATCTCTGGAGGCGGATGTCGAATCGGTGCGTCTGTCTCAGCGTCTCACCGAGTCCCCGGCCTGTCTGGTCGTGGGTGAGCACGCCATGTCTCGACACCTGGAGCAACTGCTCAAGCAGGCGGGCGAATCCGGCATGCCGGGTAGCAAGCCGATTCTGGAGGTTAACCCAACGCATCCGATTCTCGAGACCCTGAAGCAGCTGGATCAGGGTGAGCAGTTCGATGATTTGTCGCGCATGCTCTACGAGCAGGCCGTGTTGGCCGAAGGCAGCCAGCTCACCGATCCGGCCGCGTTTGTCAAACGCCTGAATCGCTGGGTGTTCCGCGATGCCGGCAACACGGACGGTGCCGACGCGGCCTAGGCGGCGGACCCTGGGCGCTGGTGCTCGCCAGCGCCCAGGCCGTGGTTACACGTCGGGCGTTTGTCCCCGAGCCCGGCGAAACGCCAGCATCAGGCTGGCGTCGCGCTGGTAGCGGTCCGGTCGAAAATGCAGCACACCGTCGGCATCTGCCCAAGCGGTGCTGTAGTAGATGAAAACGGGCAGCCGGTCCGGGTCGGGCAGATCCACGCGGGTGTGTTGGGCCGACTCGATGGTCTCGGCAACGCGCTCGCGATCCCAGCCATCGGTGTTGGCGAAGACGAAGTCCGCCAGCGCCAAGGGTTCAGCCACTCGAATGCAGCCGTGGCTGAATGTCCGGTCGGCTTCTTCGAACAGGTGCTGGGCCGGCGTTCGTGCAGGTAGATCGAAAACTGGTTGGGAAACATGAACTTGATCCGACCCAGCGCGTTGTCCGGGCCCGGCTTCTGGCGCAGCACATGCGGAAATCGGGCGTCGGCGCGGCTGTAGCTTGACCAGTCGATCGTGGCCGGATCGATGATCTCAGCATCCAGAGGCCAGTCGGCCTGAACAATCATGTTGCGATCGGCCAGATACTGGGGGTCATCTGCGATCTTGGGGGCCATTTCGTTGACGATAATGGAGTTGGGGACCGTCCAGTAGGGGTTGATCTCGACATACTCCAGTCGGTCGTCAAACGCCGGTGTCTGATGTTGTTCCTCCCCGACGATGACCGGCATGCTCAGGCTGGCCTGGCCGTCGCGGTAGGCCTCCAAGGTGTATGCCGCGATATTGACCATGATTCGGTCATCACCCAGTGTGCGCGGTAACCAGCGCAGGCGCTCAAGATTGGCGTCGACCTGCTCCAGCCGTTGCGTCGCCGTGTAGTTGAGCATCGAGCGGGCTTCCTCACCGATGATGCCGTCGGCCTCGATGCCGTGGCGCCGCTGAAAGCGGATAAAGGCGTCGACGGTTGTCTTGTCGTAAAGCGCTGCATCCTCGGCCGTCTCGTCACGTGCATGGGTGGCTGCCAGGTCCCCTGCGATAATCAGGCGCTTGCGTAGGGCAGGGACCGCCGGATGGCGATCGTCCGGTTGAATCAGCCCCTGGGCTTCGATGGTTGGCCAACCTCCGTCTTGGATGATGCGCAGCAGTTGGGGGCGGGCGTCCCGGAGTCGGGCATAGAGGTCAGATTGGGGCGGCATCGCGGCCAGGGCGTCGGTGACCCCCGCTTCGGTCAGCGCCTGTAGTGCGGCGGCCGCCGAGAAGCTAGGGCGGGCGATATGCCAGGCGCTGGTCTGGGCGTCATCGTCAAACCGCCCCCGACTGTAGTCGCTGGCCAGTCGCAAATAGCGCTCGGTCAGGGCCCATTCAGCTTCGGCGCGTGCGCTGGCGGCATCCGGCGGTGGGTCCGCCAGTCGGGTCTGCAGGGCTTGGGGGGTATAGCGAGCGCGGGGCAGTCCATGGGTTTCTGCCGTTTCGATGGCGTCAAGCAGCTCGTTGGCCTGATCGGTCCAGCCCGCACCACCCAGCCATCCGCGATCCAGGTGCAGCCAAAGTGGCCGGTGACCGCGCTCGGCGTAGAAGTCGACCACAGGCCGAGGCTGGTCTGACAATTGGGCTTGTAAGGCGGATCGGAATGCCGACCGCGCCTCGGTTTCATCCGCCTGGGGCTGGCATCCGGCCAGCAGCAGGGCGAGCAAAATCCATGCGGGGATTCGGTCCCGACGAGTCCATTCAGAGAGTTTGTTCATGCGCACAAGCCTAGGCCAAGGCCGGCGTCGGCGCATGTTCCTGGGTTACCAGCGCGCCCGGTATCCCCTGACATCGACATGCACAAACGGGCCACGGATGCCGGGTTTCGGGCCGTAAAGCCCCATGCCCCCGATGAAGGGTTGATACCAGCGCTCGGTCGACAATTCATTGATGAGGTCGTAAATCACTCGCGCATCCGCGGTGTTGATACGGCCATCACCGTTCAGGTCATCCATCATGCCGTCGCGGGGCGCCTCGTCGACAAAGATGTCGGCAGCGCCCCCCCAGACATGCCGGCTATAGGGGACATTGCCGATGCTTCGGTTGTAGTACGGCGTGCGATAGCCGCTCATGATGTGCAGCCCGGAGGCTTGATACCCGGCATCCGCCAACTGCTCGACAATCATTTCAAGCTTAAGGAGTAGGCGTTCGCGCAGCACGACGTATTTGGGAAAGCCACCGACCTGCTTCGCCACGAACTCCCCGAGTTGAAAATGGGGGGAGACGCGAAGTGCTGCAGTCTCCGCCGTGACCTCCACGAAACCCTGGGGCGCCGCGTAGATGGCTCGCCCGTTCAGTGGTTTATCGGGGTAGTGACCCACGCGGAAACCATTGAGTCGGCCCTGCTGAACCTGGCTGGCGGGTGTCATCACCAGAGCGTGAAGCGTGATCAGGGCGCCATCGGGCTGACGTTGGATGGTGACGGTCTGCGCGCCAGGCCGGTCGGGGGCCGTCCAGGTCCAGATCCCAGCATCGGTCGCGCTGTCGTCGGGCGCAGGGGGGCGAAGCGTGCCGTCGCTTGCCGTCACCTCGAACCGGGATGGCTCGGTCTGCAGAACGGCTTGGATGGCGCGTTGCTCGCCAGGCATCACGTAAATCCCGAACACGGGGTAGGGCACCACCTCATCGCCCACGCGGATGGCAAAGGCCGCGCTGGTCTGCTGGGTGGCGTCGGCCGGAGGAGGGGGCTCGACAGGGAGGCCGGCGGGCTGGGCGGCTGCCTGACATGTCCAGGTCAGCAAGATGGTGAGTGTCACCGTGAAACGGCATGTCATGTGTGATCGGATCCTGCATCAAGTGTCTGGTTAGCCGCGGCTGTGGATGCGGCCGTCCCTAAAAATCCGACTGCAAGGCTTGCCAAGAGTTGCGTGAAAGCGGCGCACAATCTTAGGAAAGCGCTTGTCCGAGTCGGTGGAGTCGTGATCTAATGAACGTCGTTCATAGTTAGAACTTCGTTCATATTTATTCCATGACCACCCTGAGCCGACGCGAGCGGGAGTTCGCGGCGCGAGAGCGCTGCATCCTCGATCATGCCCGTGATCTGGTGCGGGAGGTGGGGTTTCTCAATCTGCAGATGGCCGAGTTGGCCCGCCGTGCCGAATATGCGACGGGGACGCTCTACCATCACTTCCGCTGCAAGGAAGACATCCTGTTCCGACTGGCTGCAGAAGGCGTCGAGCTGCGGTCGCGGTTCTTTGAGCGAGTGGCCGCATGGGCGGCCTGCAGTCGGGATCGGATGGCCGGCATGGGCTACGCCGACTGGTTGCTGGTGAATGCCTATCCGGACCATTTCCGGATTGAGCAGCTCGCCAAGGCGGTCGACATCTGGGATCGGGCCACACCGGATGTGCGCGAGGCGATGATGAGCAAGGGCGAGGGTTGCGGCAACGCCATTCTCTCTGTCGTCGATGATGCGATCGCGGCGGGCGATTTGGTCCCGGGGACCCGATCACCGCAGCAGATCTCATTCTCGTTCTGGACCATGTCGGCCGGGACGCACACCGTGACGCATGCGGCAGGCATTCTCGAGCGATTCGAGATGCGGGATCCCTATGTCATCTTGGCGAGAAATTATCAGGTCATGCTCAATGGCCTGAACTGGAAGCCGCTGCAGAACGCCGAGGATGACGCGGCGCTCTACGCATTTTTTGACCGCTTGCATGCCGAGGTCTTTCCGGACCATCAACCGGCGCACCGGTCGCAAAGGGACGATTCTGGAGATTCACGATGATCCTTCGCTTTCTGACGGTCTGGATGCTGAGTCTGGCCGCAGGCACCGCCGTGACGACGGCGCAGGCCGGAGACGGCCCGCAATCGCCTGACGACATCTGGGCGCTGGCACTGGCCCATGATCCCGTGCTTGGCGCCGCCGAGGCAGAAGAAGCCGCCGGGCTGAACGCCTACCGGTTGCGCCGGGCCACGCTGCTGCCCACCGTAACGGCGACCGGCAGCGCGGCGCGCATCGACAGCGAGATCGAGTCGGAGTTCTTCACCGCCGGGTCTGGCGGCAAGCTGGAGCAGAACTACGACGCCTATACCTACGGCTTGTCGCTGCGTCAGCCACTCTTCCGTTGGGATCTGCTCAATCGACTCGAGGTGGGGAAGGTCGAGGTGATCGCCGCAGAGGTCCGGCTTAAGCGTGTACGCCAGGAGCTGGTGGGCAGAGTCGCAACGGCCTATACCGGTGTGCTGGCCGCCGAGGACGCGCTGCAAACGGCGCGGGCGACCAAGACTGCAGTCAGCCGCCAGCTCAGCCAGGTGCGGGACCAGGTCGATGTCGGCGCGATCGCCGTCACCGGGCTGCGCGAGGCTGAGGCCGAGCAAGACCTCGCCGAGGCCAGCCTGATCGACGCCCAGCTGGCCCTGGACGATGCCGTTGACCAGTTGGCCCGGATGATTGGCACTGCATCTTTTGATTTGGCACACGTTAAGAACGTCGAGGCGCTGGAACCAATTGTTTCCGTCCCGCTTGCGGACTGGTTGGCCGCGTCTCAGGAGCGCAACACCAACGTGGTCGCGGCGCGGCTGGCTGCCGAGCTGGCGCGGCTGGACATGAGAACCAACGAGGCGGATCGGTATCCACAGCTGGACCTGGCCGCCAGCTACAACCGCAATGACACGTCCGAATCCGTGATCGGCCAGGATGCCGAGGAAGGTCGGATCGGTCTGGAACTGACCATACCGCTTTACACCGGTGGGGTGACCCGGGCCCGAATCGAATCGGCGCGCGCGACTTATTTGCAGCGCACCGAAGAGCTACGCCGTGCACTGGAGCTGGCCGAGTCGGAGGTCCGCACCGCCTGGCGCACCGTGCGGGCATCCAAGCGTCGCATTGCCGCGCGCCGCAAGGCGGTGGCCTCCACCGCGGCCGCGCTGGCCGCTGTACGCGATGGCTACGAGGTTGGCAGCCGGACGCTATCCGATGTGCTGGCAGCCGAACGCGCGGCATTGCAGGCCCAGCAATCCTTTAACCAGGCGCGCTACGACTACGTCGTCGCCGTCATCGACTTGAAATTAGCAGCCGGAACAGTCACCGATAACGATCTGCCCTTGATCGACGCGGTGTTCACCGGAAAGGAAACCGGGAGTTCAGAATGACCAAGCGTCTCATCATCGTCCTGCTCGGGCTGGGGCTCGTGTTCGGCGGCATCTTTGGCTTCAAGGCGTTCATGAACGCCCAGATGACCAAGTACTTCGCGAACATGCAGCCGCCGCCGGTTACAGTGACGACAACGGTTGCCGAGGAATCCGTCTGGGAGCCGACCATCCCTGCCGTGGGGACACTGCGTGCGGTGAATGGCGTCATGGTCTCGGCCGAGCTGCCGGGTGTGGTCGAGAACATCGCGTTTGATTCCGGCCAACGGGTGCAGCGCGGAGACCTGCTGGTGCAGCTGGATACCTCCACGGATCGCGCCCAACTGGCCGCGCTGGAGGCGCAGCTCCGGCTTGCCCGCTCAGACCTGCAGCGCCAGAACGAGCTACGTCGTCGAGGCACCAATGCCCAGGCAGACCTGGATGCAGCCAAGGCCAATGCCGCCCAGCTGGAAGCGCAGATCGAAAGCCAGAAGGCGACGATTGCCAAAAAAGCCATCAAGGCGCCCTTCGACGGCGAGGTGGGCATCCGTCGGGTCGACATCGGGCAGTACGTGGCCGCAGGCACCGGGATCGTCTCTTTGCAGCAGCTGGATCCCATTCTTGTGGACTTCACCTTGCCTGAGCAGCGCCTGGGCGAAATCGAGACCGGCCAGATCGTCCGGCTCACGGTGAGCAGCGCCAGCGAGACCGCGTTCACCGGACACATCACCGCCATAGAACCCAGTGTGGATCAGGCGACGCGCAACTTTGCTGTGGAGGCACGGGTCGACAACGTCTCACGGCGTTTGCGTCCGGGGCAATTCGCCCGGCTGGACGTCGTGCTGCCGCAGATCGAGCGATTCGTGACCCTGCCGGCCACGGCCATTACCTACAACCCCTACGGTGATTCGATATATCGGGTCGACGCGGGAGAAGCCGGCGAAGATGGCCAGGCCAGTCAGATCGCCAATCGGGTGTTCGTGGAGCTGGGTGAGCGTCGCGGCGACCAGGTCGCCGTGCTCAGTGGTGTGTCGCCCGGCGAGGAGATCGTCACCTCGGGCCAGCTCAAGCTGCGTAACGGCTCCCGGCTGAACATCAACAACAAGGTACAGCCGGACAACAGCCCGAACCCCACTCCGGCGAACAAATAGGCGGCCGTCATGGCATTTACAGACATCTTCATCCGACGGCCGGTCCTGGCCTCGGTGGTCAGCCTGCTGATTGCCCTGGTGGGGCTGCGTGCCTACCAGTCGCTCACCGTGCAGGAGTATCCGCAGGCCGAAAACGCCGTCATTACCGTGACGACGATTTATGTCGGGGCCGATGCGGAGCTGGTCCAGGGCTTCATCACAACGCCCTTGGAACGCGAGATCGCCAGTGCCGACGGGATCGACTATTTGCAGTCGTTCAGCCAGCAGGGTGTATCAACGATTCAGGCGAACCTGAAGCTCAACTACGACGCCTATGAGGCGCTCACGCAGATCACCTCCAAGGTCAACAAGATCCGTGCGGAGCTACCAGCGGAGTCCGAGGACCCGACCATCGACCTGACCGTGGGTGAGACCACGGCAACGATGTACATGTCCTTCTTCTCCGATGTGCTGGACAACAACCAGATCACCGACTACCTGACACGGGTCGTGCAGCCCAAGCTGCAGACGGTGCAGGGCGTGCAAAAGGCGGAGATCCTTGGAGCCAGGACCTTTGCCATGCGCATCTGGATGCAGCCGGAGCGCATGGCCGGGCTGGGCGTGACGCCCGCCGATGTCCGCGCAGCGCTGGCGAGCAACAACGTGCTGGCCGCAGTAGGTCAGACCAAGGGATCGATGATTTCCGTCGATCTGACCGCCGCCACCGATTTGCACACGGCCGATGAGTTCCGGCAGTTGGTGATCCGGGATGACGGCGACACGCTGGTCCGTCTGGAAGACGTGGCCACGGTCGTGCTTGGTGCCGAGAGCTATGACGTGGACGTGCGATTCAACCAGCAGAACGCCACGTTCATCGGCATTAACGTCGTGCCCGGCGCCAATGTGCTCGATGTGATTGCTGACGTCCGCGAAATCTTCCCCCGGATTGTCGAGCAGTTCCCCGAGGGCTTGGACGCAGACATTCCCTACGATGCGACTCGCTACATCGAGGACGCGATCTCCGAGGTGCGGGCAACGCTTATCGAGGCGATGGTGATCGTCATCGTGGTCATCTTCCTGTTCTTGGGCAGCGTGCGCAGCGTCATCATTCCGGCCGTCGCGGTACCGCTGTCGTTGCTGGGAGCCGGCTTCGTCATGTTGATCATGGGGTTCTCCGTCAACCTGCTGACCTTGCTCGCGCTGGTGCTGGCCATCGGCATGGTGGTGGATGACGCCATCATTGTCGTGGAGAACATCCACCGGCATATCGAGGAGGGCATGCAGCCCCAGGCGGCAGCGCTCAAGGGCGCGCGGGAACTGGGTGGTCCCATCGTGGCCATGACGATCACGTTGGTCGCGGTGTACGCACCCATCGGTCTGCTCGGTGGCCTCACCGGCACCTTGTTCATCGAGTTTGCGTTCACGCTGGCTGGCGCCGTCCTGATTTCCGGCATTGTCGCGTTGACCTTGTCGCCGATGATGTGCGCCAAGCTGCTCAAGCCGCACGACAGCGAGAACCAGGGGCGTTTCGCCAGTTTCCTGGATCGCCAGTTCACCAAGCTGGAGAACAGCTACGAGCGACGCCTGCATGGTGCATTGAACACCGTGCCGGTCATTCTGGTGTTCGGCGGGGTGGTGCTGGTGTCCTGCTACTTCCTCTTTACCTCGTCGAATAGCGAACTGGCGCCGGAAGAGGACCAGGGCATCGTCTTCATGCTGTCCACGGGCGCGCCCAATGCCACCATCGATCAGACCACGCTGTGGACCGAGCAGATGGCCAATGGCATTGCTGAGAACCCGGCGGTCGAGAACATTTTCCAGATCAATGGGGTGGGTTTCTCGGGCCCGGCGGTGAACTCGGCGATCACCGGGGCGGCGCTGAAACCCTGGAGCGAGCGAGACAAGAGCAACAAGCAGGTGCAGCAGGAGTTGCAGGGCGTCATCGGGCAGATTCCCGGTCTGGATACGGCGGCGTTCATTCCGCCACCGCTGCCCGGTGCCGGCAGCGGATTCCCCGTGCAGTTCATCATCGGTTCCACCGACGAATCGCTGGCGATTTATGAAGTGCTGCAGGAGTTCATGCAGCGGGTGCGCGAGTCGGGTCTGTTCATCTTCACTCAGACCGACCTGCGTATCGACAAGCCGCAGGTCGAGGTGGAAATCGACCGCGACAAGGTCGCAGCCATGGGACTGTCGATGCAGGAGATCGGTGGCAACCTGGCCGCCATGCTGTCCGGCGGCTACGTCAACCGCTTCTCGATCCAGGGGCGCAGCTACAAGGTGATTCCCCAGGTGGCGCGGGAAGATCGTCTGAATCCGGAACAACTGGGGACGTATCACATTCGCACGCCGGATGGTCAGATGATGCCGCTGTCCACGGTGGTGTCGCTGGAAGAGAGCGTCCGACCCCGCAGTTTGATGCGGTTCCAACAGTTGAATGCGGCAACCATTCAGGGTGTGCCCGTGCCCGGCGTGGCGCTGGGTGATGTGCTGGCCTTCATGGAGGAAACCGCCGCTGAGGTGCTGCCGGAGGGGTATACGGTCGACTACGCCGGCCAGTCGCGGCAGTTCAAGGCGGAAGGCAGTGCGCTGGTGGTCACGTTCTTCTTCGCGTTGATCATTATTTATTTGGTCTTGTCAGCGCAGTTCGAGAGCTTCGTCGACCCGATCATCATGCTGGTCACTGTGCCGATGTCGATTTGCGGCGCCTTGATCTTCGTCAGCCTGGGTCTGACCTCGCTGAATATCTACTCGCAGGTCGGGCTGGTGACCTTGATCGGGGTGATTGCCAAACACGGCATCCTGATCGTGGAATTCGCCAATCAGCTGCAGACCCGCGACGGGTACGACAAGCGCACGGCCATCGAAAAGGCATCGGCGATTCGTCTGCGTCCGGTTCTGATGACCACGGCTGCGCTTGTGATCGCGGTGGTGCCGCTGATCATCGCCACCGGCCCGGGTGCGGCGGCGCGTTTCTCCATCGGCATTGTCATCGCCTCGGGCATGACCATTGGCACGTTATTCACGCTATTCGTCGTGCCGGGGATGTACATGCTGCTGGGGCGTGACTTTGCCAAACTTCGCGGTGAGGCGACCCAGGCTGGCGAGGCCGACCCGCAACCCGCCGGCTAGTCCGGCCGGGCGGCCCCTTAACGGTGGGGCAGGCATAAAAAAACCCCGGCCTTGGCCGGGGTTTTTTCGTTGGGATACGCGGTCTAGCCGTCGTCGTCGCTGTCTTCCTCGACATTGACCTTGACCTTGTCGTCATCGACTTCCAACTCAAATTTATCGACCGTGTCGTCGGACTCCGCCGTGGGTTCAGGGTCATCGGAGCAAGCGGCCAGTGCGCCGACCAGAGCGAGTGGTATCAGCAGCTTCAATCCGGTCTTCATCATGATTCATCCTTGAATTTCAATGAATTATTACCCTAGCGGGTGGCGACGGCAGCTTGCAAATGCCATGAGCCATGACCGTGTCTGCTTGGGGAGGCAGGCGTCGACATGGACCGGGCCGGGGGCACCGCCTACACTGCAAGCCAACTTTGCTGAACTGGATGCCATGGACCACGGAACGGACACGGATCGGAATACGCTGCTGATCGCCTACGTGCTGTACGCGCTCGGACCTTTTAACGGGCTGACGGCCATCGCCGGCGTGATCATCAACCACATCAAGATCAACGACACCAGCAGCGAGTTCGTTCGCAGCCACCACAGCTGGTTGCTCCGGACGTTCTGGTGGGGATTGCTGTGGAGCATCATCTCCACCGTACTCATGATCGTCGGGGTGGGCTTTCTGATCTACGGCGTGCTGGCCATCTGGTACATCTACCGCGTGGTTCGTGGCTTGATCAACTACGCCGATCGCAAAACCATGCCGCGATAGCCTGGGTTTCCCGCCGTTGGCGGGGCATCCATCTGGCCGTGTCAGCCGAATGCAGTGCCATGAAATGTTTTCAACATGGTCCACTGCTGATGCTGCTGGTTGTGAGTTTGGCCAGCTGCGCGACCCATCGACCGCCTGAGCGCGCAGGTGCTGAACCTGTGCTTCGGCAGCAGACCTATACGCTGACCCCAGGGCTGGTTTATACGCCAGGCGACTGGCCACAGGCACTCGCCGCAGATCTGTACCGGCCACAGGCAGCGGGTCCACACCCAGCCGTGGTGCTCATCCACGGTGGAGGCTGGACCCGTCGCAGCCGGGATGACATGACCCCGCTGGCCGAGCAACTCGCCAGCCATGGGTATGTGGTGTTCAACATCAGCTATCGGTTTGCGCCGGCGTACCGGTTTCCCGCCCAGGTTCACGATGTGCAGCAGGCGGTCCGCTGGCTACGCAGGCGGGCTGCGACCTACGATGTCGACCCGCACCGAATTGGTGGGATGGGCTACTCCTCCGGCGCGCATCTGGCAGCCATGGTGGGGTTGCTGGATCCGGAAGATTCGCTGTATGACGGCGAGGCCCGCTTGCAGGCGCTGGTGCTCGGGGGCGCACCCATGGACCTGCGAGACTACAGTTCGGGTGATCTGGTCTCTGACTTTCTGGGGACGGCCGACGGCAACGACCCGGTGTACCGGCGGGCATCCCCGGTGACCCATGTCTCAGCCGATGACCCGCCGACCCTGCTATACCACGGCGGGCTCGATCTGCTGGTTCGGCCACGCTACGCGCGCGCGGCCTATGCGGCGCTGCAGGCCGCGCAGGTGCCGGCAGAACTCTACATCCACCCGCTACGCGAACATGTGAGCATGTTTGTTTGGGGGGGCGGTGCCGAGGCCGCTGCGGTGGCGTTTTTCGATCGCCACCTGCGATCGCCGGCGGTCACTGCCGTGCGCGACGGTGCAGAATAATCCGCTGCGCCAAGCCCGCTAGGGCAGGGGCTAGGGCGGTGCAGACTCAAGACCTGCCAGGGTTTCGGCCAGGGCGGCCACCAGGCGGGTGCCGGCCTGTTCCGGGCTCACGCCGAAGGCCACGACGCCATCTTCATGGCCTCGCATCGTGAATAAACCCACATCCCGTAACGGGGTCTGGCGGTACAACCTGGCCACCGCCTCGGCCATGGCCGGGGTGCCATAGGGAACATCCGCTGGCGTGCAGGGGTAGGCGGTGGCAGATGACCAAAGCTCGGGCGAATGCACATGCAACACACAGCCGATGGCTGGGTCTACCGCGTAAACCGCGCCGTGGGTTAAGGCCTCTGACGAGGGTTTGACCGGGCCGCGGGCCACGATGCGATTGGCCGCGATGTCGCAGTGCAGCACCTGGGCATAGCCCGTCCTTGGCAGCTGTTCGGGGGCGCCGGTCTGGGTGCCGCTAATGAGAAACCCCTGGCCGGCGCGTACGCTGACATTGCCGTAGCCATAGCCCATGTATCGGTCCGGGTGCTGGCCCACCAGTGCCAACCGATGCAGAACCGCGCGCCAGGCCCGTAGCGCCTGGAACGCGGTTGCATCGTCCGGGGCGTCGTCCGGCTGGTGGTCCAGCCGGTACTTGATGACGCCCTCTTGCTCCGCCATGGCTTAGGGCGCGGCGCTGGTGGCCGTGTCAGCGGTCTCCTGGGTCGCCGCCAGGTGATCGAGATAACGCTCCGCATCCAGTGCAGCCATGCAGCCGGTCCCAGCGGAGGTAACGGCCTGACGATAAACATGATCCATGACGTCGCCGGCAGCGAAGACGCCGGGCACCGTGGTGGCCGTGGCGTTGCCCTCCAGGCCGCTGCGCACCTTGATGTACCCGCCGTTCATCTCCAGCTGTCCCTTGAAGATGTCGGTGTTCGGCGTGTGTCCGATGGCCACGAACATCCCGGTCACGTCGATTTGCTTGACGTCATCGGAGCGGTTGTCGCGGATTCGAATGCCGGTTACGCCCATGTCATTGCCCACGACTTCTTCTAGCTCGTGGTGCCATTCAATGCTGATGTTGCCGTTGGCCGCCTTCTCTCGAACCTTGTCCTGGAGGATTTTTTCACCGCGGAATTCGCCACGGCGATGCACCATGGTCACGTGCTCGGCAATATTGGACAGGTACAGCGCCTCTTCCAGCGCGGTGTTGCCGCCACCGATGACCGCGACATGCTGGCCACGATAAAAGAAGCCATCGCAGGTGGCGCAGGCCGAAACGCCTTTACCCATGAACGCCTCTTCGGACTCCAGGCCCAGATAGCGCGCCGAGGCTCCGGTGGCGATGATCAGGGCATCGCAGCTGTAGGTGGCATTGTCGCCGGTGAGCAGGAACGGACGTTGGTCCAGTTGCACCGTGTTGATGTGATCAAACACGACCTGCGTATCAAACCGCTCTGCATGCTTTTGCATGCGCTCCATCAGGGCGGGCCCCTGCAAGCCCTCAACATCGCCAGGCCAGTTGTCCACGTCGGTGGTGGTGGTGAGCTGGCCACCGGCCTGCATTCCGGTGATGACCACAGGTTCAAGATTGGCGCGGGCGGCGTAGACCGCAGCGGTGTAGCCCGCGGGCCCGGAGCCGAGAATGATGAGTCGATGGTGTTGGACGTCGGTCATGCGAACCTCATGCAATAAAAATGGGGGCGGGGGCGCTTAGAGCGAATCCGCGTGTTTGTTCAGATAGTCGGCAACGCCGGCCGCGTCGGCTTTCATGCCGGGCTGGCCTTTGCGCCATCCCGCCGGGCAGACCTCGCCGTGTTCTTCGGTGAACTGCAGGGCATCGACCAGCCGGATAATCTCGTCGACATTCCGGCCAAGCGGCAGGTTGTTGACGACCTGATGTTGGACCACGCCTTCGCGGTCGATCAGAAACGATGCGCGCAGCGCCACCCCGTCGTCTGGATGGGTCACGCCGTAGCTGTGCATGATCTCGCGATGGACGTCGGCGACCATCGGGAACTGAACCTCTCCGATGCCGCCCTGGTCTACAGGCGTGTTGCGCCACGCGTAATGGGTGAACTGTGAGTCGATGGACACCCCGATGAGCTGAACATCGCGCTCGGCGAAAGTCTTGATGCGATGGTCGTGTGCAATGATCTCGGAGGGGCAGACAAAGGTGAAATCCATCGGCCAGAAGAACAGCACGCGGTATTGTCCCGCCGTGTCCGAGAATCTAAAGGCCGGCTCGATTGAGCCGTCGGGCATGACGGCGGCTGCAGTGAAATCTGGGGCCTGGCGGCCGACGAGTGTGGTCATGTTCATCTCGATTGCGCGGTGTGACATCACCGGTAGTCATTCGCGGGACCCGCGAGTGTACGCGGGGCACCAGTCTGGACGGTAACTTGGTGTCCAGCATGCCGATCCTCAAGACCCTAGTCAGCAGCGAGACATGCTTATGCAAAATTTATTGATCACCGGGTGCCTGGGCCTTGTCATGGTCCTGGCGAATGGCGTTGCCAACGCGTCGGGGGTCCAGGAGCGGCTGGACGAGATTGAACTGCCACCCGGCTTCAGCATCAGTCTATATGCCGATGATGTCCCCAATGCGCGGTCGATGACGCTGAGCGAACAGGGGGTGTTGTACGTGGGCACCCGCAGCAAGGACGTGGTCTACGCCTTGCAGGATGTCGACGGCGATGGTCGCGCTGATCGGCAGGTGGTGGTGGCGCGCGGACTGGATATGCCCAATGGTGTCGCCTGGCACGACGGCGATTTGTACATCGCGGAAAACGAGCGCATCACCCGCCTTCAGAATATCGACGAACAGCTGGACGACCCGCCCAAGCCCGAGGTGATCTACGACCAGTTGCCGGCGGAGACGCACCACGGTTGGCGGTATCTTGCGATGGGGCCGGACGGCTGGCTGTATGTCGCCATCGGTGCGCCCTGCAATATCTGTGATGCCGGCGACCCGTTCGCGAGCATCGCACGGCTGCGCCCTGACGGCTCGGGATTCGAGATCTACGCCCGCGGCGTGCGTAATTCAGTCGGTTTCACCTGGCACCCCGAGGACCAGGCGCTGTG
The DNA here is from genome assembly GCF_003151135.1 of Abyssibacter profundi. Taxonomy (NCBI): domain Bacteria; kingdom Pseudomonadati; phylum Pseudomonadota; class Gammaproteobacteria; order Chromatiales; family Oceanococcaceae; genus Abyssibacter; species Abyssibacter profundi. The sequence continues at coordinate 274,587 of NZ_QEQK01000003.1, forward strand.
GTTCACCGATAACGGTCGCGACTGGCTGGGCGATGACCTGCCTCCCTGCGAGCTGAACCGTGCAGACCGAGCAGGCCTGCACTTTGGCTACCCCGCCTGTCATGGCGAGTCGGTGGTCGATCCCGAGTTCGGCGCGCCGGGGGCCTGCGAGGACGCGAGGGCGCCGGTCCAGGCGCTGGGCCCGCACGTCGCGCCGCTGGGTCTGAGTTTTCTGACCGGTGAGACACTGCCGGCGGCGTATCAGGGGCAGCTACTGCTCGCCGAACATGGCTCCTGGAACCGCAGCGAGAAAATCGGCTACCGCCTGATGCTGGTGACGCTTGATGGTCACCAGGCGACAGATTATCGCCCGTTTGCAACCGGCTGGCTGGAGGGCGAGCAGGCTTGGGGCCGGCCGGTGGATGTCTTGCAGTTGCCGGATGCGTCGGTCCTGGTCTCCGATGATCATGCCGGCGTGATCTACCGGATCGCCCACGCACCGATGTCCGCCGCCGCCGACATCGCTTACGATGAATCCAACGAATCCGTGATTCCCTAGAGATCGCAAGACATGGCCAAATCCCCAAATCTGCTGCGCCGCTTCTTCGGCGCGATCTGGACGCTGTTCTCGGTTGTCTACAAGCTCTTCATCATCTTGTCAGTGCTCATCGTCATCGGCGTGCTGTACATGGGCTTCAAGGGCGGCGCCCCGGTCACCGTGCCCGATAATGTGGCCTTGGTCTGGCACCCGGCTGGCGTGGTCGTCGAGCAGAACGATCGGGACCCGACCGAGGAATTCTTCAGCGAGCTGGCCGGTGAGGGGCCGTTGCAGACCGAGTTGAGGGATCTGGTCGATGCCCTGGACTATGCCCGCGATGACAGCCGGATTCGTGTCGCCGTGTTGTGGCTGGATGCACTGGCCTATGCCGGACCGGCGCAGCTCGAAGAGCTCCGGGTGGCGATCAACCGGTTCAAGGAGAGCGGCAAACGGGTCATTGCCTATGCGCCGGGCTACACCCAGCGTGCCTACTATCTGGCCGCACAGGCCGACGAGGTCTTGATGGACCCCATGGGCATGGTGTTTCTCGAAGGCTATGCGGTTTACAACAACTACTACCCCGGCCTGCTGGACAAGCTGGGCGTGAACATGCACGTATTCCAGGCCGGCGAATACAAGTCGGCGGTTGAGCCGTTCCAGCGCGCCGACATGTCGGCAGCTGCTCGCGAGGCCAACCGCAGTTGGCTGGACACTTTGTGGGGCAAGTACGTTGGCGATGTGGCCAGCGGGCGAGGCTTGGCCACCGAGGCCATTAACCAGTACGTGGAAGGATTCGTGGATCAGCTGGCCGCGGCCGATGGCGACCCTGCCAAGGTGGCATTGAACGCCCAGTTGGTCGACGAGCTATTGCCGCTGCAGGCCGTGCGCGAGCGCATCGGGACCACCGTGGGCATGGCCGATGACCACGAGAGCTTCCGCCAGATCAATTTTCGTCGCTACCTCAAGGCGGTACGTAAGTCGCCACCGCCGGATCGACAGGTGGCCGTGGTGACCGTACAAGGGTCCATCGTGCCCGGTGAGAGCGCCGAAGGGTCGGCGGGTGGTGACACCATCGCTGATCTGCTGCGCGAGGCCCGCGATGACGACCACGTGGCCGCCGTTGTGCTCCGCGTCAACTCGCCCGGTGGTGGCATTTACCCCTCGGAACAGATTCGTCGGAGCGTGATCGAAGTCCAGGAAGCCGGCAAGCCGGTGGTCGTGTCCATGTCGACACTGGCGGCTTCCGGTGGGTACTGGATCTCCGCACCTGCCGATCGCATCTTCGCCCATGACACGACGATTACCGGGTCGATTGGCGTCTTCGGGATCTTCCCGACCTTCGAGGACACCCTGGAGAAGATCGGTGTCACCACCGACGGGGTTGGCACCACGCCGCTGGCCGGTGCCATCCGTGCAGACCGTCCGCTGGGCGATTCCGTGCGCAGACTTATTGAGTTGATCATTTCCAAGGATTACCGGCAGTTCATCGGCTACGTGGCAGACGGACGAGACATGACGCCGGAGCGGGTCGACGAGATTGCGCAGGGGCGGGTCTGGAGCGGTTTGGATGCCGCCCAACTCGGTCTGGTTGACGAGATCGGTGGCTTTCGCTCGGCGGTGACTGCAGCAGCGCAGGCGGCAGGGCTGGACGCCGATGCCCCCGAGGTGCGCTATCTGCGCCCGCCGCGTGACCTCAGTTTTGCGTTCCTGGCGCCGTTCACCCAATCAATGGCCCGGTTGGACTGGGCCCGCGCGGCACTGGGTCTGTTCGCCAAGGAGTCAGCTGCGGCGAGCCGGCTGCAGGGCGATGTGCGCTGGCTGCGTCAGATCGCCGAAGGCCAGGCCCAGGGCGCTGTCTCTCATTGTCTCTGCGTGATGGCCGCCGACGCCCCATTGGCGCAGCAGCGTGCTCGCGCTGGCGAGCGCCTGTAAACCGACCATGCCGACACTGCGTCTCGAAGGGACCGACTGCCACTACAACGATACTGGCGAGGGACCTGCGCTGGTGTTGATTCACGGCCTGGGTGCGAGCCAGGCCGACTGGTTCACACAGCTGCCGGCGTTCGAACGCCAGTATCGCTGCATTGCACCGGACCTGACCGGGCACGGGGGCAGTAGTCCTGACGGGCCCTACGATATCTTTGCCCAGGCCCGGCGACTGTTCGCATTGCTCGATGCGCTGGGTGTGCAGCAGGCCCATGTCCTGGGGCACAGCATGGGGGGCGCCGTGGCGCAGAGCATGGCGCTGGTGGCCCCAGAACGCGTGCGTTCGCTGACCATCTGCAACAGCACGGCCGGCTTTCGTCCGACCACGCCCAAGAAATTGCTGGAAGCGGTATCGCGGGTGGCGCTGGTGGGGACGTTGGGTGTCCAGCCGCTGGCTGGCCTCATCGCCTATCGCCTGTTTCCGCATGCCGACCAGGCAGACCTGCGGCGGACCATGCGGGCACACTTCGCGCAGGGGTCGCGTCCGGTGTATCTGTGTAGCCTGTTCGCGCTGGGACGATGGTCGATCTGGCACCGTCTGGCCGACATCACCTGCTCCACGTTGGTGATTGCTGCCGAGCACGACTACTTTCCACTGACCGAAACCCAGCGGCTGGTGGAGGGCATCCCCGATGCACAGCTCCAGGTGTTTCCGGGCAGCCGACACGGTACGCCGATGGACCGTGCCGAAGCGTTTAACACGCGGGTACTGGAGTTCCTCGCCGCGGCGAGGGGCCCGGTGCAGGCCCCGCCACTGGGCGAGGCGGCACCTGCCTAGGGAAGCACTGATTTATTCGCGCCGCGAATCAATCAGTGCTTCCCTTGCGCTCAGCTTGGGGTTTCGATGACCGGGCCGGTGGTGTCCGACAGCCTGATCAAAAAATCGCCGACCAGTTGGGCGAACCGTTCGGGTTGTTCCAGGTCCGGGAAATGTCCGCATTGCTCCATCTCGACGATCTCGGCGGCAGGGGCGTGGCGCAGTGAGCTGCTGCGGTCCGTTGTCGCGTGCGATCGATCGTTGTTGCCCCAGAGCACGAGGGTGGGTGTGTCCAGCGATTCCTCGGTGAGCGCCGGCCCCCAGCGCTGCAGCATCGTGGCCAGTGGGTAGCCGGCCCCGGCGTCCAGCAGTCGCAGGGCGGTCGCGGTGAGCGGCTCATGGTCGGTCTCCGCTGCGGTGGAGAATCGGTACCAGAAGCGCGTGAGCCGGGTGGCGCCCAAGCGACCCAGCCATTGGCCCAGCCCTGGCCTGCGCAGGCGATGCTGTGGATCCATGCGGTCGCACCAGGCCCGCATGCCGGCCACGTCGGGGACCTGCGCCAGCACCAGACCGGTCACCGGAACACGCCCCCGCCGGGCGATTTCACAGGCAACAAAGCCGCAGATGCAGGGGCCATAAAGCACCCAAGGCCCATTGCCCAACTGCTGCAGGGCAGCTTCAACGGCCTCGACGGTTGCCATGAACTCTAGCGCGCGCCCGCGCCGGACAGACGAGAAACCGAATCCCGGAAGCTCCATCATGATGCTGGCCGTGCATGCGTCGAGCGCCCGGAGTGTCTGATCGTAGTGCTCGACCATGTTGGGCGGGTCGCAGAGGAGTACCAGCGTGGGCGATGCCCCGGCAGGCCCGCTGCGGCGGATGCGGATGGATCCCTCGGTGACGGTCACCTGGGCGCTGGTGGCCGAAGCCGGGGGCCGGCGGTTGTGCCGCCAAAGCCATGCATCCAGGGCGGCTGCGGGACTGGAGCCCCGCGTCATGTTGCCACCTGTGCTGGCCCGTTCAACACCGGGAGCAGAGCACCGGCGTTCGGTGGGCTAGTCACCGGTGGCTTCTAGCTTGAAGAAGGCTGCCAGGATGAGTCCGGCGATGGTCCAGTTGACGACGCTGTAAAGCACCCCGACCAGTGCCCAGGGCATGGCCACGGGCCACCAGATCGTGCTGCCAAGATCGTAGGTGAAGCTTGCGGTGACGCCGAGCAGCACAACGAAACCCACACGGCGACCGTAGCTGCCAAGCGAGTTGGCACTCAGTTCCAGCAGCCAGCCGATGAGCAAGGCCATCCCGAACAAATGGATCAGCCCCTTGATGAACACCTTGGGGTCCATGGCAGGGCTGCCTTCGACCTGGATATGAATCATGGCGACCGGGCCGGCTTCATGCAGTCGCGTCATGGCCTCGTGGTCATCCTGCATGCCCGGAACAAAATAGGTGCCGCTGGCGGGCATCTGCGCCTTGAGCGCCTGGCCCAATGCCACATCATCCGTGGCCGTCTGCATGACGCTGGTGGGCACCGGACTCATCCAGAACACAGCCCCCCAGACGAACATCGCGATCGCGGCCAGCAGGCCACCGAGTACATAGCGCTTCATGATTCGATCCCCTTTGTGGATTCCACCACCGGTCCCCCCGGTGGATGCATCCTAGCGCGGTCGTGATCGGGACTGCCACGAGCGCGCCGAGGATCAGTTCGTCGGCGCGTCGCCGAGATAGGCGCGGCTGTCCTGGCTGCGGCGCTCGGCCTGAATGGCATTGAGATTGAACATGACGACTGCGGCAATCCGTGGGGCCTGGCGCACCAGCTGCCGCAGATCAGCACTGCTGAAGCGAATCAGGCGGACCGGTGATTGGGCGACCACATTGGCCGTCCGTGCCTGCTGAAACAGTCCGACCTCGCCGACCAGCGCGCCACGGCCGAGTGTGGCGACATGCCAATCCCGGTCTGCCCGGTCTCGATCCACGCGCAGTTCGCCATCGATGACGACAAAACACTCGTCGCTGTGGTCGCCGGCACGCATGATCACGGCGCCAGCGGGTCTTGTCTGCAAATCGGTCAGCAGGGCGAAGGTGCGGGCCTGTCGTTTGCTCAGTCCGGCCAGCAGGGGAATCTGATGCTGGGGATCGGTGCCCAGGTCCAGGCGTAGCGTGTCCCACAGCGTGACAAAGCGCATGCGCGCGGCCAGTAGCGGGGTGAGAAACACGTCGCAACACCAGGCGACCATGAGTGCCAGCGCGCAGAGCAAGCCGAATTGCAGATGTGCTTCCAGAGCGGTGGCCATCAGGCAGATGAAGCCGACGATCAGCGCCAGCGTGGTCATTGTGATCGGCAGCAGTGTTTGCTCCAGGGCCTCGATGGCCGCCGGACGTTCCGCTGCGCGGCGACGGGCCAGGGCGTGGTAGCGCGCGAAGTAGTGCAGCGTGTCGTCCACGGCGATACCCAGCACCACGCAGGCAGCCAGTCCAGTCACCGGCCCCAGTTGCAGGCCCGACCAGCCAATGAAGCCGAAGAAGGCCAGCAGGGGCAGGGTGTTCGGCAGCAACAGCAGCAGTCCGGTGCGGGCCGAGGCGAAGAGGATGCCGAGCAACACCCACATGGCCGCCAGCGCCAGCAGCAGCGAGCGACTCTGACTTTTTGCAAGCGCTTCCGCCGAAGCCTGCAGCCGTTGCAGGCTGCCACGGACCGTGGTGGTGGCCGAGGGCAGGCTCCGCCGGAGACCGGCCAGTGCCTGGTCGATGTCGTCGAGTAGCTGGGCAGCCTCGCCGGAGCCGGTGACAGGCGTGCTGAGCTGCAGGCGTGCAACCCGAAACCTGCGATCGATCCGGTCATACACCGAATCGCTGGTACCGAACACCAGCAGTTGAGCCAATGCTGGACCCGCGGGCAGGTCGGCATCCTTTTGGCCGAACCACTGGCTTGCCGCGCGGGCATGGTCCAGATGCGTGAAAACCGTACCGACACGGGCGTTGGCCTCCAGCGTCTGCTCTAGCTGCTTCAAGGTGGCGTGCGCGCCGGGCTCGATCCAGGCCTGGGGTCGGTCCAGGGCGATCTCGATGTCCAGCGTCTGTAATCCGCCCACCGCGTGATTGAGTCGCTCGAAGTTCTGACGGGCGGGGTCTTGTGTGGGCAGGCCGCGCATCGGATCAAGTTCGTGGGTCACACGCACCGCGCCTACGGCGAGTCCGATGAGCAGCAAGGCCCAGACGAACAACAATCGCTTGGATCCATGGGCTGTCAGACGGGCGGCCAGCCCGAGTACGGGTTGGAGCAGCTGCGGCCAGCCACGCCGCCAGTGCGGTTTGCGGGCACGTGTGCGCAGCACCAGCGGCAGCACGGTGAGCACGCTCAGCGCCGAGAACCCGGCGCCGAGGCTGGCCAGCAGGGCGAAGTCTCGGATGGCTGGCGCCGGGCTGAGCGCGAGCGCCAGCAGGCCCGCGATGGTGGTCGCGGCCGTGAGCAGCATCGGCTGGCGTACGGCTCGAACGGCCTCCGTCAGGGTGTCCGTGCTCGCCGAGCTGGCGATGAGGTGCATGGCGTAGGCCAGCGTCAGTGTGGCCGTTAGCGCGGGCGCGATCAGCGTCACCATGTCCAGTGGAATGCCCAGCGCCCGCTGCGCGGCCAGTGTCCAGAGCAGGCTGACAACCATGCTCAGGACAATGCCAGCGGCCGCGCGCAGGCTGCGCCACAGCAGCAGCATCAGGAGAATGAATCCGGCGCTGCCACCGACCAGCAGCCGTGAAAGCCCGGTTTCGATCACCTGCGCCTGGGCCTGATCCAGCAGCTGGGGAGCGGTGATTGAGGTGCTGAGTCCGTCGATGCGACTCAGCGCGAGCACCGCGTCTGCCAGCTGGGTCAGGTCGGTACCGGCATGCGACTCGATCCGGCCGAGCAGCGCCGTACCATCTGCGCTAACCCATCGGTCTCTGATCAGCGGGTGCTGCGACAGCGATGCGGCGTCGATGCGGCCGATGTTCGGGGCAAGCTGGGTTGGCAGTTTCACGTCGCTGACGGCGGGCAGGGCGCGTAGATCGGACGCCCGTGCGTCAATGGCAGCGAGTTGCGCCGCGGTGATCGGGGTGTCGCCGTGCCAGCCCAGCACCAACACGTGGTCTATGGGCGGGCCAGGCGTCGATTGCAGGCGCTCGGTCGAGACATCAATCGCCGGGCCAGGACCAGACTGGACCAGCCACGCCACGGCCCAGGCCGTGAGCGCCGCCAGAACAAGCCATCGGCCTCGGGCCCACAGGGGCATGGTGTTACTCGACGGTCATGAACAGGCGCGGATCGAATGCGGCATCGTTCAGGTCGGCGTGATAGCGGACATCACCCAGGTGCAGCTCCGTGCGTCTGTTCGGGGTGCGCAGGTCCTGCATGGTCCATTCGTGCCCGACGAAACGGCCGTCTTCCTTGGACAGAATCTCCGGATTGAGTTGGAGCTGCTTGAGCTGATGCCCGTCTGGTGCAAAGAAATCGACACGGAGTGCCAAGCATGTGCGCTGGTCGACATGGCTGATGATGCGCCCATAGGGCGAGGCGTTGCGCTGTGCGGGTCGGACCGCGAGTCGATATACGGGGCGGTCACCCAGCATCCCGTCGTCTTCGCGTGCGACATGGGCTTGGCTGAACACCCCGAAAATCTGTTTGAGGTCAACGTAGCTGAAATCCGTGCCCCAGAGGTTGCTCCACACCATCTCACCATCAATTTCCCGCGTGGCGCGCAGGCTGGGCAGGTAAATGCGGACATCGTCGTGTTCCACGCCGCTGCGCAGCAGGTAGCGGGTGCCGGCCAGCTCCTCTGGGCGTAGTACGTGCAGCATCAGGTTGATGGCGCGTTCGCCGATCCGGCGACCGTACATCTGGATCACCATGCGTCGCTCGATGCTGGCGCCGTCATAAGTCGTAATCCCCAGCATCTGCGAGAACGTTTCCTGGGGAACGTTGCCGTTCATGCATAGGGTGACATCTTCGGCCGACTCCAGCTGCGCCGCAGCCGGCGCTGCCCAAAGGCACAGAAGAGCGACCAGACTGGCCAGTCGCGCGGTCAGGTGGGGGCGTGGACGAAGGTCAGCGCGATGTTCTGTCATGGCTAGGCGGGGTTGGGAGACGCCCTCATCATCGTGGACCCAGCTGCTGGAGGCCAGTGCTGATCACGGGACGGGCCGTTGTGCCTTGAGTTGCTCCAGGGCCTGCTGCATGGCCAAGGCCTCGTTTGTGAACAGCCAATTGGCGCCGCGCTGGATTTCGCGGCTCAGGCTGTTGCGTGAGCGGGGGAATCCCAGTGCCAGCTCCTGGCCAGCCGCCAGGTGTTGCCGCGCCCGTCGACCGGTGAGCAGCGCGTAATGCGCGCCGATGGCGGCCTGGCGGCGCGTCAGTACATGGTCGCTAATCTGGGCGATGTTGAACCGGGCAATGCTGATCTTGGCCGATTCCGGAACGTCGACAAAGCGGTCCATCATGGCGGGGTGCAGACTCATTAAATGGAAGTCTCGTCCCGGCTCCAGCGAGCCGAGCGCCTCCATCAGGGCTCGGCAGTACGCGGCCTCGTCCGGATAGGGCTCCTGCTTGATCTCGATCATCAGGTGGAAGCGCCGGGCATAGCGCTGGACAAACCCGGCTGCCGTGGGGATGTCTGGTGCAATGGAAGCGAGCGTCGTCTGCGACAGTTGGTCCAGCCGTTCGCCGCGTCCGTGCACGCGCTGCAAGTCCTCGTCGTGGTAGACGACAGGCACGCCGTCGGCAGTAAATCGGATATCGAACTCCAGCCCCCAGACCCCCGAGTCCCGCAGTGGATCAAAGGCGGCATAGGTGTTCTCGCGGACGGCGGGCGTCGGACGTTCTCCGCGATGCGAGATGATCCGGGCGGCCTCCAGCCGGGTCGGTGGCGGCGGGCGGCGCGGCAGGGCTGCCATGACCGCATCGACACCACGCATGAGCAGGTCATCCATGGCCGGAGCCTGATGCTTGGGCGGATGCGTACTATACGGCCAGACACTCAAACGGCGATGCTGCTCCGTGACTCGCAAACCTCGAACCCGCCTGGCACATCTGGGGCGCAACCCGGCGCGCGACCAGGGGCTGGTCAATACACCGGTGGGGCGCGCATCCACCGTGGTCTTTCCGACACTGGCCGAGCTTCGGGCCGCGACAGCGCGCCCGCAGGAGGGCGTGTTCTACGGCCGTTTTGGCACCCACAACCGGCATGACCTAGAGGCTGCAGTCGCCGACCTCGACGGTGCGGACGGGGCGGTGGCGGTGCCGTCGGGTTTGGCCGCCTGTGTGCTGGCGATTCTGTCTCAGGTCCGCAACGGCGACGACGTGCTGGTCTCGGACAATGTTTACTGGCCGACGCGCAAGAGTTGCGATGATCTGTTGCAGCGGCTGGGGGTCACGGTTCGCTATTTTGATCCCGCCATCGGCGGTGATATCGCGCAACTCATCCAGGCGAACACCCGGTTGATTTACCTTGAGTCACCGGGTTCGGTCACCTTCGAGGTGTCGGATGTGCCGGCCATTTGCCGGGCCGCTCAGGCGGCCGGGTGCGTGACCGCGCTCGATAACACCTGGGCCACATCGCTGGGCTTCGATGCCATTGGTCATGGCGTGGATCTGGTTGTGCACGCGGCCACCAAGTACCTGGTGGGACACTCCGACGCCATGCTAGGCGTGGTATCGGGTTCGGGGGCCGCGCTGCAGCGCGTGCGGGATGGCTCCATGCAGCTGGGGCATAGCGTCTCCCCAGATGACTGCGCGCTGGCCCTGCGCGGGCTGCGCACCCTGGCCGTGCGGCTTGATCAACACACCCGATCAGCGCTACGGGTCTGCGAATGGCTATCCGAACAGCCCGAGGTGCAGGACATCCTGTTCCCGCCCTGGCCGGCGGATGCCGGACACGCCCTTTGGTCGCGCGACTTTGCCGGCGGCTGTGGGCTCATGGCGATCCGGCTGACCGCCCTGGACGAACAGCAGCTGGCCGCGTTTGTCGATGGCTTCGAACTCTTTGCCCTGGGCTACAGCTGGGGTGGGTACGAAAGCCTCATCCTGCCCACCGACCCGCGCCCGCTGCGATCGGCAAGCCCTTGGACCCAACCCGGCCAGCTGATTCGGCTGCATATCGGGCTGGAGGCAGTCGAGGACCTGCTCGAGGACCTTGCCGCGGGCTTTCAGCGACTGCGCTTAGTCCTATAAGTCTGCGAGCTAGCGCCTAGCGGCCTTAGCGTTTCCAGAACTCGGCGTTCTCGATCTCCAGCGCGTCGGGGTCGAACACCGGATCGGTGCCCGCCTTGCGCTGCCGCTCGTAGTCCTTGAGTGCCTTGAGTGCGGGCCGTTGGATGATGAGGATGGCGATGATGTTGAGCCAGGCCATCAGTCCCACGCCGATATCACCCATGGCCCAGGCGAGGTTGGCGCTACGAACCGTCCCGTAAGTGACGGCGGCAAGAATGCCGATACGCAGTGCCAGGATCATCCAGGGCCGCTGGGCTTTGCGGTTGATATAGGCGATGTTCGTCTCGGCCATGTAGTAGTAGGCGATGATCGTCGTGAACGCGAAGAACAGCAGCGCCACGGCAATAAAGCCTGAGCCCCAGCCGGGCAGGATGGTCTCGACGGCTGCCTGCGTATATCCGGGTCCAGCCTCCACGCCGGGTAATGCCTCGACGATGGCTTCACCGGCCTGGTTCATCACGTTGTACATGCCGGTCGACAGAATCATGAACGCCGTGGCCGAACAGACCAGCAGCGTGTCGACGTAAACGGAGAACGCCTGCACGAAACCCTGTTTGGCCGGGTGGGACACCTCGGCGGCGGCCGCTGCGTGAGGCGCCGTTCCCTGACCCGCTTCATTGGAATAAATGCCGCGTTTGACGCCCCATTCCACCGCCAGGCCCAGCACCGCGCCGAATGCCGCCTCGCTGCCAAAGGCTGACCCCAGCACAAGCCCGACGACGCGCGGAACCTGGTCGATGTTCAGGAAGAGCACGACCAGCGCAACGAGGATGTAGGCCAGCGCCATAAAGGGCACGACCAGCTGGGTGAAATGGGCAATCCGGTGAACGCCACCGAAGATGATCATGCCCAGGCCGACCACCAGTAGGGCGGCCGTCACCGTTGGGGCGAGGCCCCAAGCTTCGGTCATGCTGATGGCGATGCTATTGGCCTGTACACCAGGTAGCAGAAAGCCCGTGGCCAGCACGGTGGACAGGGCGAAAAGCCAGGCATACCAACGCTGGCCCGTGGCCTTTTCGATGTAATAGGCCGGACCACCGCGGTACTGGCCGTTGTCGTCCTTTTCCTTGTAGATCTGCGCCAGCGTGGCTTCGACATAGGCGGTCGACGCCCCGAGGAATGCCACGACCCACATCCAAAAAATGGCGCCGGGCCCACCAAAGGTGATGGCGGTGGCCACGCCAGCAATATTGCCGGTGCCCACGCGGCCGGAGAGGGAGATTGCCAGCGCCTGGAAGGACGACACGCCGGCCTTGGACTCCTTGCCGTCGAACAGCAGGCGGATCATCTCGCGTAGTCCGCGGACCTGCATAAAGCGGGTGCGGATGGAGAAGTACAGGCCAGCGCCCAGGCACAGCGCGATGAGTGCCTTGCTCCAGATCAGGCCATTGAGTGTTCCAACCAGCGTTTCCATGGCAGGTCCAGTCTTGTGAAATACGATGGGGAAACCGCAGGCAAGAATCGCTGCAGTTTGTCGGCGTCCCGGTGCCGAGTCGGCACCGGGCCTGGTTTAGTCAGTCACCCGCATGGACAGGTCGACTGCCGTGACGTGCTTGGTCAGTCCGCCAATGGAGATACGGTCGACACCGGTGTCGGCCACGTCGCGCACATTGTTTTGATCGATGCCGCCGGAGGCCTCAACCAGCACCTTGTTGTGGGCATGCCGGCTGTGCTGGCCCACCATGTTGACCGCACGTGCCAGCAGGTGGGTTTCGAAGTCGTCGAGCAGCAGGATGTCGGGTGGCGCCGGTGACTTGAGCGCTTCTTCCACCTCTCCAATCGTTTCGGCTTCGGCAATGACCGGCACCTTGGCGTAGGCCATGCGCGCCTGGTAAATCGCCGCGCCCAGCCCTCCGGCGGCTGCAACGTGGTTCTCCTTGATCATGACCGCGTCGTACAAGCCGAATCGATGGTTCACTCCACCGCCACAGCGCACGGCGTATTTCTGAGCCGTACGCAGCCCGGGCAGGGTCTTGCGCGTATCGACGATCTGCGCCCGCGTGCCCTTGACCCGGTCGACGTATCGACGGGTGAGCGTGGCCGTGCCGGACAGCAGCTGCAGAAAATTCAGCGCCGTGCGTTCGCCCGTGAGCAATGACCGCGCCGAGCCTTCGAGCCGAACCAGTTCCTGTTCGGGGCGAACATAGTCGCCATCCTTGGCCAGCCAGTGGAGCTTGAGGTCCGGGTCCAGTTCGGCAAAGACCGCGGTAAACCAGGCCGTGCCACAGAGCACGGCGGATTCGCGGCTGATGACGCTGGCCTGAATCTGGGCAGCGTCGTCGACAAGGGCAGCCGTGCGGTCACCATCGCCGACATCCTCGGCCAGGGCGGCGCGTACGATGGGCTCGATGTCGGAAGCAGGCGGATGATCGCGATTGAAATCGGTGGACGGTGGGTCCAGCGGGTTGTACATGTCAGCAGAGGGTCCCCGGAGCAAGGCGGTATTCTGTCGACGTGGCGGGGGTGGTGCAATTCCTGCGGTTAATCCGGCTGGCGGCGGGCCACGCGTAGGCCTGCAAATACATGGCGCATGTCGGCGGTGTAGAAGTTGCGAAAATCGGGCCGGCGGATGTCGTCTTCGGTCCAGCGCGACCCGCCTTTCAACACGTAATGCTGTCCATCGCACCAGGGCAGGGTGTAGCCCGGGTAGGGGAAATCCCGGTAGCCAGGGAAGGCGTATAAGGGGTTAGCCATCCATTCCCAGGCCGCACCGAGTTGATCCAGCGCACCGCTGCGGACCGCACGCAGCCATTCGAGTTCATGAGGCAGTCGGGTGCCGCTCCAGCGCGCAAATGCCTGGGCTTCGTGCCAGCTGATACCCATGACCGGGTCATCCGGATGCAGCGAGTCGGTCCGGCCATCCGCGTGCACGGCGTACCAGCCCTGTTCGGAAAGCCGCCAATGATGCGGGGCCGCCTGCTCCAGCCGACGACGCCAGGCCCAGCCGGCGTCTGACCAGTGCGCTGCCCGCTCGTAGCCACCTGCTTCCATAAAGGCCAGCCACTGGCCGTTGCTCACGGGGCGGCGTGCCAGCGCGTGCGGCGCCAATGCGGCGTCATGCGGGCCCAGTTCGTTGTCGTAGGGTGCTGGCGTCGCGCCGGGTTCGCCCACGCGAAGGGTTTGCGCGGGTACATCGACCCACTCCCACGTCGGATCGCGGGTTTGCAGCCGACTGGCCGGGCTGTCGGCGCGGTGGTTCGTCAGCGCGGCGATCTGCTGGATCATGCGCAGCGTTTCCAGGTGCTGCGCGTAATGCTGTTCCAGAAAATGCAGCAAGTAATGGCGGCTGACCATGCCGTGGCGTCGGTGCCGGGTGTAGGCCTGCTGCCACGCGGCATCGGCCCGGCGGGCCATGTGATCGCACCAGTCCAGCAGCCGTGCTGGGTCTGGCAGCTGCGGGCCACGGCTGTGCTTCGGACAGACCTCGGGCACGTACAGCGCGTCCAGACCGTCGAGATCATCGGCGTTGCCCAGCAGGTTCCTGCGCAGCCACAAGGCCTCGACAAAATGCGTGTGCCCGACATGCCAGGCACTGGGGCTCAGGCAGGGGTGCAACTGGGCGCGCGCATCGTGCGCTGGTTCCTCGTGCAACACGGCCGTGACCGATCGACGCAGCGCTTGCAGCCGGTCGAGGCGGTGGGCCTGGGCAGCGGTTGATCGCAATCCCTTCATGCGGGGTCTGGTCTCCTCAACAGGGTCCCGGCAGTGACATTTTTTGGGCGCAGCTTAGTCGTCGACTCCTGGCGGTGGCCAGGGTTCATCACCGCCCGGTGATGGTGCCGGTTGTTCAGGCCGTCTTGATCGGCAGTGGCGTCATGCGCGGGGGGCGATCGGGCTCGAGCACGGTCAGGCTGTTGGTGTCCACCGTGCGCCAACCGGGGTCTTCGTCGAACCGTTCGGACGCCAGCAGCTGTCCGCCGGGGTAGGCCGGGTGCGCCGGGTGCCAGTACAGGCTGGGGTTCGGCCGCTCGACGGAGTAGCGACTAAAGACCAGCGTCTTGCCATCGCTGAGACACACATTGAGCAGCGCCGGGTGCTCTCGGGTGTCGTGAACGGCCTGTTCCAGCGCGACCGCGAGCGCCTGATCCAGCGAGGCGGCGCCATCGGTCAGTGCCTGACGGACGAGTGCGAACAGGTATTCCGAATCGGTCGTGCCCTGCAGGTCGGCCTGGATCCGGTCGGACAGCCGGGCGAGCATGCGGCCGCGGCCGCCTTCTGCCAGCCCCGACAGGTAGCCGTTGTGAGTCATGGCCAATCGTTCCACGGCGTAGGGCTGGGTGTTAATGGCGTGGACGATCTGCCCGGGCGTGGCGCTGCGCACGTTGCCCAACCACAAGCGACTCTGCAGCGCGTCGGCCAGCGAGGGCAGGTTGAGGTCGTTCCAGGCGGCCATGGGCTGTGTGTAGCGGCCCATGCGGCCGTCGGCCTGCTGCCAGGCCACGCCATAGCCATCTGCATTCAGGCGTGCTTCGGTCAGTTCCTGCGGATCCCAGGATTGCCGAAACAGACTGTGGGGCGGATCCAGCAGGAACTGGCGCAGGGAAATCGAGGGGCCGAGGTAGGCAGCGAGCCGGCACATGTTCAGGCCTGGAGCGAACGTGGCCCGATGGTAACCTGCGCACCCGGTTTCTGAATGGCGTGCACATGGACGGCACCGACGCTCGGCTGCGCATCAGCCGCATTCCTCCCGCCCGACCAGTTGGCTCGCTCATGGACGATGTGAGGCAGGGCTTGCTCGCCCCTCCGCGCCGCCTGCCGGCCAAGTACTTTTACGATGAGCGGGGTGCCAAATTATTCGAGGACATCTGCGCGACCCAGGACTACTACCCGAGCCGTTGCGAGGCACAGTTGCTCGAAACGCACGGCGCTGCGCTGATGCAGGCGATGGATGCCCGACACCTGATCGAGCTGGGGAGCGGTAGCTCCCGCAAGACACGCCATCTGCTCCAGCATGCGGCGCCGGGCACGATCTACTGGCCGTTCGATGTGTCCGAGGAGATGTTGCGGAGCTCTGCGGCGGGTCTGGTTGCCGAGTGGTCGGGTTTGCAAGTCCATGGCCTGGTCGGTGATTACCACGCAGGGCTGGATCTGCCGATTCCTGATGAGGGGCGCCGCAGCGTGCTCTTCCTGGGTGGAACGCTGGGCAATTTTCGGCCCGAACAGGCCGAGGTCTTTCTTGGTGAAATCCGAGGGCTGCTGCGTGCCGGTGACACCCTGTTGCTGGGTGCCGACCGGGTCAAGGCGCCAGGCGTGCTGGAGCGTGCTTATGATGATCGCGAGGGCGTGACCGCGGCGTTCAACCTCAATGTGTTGCGGGTGCTCAACCGCGAGCTAGACGCCGATTTCGATCTCGACGGCTTTTCGCATCGGGCCGTGTACAACACCGAGGCTGAACGGATCGAAATGTATCTCGAGTCGCAGCGCGAGCAGGCCGTGCGCATCGGGCGGCTGGATCAAACGCTGCAATTCACGGCGGGTGAGCGCATCCGCACGGAGCTAAGCCACAAGTACAGCGAGGCATCGCTGACCGCCTTACTCGAGCCCGCCGGTTTTCGCATCGAACAGTTGCTGACGACGCCTGAGCCGACCGCCTATTCGCTGGTGCTGGCGCGCGCGGTCGACTGACGTCGCCAGCCGGGCGCTACTGCGGCAGCATCAGGAATTCCAGCAGCGCCTTTTGGGCATGCAGGCGGTTCTCCGCCTCGTCCCAGACCAGGCTGCGCGGGCCATCAATGACACCGGCCGCCACTTCCTCGCCGCGATGGGCCGGCAGGCAGTGCAGAAAGACGGCGTGTTCGGCCGCCTGCTGCATGAGCGCCTCATCGACCTGGTAGCCGGCGAATGCGGCCACGCGACTGGTTTGCTCGCTTTCCTGTCCCATGCTGGCCCAGACATCGGTGACGACAGCATCGGCCCCGGCTGTCGCTGCGCCGGGCTCACGGACGATTTGCACGCAGTCGCCGGCCTGTTCGAGCACATCGGCGTCGGGTTCGAAGCCTTCCGGGCAGGCCACGGAAAGGGTGAAGCCGAACTGACGGGCGGCCAGTGCAAAGGAATTGCAGACATTGTTGCCGTCACCCACCCAGGCGATGCGGCGGCCGCGGACGCTACCGAAATGCTCGACCAGGGTCTGGACATCGGCGAGCAGCTGACAGGGATGGAAACGGTCGGATAGCGCGTTGATGACCGGGACGTCGCAGGCCGCTGCAAACCGCTCCAGCGCCTGCTGGTCGTCATTGCGGATCATCACCGCATCGACCATGCCGCCGAGCACGCGGGCCGTGTCCTCAATGGGTTCACCGCGCCCCAGTTGGGTGTCACGCGGGGACAGGAACAGGGCATCGCCGCCCAGCTGCGCCATGCCGGCCTCGAAAGACACACGTGTCCGGGTCGAACTCTTCTCGAAGATCATCGCCAGCGTGCGCCCGACCAGGGGGCGGTGGCCGTGGCGGTCGCGCTTGAGTTCGATGGCGCGCTGGATGAGTGCATCCAGTTCAGGGCCGGTGAAGTCGAGTAGCGTGAGAAAGTCGCGTTTAGTCATCAGCTGTTCCCAAAATGAAAACGGGCCGCCCGGTGGCCGGGCAGCCCGCTAACACCGAGTGGTCTCGGTTAGGCGTTGAGGTTCTTCTCGACAAAGTCCCAGTTCACCAACTGCCAGAAGTTTTCCAGATACTTCGGCCGTGAATTGCGGTAGTCGATGTAGTAAGCATGCTCCCAGACATCGGCCGTTAGCAGCGGGGTATGACCGGCCGTCATCGGGTTGTCGGCATCGTCGGTATTGACCACGTCCAGCTGACCGTCGGCGGTCTTCACCAACCAGGTCCAGCCCGAGCCGAAATTGCCGGCAGCCGAGGTGTTGAACTTCTCCTTGAAGGCGTCCATCGAGCCGAAGGCCTTGTCGATCTCGCCGGCCAGCGCTGCACTGGGCGAGCTGCCACCGGGGGTCAGGCCATTCCAGAAGAAGGTGTGGTTCCAGATCTGGGCGCAGTTGTTGAACAGACCGCCCGGGCCGGCATTCTTGATGATCTCTTCGAGCGACGCGTTGGCAAACTCGGTGTCGTCGATCATGCTGTTGGCCTTGTCGACATACGTCTTGTGATGTTTGCCGTAATGGAAGTCCAGCGTTTCCTTGGACATGTGCGGCTCGAGTGCGTCACGTGCGTACGGCAGTTCAGGAAGTGTGAATGCCATGTGCAATCTCCTTGACTGTAAGCAAATGGGTTGGCGCCCGGGGGAGCGCGCCAAATGGAGGCTAACCATAGGGTAGCGCTGTCTTGATGACAATGACGTCCAGCCTGGGTTCAGGCCGCGTTGCACCAAGGCGGGGGCGGGCGGATCGTATTGTGGAGCCTCGGGAACGGCAGCGGTTCCGCTCAATCGGCCCAGAACTTGCTCACGTCTGGCTGTCGCGGGCGTGTCTCCAACGGATCTGTATAATCCGCGCCCGTTTCTTGTCGTCGCACCCGCGGCGGCTACCTAGCAACACCGACGGAGGTGGCTTGAATGGACGCCTTGCAACGCATCAAGCAGAAAGTCGACGAGAACCCCATCCTCATTTTTATGAAGGGCTCTCCAGATTTTCCGCAGTGCGGTTTTTCTGCACGCGCATCGCAGGCGCTGAATGCCTGTGGCGTGCCTTACGCATACGTGAACATCTATGAAGATGAAGAGATCTACCGGTCTCTGCCCAAGTTTGCGAACTGGCCCACGTTCCCTCAGCTGTACGTCAAGGGCGAGTTGATTGGCGGCTGCGATATCACGCTGGATCTGTACCAGACCGGCGAACTGCAGCGCATGCTGAAAGAAGCGGCTGGCGTCGAGGCCTAATGGTCCACGCCGCTGCCCGAGCGCCCGCCTTGTGCGGGCGTTTTTGTTCATGAGTCGTCGCAAGCCCGAGGCGGCGGCCGACGCGGCGACGGCACGCCTGGATGTGTGGCTGTGGGCGGTGCGGCTGTTCAAGACGCGGGCCATGGCCCAGGACGCGATCCGACGGGGTCACGTGCAGGTTAACGGTCAGGACGCCAAGCCCTCGCGCGGACTTCGCGTGGGTGACACGGTGTTCGTCGAGCGCCAGGGCGTGCGGGACGAAGTCGAAGTGTGCGAGTTGCTGAGCAAGCGGGTGAGTGCGACGCGGGCGGCAGAAGCGCTGCAGCGCACGCCGTCTGGTGAGCAGATGCAGGCGGCGGATGTGGAGCGTCGGCGCGTGGAACGCTTGCAGAATCGTCCGGTGGCACCGCCGCAGCGACCGAATCGTCAGAACCGGCGTGCCATTCGCCAATTCAAGGAGCGGGGCTGACCCTGTCCGCTTTGCGACCAAGGTCGCGGCCCGATGACGTCTCCGTCGCCGCCTGCGTTTGTTAGAATCCCGGGAATCAACCGGGGGCGGCTGACGCCGCGATGCCCCGCTTCACGCAACCACGAATCTGAGGAGAGCCCGAATGGGTTACAAGCACATCCGATATCCGTCAGACGGCGAGAAGATCACGGTCAAAGATGGCCAGCTGAAAGTGCCGGACAACCCGATCCTCGGATATGTGGAGGGCGATGGCATCGGCCCTGACATCACCAAGGCCTGTCTGCGGATCTGGGACGCCGCGGTCGAGATTGCCTATAACGGCCGCCGGAAGGTGCACTGGGCCGAGCTGTTTCTGGGCGAGAAGGCCGCGGGTCTGTATGACGGGGACTACTTTCCGGCCGAGACGCTGGAGGCCGTTAAGGACCTGATCGTCGCCATCAAGGGGCCGCTGACCACCCCGGTGGGCGGCGGCTTCCGCAGCCTGAACGTGGCCCTGCGCCAGGAGCTGGATCTCTACGCCTGCGTGCGCCCGGTGCGCCATTACGCCGGCGTGCCCAGCCCGCTGAAAAAGCCGGAGAAGGTCGATGTCGTGATCTTCCGCGAGAACACCGAAGACGTTTACTCGGGCATTGAGTTCCAGTCGGGCTCCGACGATCAGAAGAAGCTGGAAACCTTCCTGCGCGATGAGATGGGCGCTACCTTCTTCGATGAGTCGGGTCTGGGCGTCAAGCCGATCTCGCCATTTGCGACCAAGCGTCTGGTGCGTAAGGCGATTCAGTACGCCATCGACAACGGTCGCGAGTCCGTCACGCTGGTGCACAAAGGCAACATCATGAAGTTCACGGAAGGTGCCTTCCGGAACTGGGGTTACGAAGTGGCCCGCGAGGAATTCGGCGAGCTGACCATTACCGAGGACGAGCTGTACAGCGAGTACAACGGTCGTGCCCCTGAAGGCAAGGTGGTCATCAAGGACCGCATCGCCGACATCATCTTCCAGCTCATGTTGCTGCGTCCGGATGAGTTCGACGTGCTGGCCACGATGAACCTCAATGGTGACTACCTGTCCGATGCCTGCGCGGCCGAGGTGGGCGGTGTTGGCATTGCCCCGGGCGCCAACATGGCCGATCACGTGGCCGTGTTCGAGGCCACGCACGGCACGGCACCCAAGTACGCCAATCAGAACAAGGTCAACCCCGGTTCGCTGCTGTTCTCCGGCGTCATGATGCTGGAATACATCGGTTGGCAGGAAGCGGCCGACCTGATCACGCTCAGCTACCCCGAGGTGATCCGCGACAAGATCGTGACCTACGATTTCGCCCGTCAGATCGATGGTGCCACGGAAGTGGGTACCAGCCAGTTTGCCGACGCTTTGATCGAGCAGATGCGCGGCGGTATCGACCTGGAAGCCAAGCGCAAGCAGCGCCACGAGCAGCTGGTCAAGGAACGCAAGCAGCGTGAGATTCGCCGCCTGCTCGAGCCGCTGGAGGAGATGATCGCCACCGGCCGCACGCCGCAGACCGTGTCCGACATCATGACCCGCACGCTGATTACCGTGGCCGATAGCGCCTCGGTTGATGAGGCCATGCACCTCATGCAGTCGGAAAATGTGTCCAGTATCGTCGTCGAACCGAATGACGCCGGTGAGTGGGGCATCATGACCCGCCGCGATATCGTCACCAAGATTGTGCGGTCCAACCTGTCGCCTACGGACACCACCGTTGGCGAGATTTGCTCACGCCCGGTGTTTGCCGTGCCGCCGGACATGTCGCTGCGCGAAGCCGCCAGCGCTATGGCCGACAAGAACTTCTCGCGGCTGCTGGTGGAGAAGGATGGCGACATGATCGGTATCGCCTCCGAGACCGACATTTTCGAGACGGTCGAGCGCTTTGGCTGGGCGGCTGAATAGCCGCATCGCCTGACCTGAAAAAGGGCCGCTTCTGCGGCCCTTTTTCGTAGCTGGCCGACGGCCTGATCTGAACATCGAGGGGCTGGTCCGGTCCCAGTCTTGCGACCACCACAGTTCATTCAACAATCTGGCGCCACCGCTGCACCCGGCCGGTGCAGGGCGACGGCGCTCCGAACGGGAGTCTATGCCTGACGATCTGATTGATCAGCTTGAATCCACCCTGCCGCTGGCCGAGCACCCACAACTGGGGGTGTTGCTCGGTGCCATGCTCATCGTGCTGGTCACCGGTCTGCTCAATGCGGGCCTGCTGTATTCGCTGCGCGGAGCCCTGCGCCGCCGCAGCTTTGCCCGCAGCGTTGTCCGCCGCGCACATCGCCCGCTGTTGGCGATTTTGCCGCTGGTGGGTTTGATGACCTACTGGGATGCGCTGCCGGATGCGCCGGCCTGGGTTGGCCCTGCCGACAAGCTGACGGTGTTGCTGTTCATCTTCGCGCTGACGCTCACAGGCGTGACCGCCGCGCGTGACCTTGGCACTTCGTACCTGCGCGCCACGGAGCCGGGGGCGGAGCAGGGCGACCACCGGGCGCGCCGCATTCACACCCAGGCCCAGTTGTTGGCGCGGATTGTCGCCTTTCTGGTGGCCGTGGTCGGCGTGGCGGCCGCGCTGATGACCTTTCCGGGCGTGCGCCAGATCGGCGCCAGCATGTTGGCCTCTGCCGGTGTGGCCGGCATCGTCATCGGTTTTGCCGCCCGTCCAGTGCTCTCAAACCTGCTCGCGGGCGTTCAGATTGCCCTGACCCAACCCATCCGGCTGCGTGATTCCGTGGTCGTGGAGGGCGAATGGGGATGGATAGAGGAAATCCGCGCGACCTACGTCGTGGTCCGCATCTGGGACCGTCGTCGGCTGCTGCTGCCACTGCAGTGGTTTATCGATCACCCGTTTGAGAACTGGACGCGGACCAGCTCCAATCTCATCGGCGTTGTTTCGCTATGGGTGGACTATCGCATGCCCATGCAGCCGCTCCGCGAGGACGTGACCCGGCTGTGCGAAGCCTCGGATTTCTGGGACGGGGATCTGGCCATTCTGCAGGTTGTTGATAGCACCGAACGCGGCGTGCGGGTGCGGGCACTGGTCACCGCGGCCGATGGTCCACGGACCTGGGAGTTGCGCTGCCTGGTTCGCGAAGGCCTGATCGACTACGTCCAGCGCGAGTATCCGGGATATTTGCCGCGTGTGCGGGCCGAGCTCTCCGGTGCAGACGAACCTGCGGGCGACGACGGGCCCAAGGTGTTGCCGCGCGACGCACACTCCGCCCTGACCGGATAGCCGGATCGCTCAGGGCGAGATGCCCAACAGCTCTTCCAGCGCCTGGATGTAGGTCTCGATCGGGAGGTCTTCCGGTGCTGCCGAGGCTGCGGTCATCAAGGCTTGTTGCTGGCGTGCGTTGAACTGCGCGATGGTCTCGATTTCGGTGCCGGTGGCCGGAACGATGTCCGGTGGCGCCCGGTGCAATGTCGCCTGCTCGTAGTCGTAGGCAATGCCGATGCCCGTGCCCTCGTCGAAGCGGCGCACGAAAATCTCCATGCCACGCGGCGTGCCGGCGTCGGTGTCGAAGCCAACCGGCACGACGATGCTGCCCATATGTGTTGTCGAGCCCAGGTCACAGGTGCGTCCGCCCGACGGGCCGGGGCTGAGGACGAAGGCATCCAGTCGCACCTGGTTGCCGTCGGCATCGAGCACCGGGTCGCCGTTCTCGTCGACCAGTGCATCCATGATGCCTTCCACATAGGCCCGCTCAGCGGCCATGGCATCCAGCTGTTCCGGGGCGCCGGGTTGATCAGGGTCACCCTGGGCGCCGAGTGCGACTAAAGCGGCGCTACGCGGGCCGGTGCGCCCGGTTTCGAGAATGCCTTCAATGCCCGTGCAGGACTCGCGGCCATTGCTGCGACCGCTATTGAGGCTGGAAAGGCAGGCCCGCGGGCTCGATCCGCCCTCCATTTCGAAGATACTGAAGTAGTCCCCGACATCGTAGTTTTGATTGCCGGCCCCCCGACTGGTGAATTCGGGGAGGTAGATGTCGTAGATATGTGCGCCCATGGCTTCCATTTGGGCCACGGCTGCGGCGATCAGCGCTGCCTGTTGTCCGGTCCCGGCGGGCGTGGTCGAACTGCCAAGCTGGCGCAGCACGCCGATATTGCGACCCGCGACGCCGTGGGCGTCGCGATCGAGATACTCGGTGTAGCTGGCGGGTCGCTCACCGGCTGGAAACTCCAAGGTTCGAAAGTCTCGTGGATCGACGCTGGCCATCGCGGTCAGCATCAGGGCGCTATCGGTGACGGTGCGGGTCATCGGCCCACCGGTGTCACGGGCATGAGACAGCGGGAAGATGCCATGCTGGCTGACCACGCCCATGGACGGCCGGATACCGACCAGCCCGTTCACCGAGGAGGGGTGGCGGATGGATTGGCAGGTATCCGACCCGGTCCCGCCCAAGGCAAAGTTGGCTGCTAGCGAGGCGCCGGTTCCGGATGAGGAGCCGGCCGGGGACTCAGCCGTGTTGTAAGGGTTTGAGACCTGGATTGCGCGCGCGGAAAAGCCGGTGGTGAAGTAGGCGAACTCATCCTGGTTGGCCTTGCCGAGAATGAGTGCACCAGCGGCCCGCAGGCCGCGCACCGATTCGGCGTCTATGCCAGCCTGATGCCCCAGCATGGCATAGCTACCCGAGGTGCTTGGGGCATCGAACGTATCGTAGTTGTCCTTGAGCAGGACCGGCATGCAATGCAGGTAACGGTCGCCCACGCCGCCGTCCCGTGCGTACAAGGCATCCAGCTCGGCCGCCTGGTCCAGCGCAGTCGGGTGGATAAAGAGCGCACCGCGGATGGGCAATCCCCCCGAGGGCTGGGGGTTGTCGTTGTAGGCAAAGATGCGGTCTATGTACATCTGTGCCAGTTCCACACAGGTCAGCGGGTCGCCATCTGCTGTGACCTGTTCGCCCGCGAATGCGGCATGGATGTCGGCGGTGGTCGCTTCGATCAGCTCGAACTGGACGGGCACCGCCGGCGGCTCTGGCGGCGGGGTGGTCGGATGTCCCCCACCCACGGGCTCGCTGGTGGCAGGACTTTGACCACAGGCGAATAGCCCGAGGCAGATGGAGAGCAGGGTAAGACGGATCAGCGAATTCATAGGCATTGGCGGGACGGTGGTTGCCGTGCGTGGCGACGGCGGTCACAGGCACCGCAAGCTTGGTGCCATGTGACAACATGGCTGGCGGATGCGGGCATTGAGTTCCTGAGCGACCCCGCCTAGTGTTCGCGCCATGACTGCCTCGCAATCCATTGCCCTCGTACTGGTCGGTGACGAGTTGTTGTCCGGCCGGCGGCGGGACAAGCATCTGCCGCATTTCGCTGCAGTGTTCGCGGCCCGTGGGTTAAGCCTGCGGCAGGTCTGGATCATTGGCGACGGGCGCGCCGATGTGGCCCGTGTGCTCGGCGATGCCCGCGCGCTGGGCTGTCCATTCATCTGCTGCGGCGGCATTGGCGCCACGCCTGACGATCAGACACGTCAGGCCGCCGCGCAGGCATTCGAGCGGCCGCTGAGGATTCATCCAGACGGCCAGACGCTGCTCGAGTCTTTGTACGGCGAACGCACCTACCCCCACCGGATTCGCATGGTCGAGTTCCCGGAAGGGGCCGAACTCATCCCCAATCCGGTGAACCAGGTTCCGGGGTTCGCCCTCGGCGATGGCTACTTCCTGCCGGGTTTTCCCGAGATGGCCTGGCCGATGGCGGAGTGGGTGCTGGAGCGTCGGTTCGGCGAGGTCGATGCCTCGGCGGCGCTGGTCACCTGCCGACTGGGGTTTCGGCAGGTTCCGGAATCTGACCTGATCCCGCTGCTGGATGACATCGGGGCCGAACACCCTCGTGTTCGCCTGTCCTGCCTGCCCAGCATGCGCGATGGGTTTCCTGTCGAGGTCGGTGCCACGGGACGCGCGCCGGATGCCCAGGCGGCGATCCAGGCCTTCGAGGCCGGTGCGCGGGCTGCGGGGTTGGAGCCCCATGCGCTAGGGAAGCGCTGATTTATCTGCGCCGCCAAGTTGCTGCCTGCAAACAGGCCAGGCAAGGCGCGAGGAGCGAAGTTTGGTCATTCCAAATGAGCGACGAGCAACGCAGTCTGGCCTGTTTGCAGGCGCAATCCAGACGGAACGGGCCGGTTTTCCCGCGATCCTGCGTTGTCGTT